>DRKS01000040.1 GCA_011051655.1 Sedimenticola sp.
CAGGGATGTATTCCATCAATCTGGCTTCGCATCTTGAACGATCAGCCTTGAATCATAGCTACGGCTATGCTTCGGCGGCCGATCGTCCAACCTGCTTCGCCAGCTTGCCCCAAAAATCCAAATCCTGGTGAGAAATGCGGGTTAACGGCCGACAAACAGACTGGATAAGCGCCGTCGATCGTGGATTTCAGTATGGCGACGGTCTGTTTGAAACCATTGCCGTGAGGCAGGGCCGCCCCTGTTTGTGGGAGCGGCATATGGAGCGCCTGAACCGGGGCTGTATCCGCCTCGGGATTCCCGCCCCGGACCCAGGGCGGCTGTTTGCCGAGGCCATGGCCGAAATCGCGCAGCAAGACCGCTGTGTCCTGAAAATCATCATCACCCGCGGGCCGGGGGGGCGGGGCTACCGGCCGCCGGTGCAGGCCCGCCCCAACCGGGTCCTTCATTCGTCCCCCTGGCCGGATTATCCGGAAACCCTGCGGGAAACCGGGGTGACCATCCGCGTCTGCGCCACCCCCCTGGGGTCCAATCCCGCGCTTGCGCAAATCAAGCACCTGAACCGGCTGGAGCAGGTGATGGCGCGGTCGGAGTGGGAGGATCCCGCCGTCGCCGAGGGGCTCATGCTGGATCCCGCCGGGCGGGTCGTCGAAGGGACCATGACCAACCTGTTCGTGGTGACGGAAGGCCGCCTGTCGACGCCCGATCTCAGCCGCTGCGGCACGGCCGGCGTCATGCGGTCCCTCATCATGGAGATTGGGTCCTCCCTGGGCATGCCGGTGGAGGAGAGGGATATCCCATTGGCCGAGCTGTGGAGCGCGGACGCCCTGTTCCTGTCCAACTCCCTCATTGGCATCTGGCCCGTAAAGGAGGTGGACGGCCGGGAATTCCGGCCGGACGCCGTACCCTCCCCACTCATCGATGCCGTCATGGCGCGGGGATTCAGCGCCTGAGATTTTTTAGCATGCCGCATCGACTGCTTGGAATCCTGGTTTTTTCGCTCAGCCTGCTGGCCGCCTGGCTGATGATGGATTTTCGCCATTTTGCGGATGCACCGCTGGAGCTTCCCGGGGAAGGCATCCTTTACATCCTGGAGCCCGGCAGCTCGGTGGCGACCCTGGCGGCGGAGCTGGAACGCAAAAAGGTTCTCAAAAACGCCCTTTACCTGCGGCTGCTCGCCCGCTGGGAGGGCCGGGCCAGCCGCCTCCAGGCCGGGGAGTACCGCATTGCCGCCGGCACGACGCCGCGTATGCTGTTGGACCAGATTGCCGCGGGCAGGGTGGTCAGCCATGCATTGACCCTGGTGGAGGGCTGGACCTTCCGCCAGGTCATGCAGGCCGTGCACGGCCATGAGGCCCTGAAGCACACCCTCCAAGGCCTGCCGGATGGGGAAATCATGCGCCGCCTCGGCCATGAGGGTGAACATCCGGAGGGCCGCTTCCTCCCGGATACCTACCATTTCCCCCGGGGCACCACGGACGTGGCTTTCCTGCAGCGGGCCTACAACGCCATGGATCGCTTCCTCCGGCTGGAATGGGAAAAACGGGACCAGGGGCTGCCCCTGAAAACCCCCTATGAGGCCTTGATCCTGGCCTCCATCATAGAGCGGGAGACGGGCCTGCCCCGGGAGCGGCCGGAGATCGCCGGCGTCTTTATCCGCAGGCTGCAAAGGGGCATGAGATTGCAGACCGATCCCACCGTGATCTATGGCATGGGGGATTCGTTTGACGGCAACATCCGGCGGCGTGATTTAAACCGCCATACCCCCTACAATACCTACCTCAACCGGGGGCTCACCCCGACCCCCATCTGCATGCCCGGCGCTGATGCCATCCGCGCGGCGCTGCATCCGGCGCCGGGCGCCAGCTTGTACTTCGTGGCCCGGGGAGACGGCAGTCATTACTTCTCCGCCACCCTGGACGAACACAATGAAGCAGTCCGTAAGTATCAGTTGAAGAAATAATCATAACCAGTGGAAAATTCAGGTAAATTTATTACTGTTGAGGGTATAGAAGGGGCGGGCAAAAGCACCAACCTCGAGCTGATCCGGGGGCTGCTGGAGGATGCCGGCCGGGAGGTGCTGTTCACGCGGGAACCGGGGGGCACCCCCCTGGGGGAGGCCATCCGGGAACTGCTGCTGGACCACAGGCACGACGGCATGGCACCTGAAACCGAACTGCTGCTCATGTTCGGCGCCCGGGCGGAACATCTGGCCCGCAAGATCCGCCCGGCGCTGGAGGGCGGGACCTGGGTTCTGTGCGACCGCTTTACCGATGCAACCTACGCCTATCAGGGGGGCGGTCGCGGTATCGACGCCGGGCGCATCCGGGTGCTGGAAGAGTGGGTCCAGGGCGGCCTCAGGCCGGACCTGACCCTGGTCCTGGATCTGCCGGTGCAGACGGGGCTGGAGCGGGCCGGCAACCGCTCCGCGCCCGACCGGTTCGAGACCGAGGCCGCCCGGTTTTTCGAACGTGTGCGCCGGGCCTATCTCGATATCGCCGCGGCGGAGCCGGGCCGGGTGAAGCTCATCGACGCATCCTTGCCGCTGCCGCAGGTGCAGGCCCGAATCAAGACGGCGGTACGGGATTTTCTGGGAGCCTGCCCCTGAATGAGCATGCCCGGGGAAGCGAAACTTCTGCCCTGGCACCGGGATATCTGGAGCCGCCTGCAGGCGGCCCGGGGGGCGGGGCGGCTGCCCCACGCCCTGCTGCTTGCGGGCGCCGGGGGCCTGGGCAAGCGCCAATTTGCCGATGCCTTCGCGCATTCGCTTTTTTGTGCGTCCCCGGATGAGTCCGGCGCCCCCTGCGGGCATTGCCGTGGTTGTCATCTGTTCCAGGTCGGCAATCACCCCGACTTCATCTGCATCGAGCCCGAAGAGGCGGGCAAGGCCATCAAGATCGACGTCATCCGGGGGCTGGTGGATAAAGGCGCGCTGACGACCCAGGCCGGCGGTTACAGGGTCATCGTCATCGAACCCGCGGACGCCATGAATACGGCGGCGGCCAACAGCCTGCTCAAGACCCTGGAAGAACCTGTGCCCTGGACCCTCATGATCCTGGTCACCAGCCGGCCCGGCCGCCTGCCCGCCACCATCCGCAGCCGCTGCCAGCGGGTGACTTTCCCGATTCCGCCCCGCCATCAAGCGATGGAGTGGCTCGGCGGCCAGATTGGCCAGGGCGACCCGCAACTGCTGCTTGCCCTGGCCAGTGGTGCGCCATTGCAGGCCAGGGCCCTTGCGCAGGCCGAAATCCTTAAAGAAAGGGCCCTTATGGCCGATGAATTTTACGCGGCCTTCAAAGGCGAGCAGGATCCGGTGGCCATCGCCGGGCGATGGGAGAAACTGGATCTCCCCCGGGTGCTGAACTGGATGGCCGGGTGGCTGATCGATATGCTCCGGCTCAAATCCGGGGCGCAGCCGCCGGTCCTGTATAATCCGGATCAGCGCCCGCGTTTGCAGTCCATGGCGCAGGGGCTAGACTTTAAAGTGCTCCATGGCATGCTGGACCGGGTCTATGACGCAAACCGGACCCTTGGTTCGCAACTTAACACACTGATGTTGCTGGAAAGTCTTTTGCTGGCCTGGGCCAACAGCAAGACTGCTTCCGGTGTCCGAGAAAACACATGAATCAACCGAATATGCTGGCTGGCGGGCGGCAAGGCATCCTTTCCCTCACCATAAAGGACAAGAATGCCCTGTATGCCGCCTATATGCAGTTTGTAAAGAATGGCGGTCTTTTCATCCCCACCAACAAACAATACAAAATCGGCGACGAAGTGTTCATGCTGCTTACCCTGATGGAGGAGACCGAGCGTATTCCGGTGGCCGGCAAGATCATCTGGGTCACGCCCATGGGGGCGGAAGGCAATCGGGCCGCGGGCATCGGCGTCCAGTTCAGCGACCAGGACAATGGCGCGGCGCGCAACAAGATCGAGGGCTATCTCGGCGGCGCATTGAAATCAGACCGGCCCACCCACACCATGTAATCAAAGAGTTTGCGGTTGACGGTTTACAGTTGACGGACAGCGGGTTTGGATTCTGTGTCTGTCCAACAGTCGACTGGTAACTGCAGACCCTGAACCGCCTTTCTTATGCTCGTAGATTCCCACTGCCATTTGGACAGACTCGACCTGACGCCCTATGGCGGCAGTTTTCCGGCCCTGCTCGACGAGACCCGCAAGGACGGGGTGGGGCATATGCTGTGCGTCTCCATCGACATGGAAAGTTACCCGGAGATGCTGGCCTTGGTGGAAGAGCATCCCCAGATCTCCATCTCCGCGGGGGTTCATCCCAACGAGCAGCACCGCCGTGAACCGGAACCGGAAGAACTGGTGGCGCTGGCGGCGCACCCCAAGAACGTGGCCATTGGTGAAACCGGGCTCGACTATTTCCGCAGCGGCGGTGAACTGGAGTGGCAGCGTGAGCGCTTCCGGCGCCACATCGCCGCCGCCAGGGCCTGCAACAAGCCCCTGATCATCCACAGCCGCGCAGCCTGCGGGGACAGCATCCGGATCATGCAGCAAGAGCGGGCCGATGAGGTGGGCGGCGTCATGCACTGCTTCACCGAGGACTGGGATATGGCCCAAAAGGCCCTGGACATGGGCTTCTATATCTCTTTTTCCGGCATTATCACCTTCCGCAGCGCCGATGATCTGCGGGATGTGGCCAGAAAAGTGCCGCTGGAGCGTATCCTGATCGAAACGGACGCCCCCTATCTGGCCCCCGTTCCCCACCGCGGCAAACCCAATTATCCACGTTATGTGGGCCATGTGGCCGATTGCCTGGCGCAAGTACGGGGCATTGACCGGGAAACACTGGCCGGCGCCACCTGGGATAACTTCTTCCGCCTGTTCCCGGCTGTGGCATAAGAATGGTGTAAGATGGGATAATCCGGCTGGCGCCATTCACTTCTTCATTTGACAATACTGGAAAATTTTATGAAATCGACATACCGGGTTTTTATTTTATTGCTGGGCCTCAGCGCAACTGCATATGCCGCAGGGCCTTCGCTGGACACTGACAAGGCAAAGGTCAGTTATGTAATGGGCTTTCAGGTTGGCAGCCAACTCAGGCAGCAGGGCTTCGATATCGACATGGAGACCATGACCCAGGCGATCCAGGAGGGACTGAGCGGCGCCGAGCCGCGGCTCAGCGGCGAGCAGGCCGCCGCGGTCATGAAGAAATTCCAGGAGGAGCAGGCCGCGGCCAAGCAGAAGGCCGGCGCAGAGAATGCAGCGGCCGGCAAGGCCTTCCTGGCCGAAAACAAGAACAAGCCGGGCGTGATAGAGCTGGAAAACGGCCTGCAATACAAGGTCATAAAAGAGGGCACCGGAATCAAGCCGAAAGAGACCGACACCGTTTCCGTCCATTACCGCGGCACCCTTATCGACGGCACTGAATTCGACAGTTCCTACAAGCGCAACAAGCCCACCTCCTTCCCGGTGAATCAGGTGATTCCGGGCTGGACCCAGGTACTCCAGATGATGAAAGAGGGCGCCAAGTGGCAGGTGTATATCCCCTCTGATCTCGCCTACGGCCCGCGTGGCGCCGGGGCGGTTATCGGGCCTGACTCCACCCTGATCTTTGATATCGAGTTGATCAAAGTAAACTGAACGACCCATCCTATCCCCCTGTTCCCAATGTATGGAGACGGAAATGACAGAATTCTCGGCAGATTATCTGAAAGCCCTTGAAATCGGGCGCCCGCCCAATGTGGTAAAACTCTTTCCCTACTCGAAGGCCCTGCTGGTCAGCGGTAAGGTGATCGACCGCGCCATGCTGGCCAAGGGCAAGGCCATATCCATCGCGGCCAATGGCAGGAACAGCTTCGTGATTCGCGGATCCCTCAGGGCGGCGCAGCGGGCCAATGCCGCCCTGATTATCGAAATCGCGAAATCCGAGGGCGGCGCCAATGCCTATTGCCCCACCAGCCTCTGGAACATGGCCCGGCAGGTGGATGCGGCCTGTAACGAAATGGGCATCACCGTGCCGGTGGCCATCCATGCGGATCATTACGGCATCAAGGGCGAAGCGGATATCGAAAGGGCACAGGACGAGATCCCGTCCATGTTCGACGCGGGCATCACCTCCATCGCCATCGATGCTTCCCATCTCCCGGATACGGACAATCTCCTGGCCAGCATCCGGCTCAATCCCCTGATCCCCGCCTGGGCGGGCTATGAAACCGAGGTGGGGGAGATCAAGGGGAAGGCCGGGCTTTCCACGCCGGAAGAGGCCCTGTTCCTCATCCAGGGGCTCAACGCCCACGATATCCATCCGGACTGGATTGCGCTGAACAACGGCACCACCCACGGCCTCGAGGCCAGCGCCGCGGGCATTCAGGTCGGCCTGACCAAGGAGATCCACGATGCCCTGGCCCCCTACAAGATCTCGGGCGCCCAGCATGGCACATCGGGCAACAGCTCGGAGCGCCTGCGCGAAATCGCGGCCAGGACAAAGACCACCAAGGCCAACGTGGCCACCGCCCTGCAAATGATCTCCTGGGGGCTGGAAGTGAACGACTACGGAAACGCCATCCTGGACGAAAACGGCCAATTCATAAAGATCAAAAACGAAGGCGTGCAGGAGGATGTCTGGGCCGAAATGGTGGCCTATGCGGACTCAAAGGGGCTGAAGAAGGGGGATTACAAAAAGCTCAATCTGCCCTTCGAAAACAGGCTCCTGGGCCAGCCGGCCGAAGTTCGGGAGCGCATGATCAAGCGGGTGGAGGACTTCGTGCATCATCTGCTGGTGGATGTCTTCAACGCCCAGGACACGGCGCCGCTGGCCATAGAGACCATCCTGAACGCCGGCTCTTATGATATCGGCCCCAAAGGAACCCGGATCGAAGATCCCGCCGAATGGACGGAGCAGAAGATCAGGGAAAAGGGCGCCGCCATCGATTCCGACAAAGGCCCGGAAGGCGACTGGGACGATTGATGACAGTTCAGGAAGGGCGGGTGCAGCCCGCCCTTCCTGAATCACAGCCAACCCCTCGTTACACAAGCCCCATCCGGACCACAGTCTGACAACCGACAACCGACAACCGCCCCTCCCTTTCCCCCATCCATAGATTCTTGCGGGCCGCCATTCGCCTGGGCCCGCGTTTTTCAGGCTGAATTCAGGTAGGCCGCTTAAAATTCGACCTTGAATCCCACATTCGTGACGGTGGAGGGGGTCGGGTTATGAACATCCATATGCGCTTTGGAAGGTGCTGCTGGCAAACGCCCCTCGGGCTGGCCGCAGTGCTGGCTGTCTTCATGCTGGCCGGTATTGCACACGGGGGTGAAAAGCCCTCGCCCGATGGTGCCGGCAAACGAAATCCTCAAAAACCGGGACTTGCGCCAGGGATGGTATTCATCGAAGGAGGCTGTTTCCAGATGGGCAGTCCCCCAGACGAAGCAGGCCGTTGGAAGGACGAGCGCCGGCACCGGGTTTGTGTCCGGGACTTCGCCATTGGCAAATACGAAGTGACCTTTGAGGAATATGACAGGTTTGCCGAGGCGACAGGCAGGAAAAAACCGGATGATTTGGGCTGGGGCCGGGGCGATCTGCCGGTGATCAACATAAACTGGCATGACGCGGTGGCCTATGCCGCATGGCTGTCGAGTGAGCAGGGAAGCCATTTTCGCCTGCCTACCGAGGCCGAATGGGAATATGCCGCCCGGGCGGGAACGGTAACGGCCTACAGCTGGGGGAATGATGCAGGCCATGACTATGCGAATTATGGTCAGGATCGTTGTTGCGGCGGGCAAATAGAGGGGAAAGACCGCTGGGAGTTCACCTCGCCAGTGGGTTCTTTTCCGCCAAACCCATGGGGCCTGCATGACATGGCCGGCAATGTGGAGGAATGGACCTGCTCCAGGTATGACGAGCATTACGGTGGTGCCGAGGCGGCCTGCGCGGCCTGGAATGACAACGGTTACCGCGCCGTCCGTGGCGGTTCCTGGGGCGATATCCCCCAATGGGTGCGCCCGGCCCGGCGGGAGGCCTATTGGCCGACAAGGGGCCGTTACAACATAGGGTTCCGTCTCGTCCAGGATCTTCCACGATGAGGCCGCAACAGGCGGCCGTCATGGAGGACCGGGTTAAAAAAAGGCGCGGGCCTCATGCGTGGCCTCTTTTACTCGTGGCGGCATTGTTTTTTCCACCCGTTCACGCGGCCCCTTCATTTGACGAGGCGGTCCGGGCGGCCTTGCGGGTTCATCCCAGGGCCCGTGTCCATGTGGCCCTCCGGCAAGTCGGCGAGGGTTACCGGCGCCAGGCCGATGCCCTGTTCGGCGGCGATCCCGCGGCCGGTCTGGCATACAGGAGTGACGATGCGGGCGGCAACCGTGGATACCGGGAGTGGGAAGCCAATCTGGACCTGCCGCTGTGGCTTCCCGGCCAGCGCGGCGCCCGGCGCAGTCTGGGCGACAGCATTGTCTCCCGGTCCGCCGCCGAATTCAGGCTGCTGGCCTGGGAGGTGGCGGGTGAGGTGCTGGAGCGTGCCTGGTCGCTGCGTCTGGCCGAGAGCAACCTGGAGCAGGACAGGAGCCAATGGGATTCGGCGAAGGCCCTTGAAAAAGACGTGGCCCGCCGGGTCAGAGCCGGTGAGCTCGCCCGCAGCGACCTGGTTCTGGCGCAACAGGAGACCCTTGCCAGGGAGACGGCCCACCAGCATGCGATGGCCGCCGTGGAGCGGGAGCGCAGTTCCTGGCGGGCCTATACCACTTTCGATGAATTGCCCTATGACCTGATGGTCAAGCGGACCCCGGGCGCTGAACCGAGCCCGTCCCATCCCCGTCTCCTGGTCATGAAACTCGCCGTCGAGCAGGCCCGCGCGCGGCGCAATGACGTGAGGCTGAAGCGGCGGGAGAACCCGGTGCTCACGCTATACGCCAAGCGGGACCGCGGTATTGGCGGGGAGCCTTATGACAACTCATTGGGCCTGGGCATCAGCGTGCCTTTTGGAACCCATGCCTCCGCCGCTCCCCGCATTGCCGAAGCGGAGCTCGCCCTGACCAGGGCCAAGGCCGACTGGGCGCAGGCGCAGTGGGCGCTGAAGCTCGAAGTGGAGCAGGCGCGCCAGGAGGTGGCGCGCGTGACAAGGAGCCTGGAGCTGGCCGAGCAGAGCAGCCGGCTTGCCCGGGCGCGGATCAGGCTTACCCGCCGCGCCTTTGAGTTGGGGGAGACGGATCTTTATCTGCTGCTGCTGGCCCGCGAGCAGTCCGCCGTGGCGGCCCGGGAGCTGGAGTATCACCGCTTGGAGCGCATGCGTGCCATTGCCCGGCTGAACCATATCCGCGGAGAGGATCTGTAATGAAATCACTGCTTGTCTTGTTGCTCGTCCTGCTGGTTCAGCCGCTCCATGCCGCCGGCAGGATACCCATGGCGGCCGCTCAGCGGGAGGCGCTCGATATCAGGGTCGAAGTGCTGCGGCCCGTGGTCAGCGCCTGGAGCATGCCATACCCGGCCAATGTGGTGGTGCCCAATGCCCAGTTGCGCGTGGTCAGCGCCTTGCAGTCGGGCCTCCTGGAGGCGCTGCTGGTGGCCGAGGGCGAAGACGTTGCAAAGGGACAGCCGCTGGCGGTCATTCAAAGTCCCCAACTGCTGGAGCAGCAGCGGAATTATCTTGCGGCGCTTACCCGGCTGGAACTGAGCAACGCCGGCCTGAAGCGGGACCGGCAGTTATATGAAGAAGGCATCATCGCCGAGCGCCGCTACCTGGAGACCCGTTCCGACAATATCCAGATCAAGACCCTGGTGGAACAGTATCGCCAGATATTGCAGCTTACGGGGCTGGGGGATCAGGCCTTGAAGGAGCTGGCCCGCAGCCGCCGTCTCTCAAGCACGCTGAAGGTCCATTCCCCCATGGACGCCGTGGTGCTGGCGCAGCTTGCAACGCCGGGGCAGCACCTGGATGTGCTGGAGCCGATCTACAGGGTGGGCCGGCTTTCTCCCCTGTGGCTGGAGATCCATGTGCCCCTGGACAAACTGGGCGCGACGGCCGCCGGTACGCTCGTCGAGGTCGACGGGCCCGGCGTGAAGGGCCGCGTCATCACCGTGGGGCGCATGGTGCACGGCGCCGACCAGGGCGTTTTGATCCGCGCGCAGGTGGACCAGGGGGCGGAGCTTTTGCGCCCGGGCCAGTTTGTCCAGGCAAGGATCGCCCGGAGCGGGGAAACCGGGGACTTTCGTATCCCACGGGCGGCGCTGGTGCGCAATGCCGGGAAGGCGTGGGTGTTTGTCGCCGCCCCGGATGGCTTTGTTCCGACGCCGGTGGAAATCCGGGGCGAGGAGACGAATCACCTGATTATCGCCGGGAAGCTGAACCCGGATGACAAGGTGGCCATATCCGGCACCGCCGCCCTCAAGTCCGCCTGGCTGGGGAGCGAATGATGCTGGCGCGCCTGGTCCAGTTCGCCCTGACCCAGCGGCTGCTGATGCTGCTGGTGGTTGCGCTGCTGGCCGGAGGCGGCTGGATGGCCGTCCAGCGCACCCCTATCGACGCCTTTCCCGACGTCTCCACCACCCAGGTGAAAATCATTGCCAAGGCGCCGGGGATGACGCCGGAAGAGGTGGAGGCCCGCATCACCGTGCCCATCGAGGTGGAGATGCTGGGCATTCCCCATTTGACCATGCTGCGTTCCGTGGCCAAATACGCCTTGACGGATATCACCGTGGACTTTGAAGACGGGACCGATATCTATTGGGCGAGACAGCAGGTGGCGGAGCGCATCAACGCCATTTGGGATGATCTTCCCCAGGATGTGTCCGGGGGCATCGCCCCCATGACCACGCCTCTCGGCGAGATGTTCATGTTCACCATCGAGGGAGGCGGGCTTTCACTCATGGAGCGGCGGGAACTGCTGGACTGGGTCATCCGCCCGGCGCTTCGCACCGTGCCCGGCGTGGCCGACGTGAATGCCCTGGGCGGCCTGGTCCGCACCTTCGAGGTGGTGCCGGACAATGCCCGGCTCATCGCCCGTGGCATCAGCCTGGAGCAGTTGCTCCGGGCCCTGGAGACCAATAACCGCAATGACGGGGCGGGCCGCCTCAACGACGGTGAAGAGGTATTGCTGGTGCGGGTGGAGGGAAGCGTCAAGACCCTGGAGGATATTGCCGCCATTGTGGTGCATCCGGACCCGGATCAGCCCGTCCGGGTGGGTGACGTGGCCGAGGTGCGCATCGGTGCTTTGACCCGCTACGGTGCCGTAACCCGCAACGGACAAGGTGAAACGGTGGAGGGCCTGGTGCTGGGTCTGCGCGGCGCCAATGCCCGCAAGCTGGTGGCCGGGGTGCATGCCAAGCTGGCGGAGCTGGAGCAGAGTCTCCCGGAGGGTGTCCGGATTGAGGTGTTCTACGACCGTGGCCGCCTGGTGGAGCGGGCCGTAGGGACCGTCACCAAGGCCCTGGGGGAGGCGATCATGCTGGTGTTGGTGCTGCTGGTGCTGTTCCTGGGGGATCTGCGCGCCGCCCTGACCGTCGCCCTGGTGCTTCCGCTGGCGGCCATGGCGACCTTCATCCTGATGAACCAGTTCGGATTGTCCGCTAACCTGATGTCCCTGGGCGGACTCGCCATCGCCATCGGCATGCTGGTGGATGCGGCCGTGGTGGTGGTGGAGAACATCGTGACCCATCTCGCGGATCACAGGCGGGCGGAGCGCCTGCCGCGGCTGCACCTGATCTACCGGGCGGCGCGCGAGGTTGCGCTGCCGGTCACCTCGGGGATCCTCATCATCGTCATCGTATTCCTCCCGTTGCTTACGCTGCAAGGGCTGGAAGGCAAGCTGTTCGTGCCGGTAGCGCTGACCATCGTATTCGCCCTGACCAGCTCTCTCGCGCTTTCGCTGACGGTGATTCCGGTGCTGGCTTCCTATCTGCTGGGCCGCGCCGCACATGGCGAGCCATGGTTGATACGCCAGTTGAACCGGCTCTATGCGCCGGTGTTGCGTTGGTCGCTGGCCCACGGCAACCTGCTGCTCGCATGTGCGCTGGCGCTGCTGGCGCTGGCGGGAGGGCTCTATACCCAGGTGGGAAAGACCTTCATGCCCACCATGGATGAAGGGGATCTCATCGTTCAGCTGGAAAAGCTGCCCTCCATCAACCTGGAGCGCTCCATTGCCATCGACTCCCGTTTCCAGCGCGCGCTGCTGGAACGGGTGCCCGAGGTCCGGGGCGTGATCGCCCGCACCGGCTCCGATGAGCTGGGCCTGGACCCCATGGGACTGAATCAGACCGACAGCTTCCTGATGCTCAGGCCGGTGGAGGAATGGACCGTGCCGGATAAAGAGGCCCTGAATGCCTCGCTGCGCAAGGTGCTGGCCGATTTTTCCGGCGTGGCCTACGCCTTCACCCAGCCCATCGAAATGCGTGTGGCCGAAATGCTGACGGGGGTGCGGGGCGACCTGGCGGTGAAGATCTTCGGCGATGACCAGGAGGGCCTGAACCGCACGGCCGAGGCCATAGTGGGCCTGTTGCGGGATATTCCCGGGGCGGAAGACGTCTATTCGCCACGCAACGAGGGCGCCCAGTATTACCGCCTGGAGATAGACCGCCTCGCCGCCGGCCGGCTGGGGCTCGACGTGGACGGCCTGGAGCGGGTTCTGCGCGCCAAGATAGAGGGGGCGCGGCAGGGCATGATCTATGAAGGGAACCGCCGCATTCCGCTGGTTCTGAAGGGCTCGGAGGTGATGCGGGACTCTCCTGCCGCCTTTTCGGGATTGCAGATCAGTCTGCCCGGCAGCCACGGCGTCCCCCTTTCCAACCTGGTGCGGGTGGAGCGCATCGAGGGGCCGGTGGCCCTCAACCGCGAGCGCGGAAAGCGCATGGCCGTGGTCATCGCCAACGTATCCGGCCGGGATCTGGTGAGCTTCGTGGAAGAGGCGAAGGCCAGGGTGGCCGGACAGGTCCGCCTGCCCACCGGCTACTCCCTGGAGTGGGGCGGCCAGTTCGAAAACCAGCAGCGGGCCGCCAGGCGGCTCTCCATCGTGGTGCCGGTGGCGGTGGGGCTGATTTTTCTGATCCTGTTCTCCACCTTCCGCTCGGTGCGCCAGGCGGTGCTGGTGCTCAGCAATATCCCCTTCGCCATGATCGGCGGCGTGGCGGGGTTATGGATCACCGGGGAATACCTCTCTGTTCCGGCCTCGGTGGGCTTTATTGCCCTGCTCGGCATCGCCGTGCTCAACGGCGTGATGATGGTCAGCTATTTCAACCAGCTTCTGGCCCTGGGCCGCCCCCTGGGCGAGGTGGTGTTCGAGGGGGCCAAAAGGCGCCTGCGCCCGGTGCTGATGACGGCCAATATCGCCGCCTTCGGCCTGATACCCCTGCTGTTCGCAACCGGACCGGGCTCCGAGATCCAGCGCCCCCTGGCGGTGGTCGTGATTGGCGGGCTCTTGTCTTCCACCGCGCTCACCCTGATCCTGTTGCCCGTTCTTTACCACCGCTTTGCCAGGCAAGGAGTCTGACGTGGAAAACAAGGTCTTGGTCTCCCTGGTCGTCGCCCCTTCGGTAGAGGATGCGCTGGCGGACTGGCTGCTGGAATGCGAGGACGTGAAGGGCTTCTCCAGCCTCCGGATCAATGGCCACGGTGCCTCCACCCACTCCATGACCCTTGCCGAGCAGGTGGCCGGGCGGCGGGCGCAGGTATTGTTTCAGATCGCCATGGAGCGGGAAGAGGCGGTCCGCCTCATGGAGGGGGTCAAGAGGGATTTTGCCGGCAGCGGGGTCCATTTCTGGCTGGCCCCGCTGCTGGACGCCGGCCACCTGGAGTGAACCCCGCGGGCCGCTCCCGCCGGGCGGCGCTCACAGGGGTTGCGCCCAAAGGTCGTGCTCCTCCGATGCGGTGACCTCCACTTCAATGAAGTCCCCCGGCTCCAGATCCCAGGCCCCTTCGATATGGATGCAGCCGTCGATCTCCGGGGCCTCGCCGGCGCTGCGGGCGATGGTTTCCTCATCCCCGACCTCGTCCACCAGCACGGTCAGGCGGGAACCCACCCTGGCCGCCAGCTTTTCGGCGCTGATCCCGGCCTGTACGGCCATGAACCGTTCCAGCCGCGCCTCCTTGATCTCTTCGGGGATCTGGTCCGGCAGCTCATTGGCCGCGGCGCCGGCCACCGGTGAGTAGGCGAAGCAGCCCACCCGGTCCAGCCGGGCCTCGCGCAGGAAATCCAGCAGTTGTTCGAATTCGCTTTCGGTCTCCCCCGGAAAGCCCACGATGAAGGTGCTGCGCAGGGTGATGCCGGGGCAGATCTCCCGCCAGCGGCTGATGCGCTCCAGCATCCTTTCCGTGGCGGCGGGTCGGCGCATGGCCTGCAGCACCCGCCGGCTGGCGTGCTGCAGGGGGATGTCGAGATAGGGCAGGATTTTTTCCCGGGCCATCAGCGGGATCAGGTCGTCCACGTGGGGATAGGGATAGACATAGTGCAGCCTCACCCAGGCGGGCAGTTCCCCCAGGGCCTCCGCCAGGGTCTGGATGCGGGTGCTCAGGGGGCGGTTGTGCCAGAAATCGGGGCGGTAATCGATATCCATGCCGTAGGCCGCCGTGTCCTGGGCCACCACCAGCAGTTCCCGCACCCCGGCGTCGACCAGGCTCTCCGCCTCCTGCATCACTTCGCCGATGGGCCGGCTGACCAGGTCTCCGCGCAGATCCGGGATGATGCAGAAGCGGCAGCGGTGGCTGCATCCCTCCGAGATCTTGAGGTAGGCGTAATGGCGGGGCGTGAGCTTGATGCCGTGGGGCGGCAGCAGATGCAAAAAAGGATGACGGGGGGCCGGCAGGTGTTCATGCACCGCGGCCATGACTTCCTCGTAGGCATGGGGGCCGGTGACGGCGAGCACGGTGGGACAGGCGGCGCGCACTTGGTCCGCCTTCACCCCCAGGCAGCCGGTCACGATGACCCGCCCGTGCTTTTCGACGGCCTCACCGATGGCGTCGAGGGATTCCTCGATTGCGGCGTCGATAAAACCGCAGGTGTTCACGATGACCAGGTCCGCCCCTTCGTATGATGCGGAGATGGCGTAACCTTCGGCCCGCAGTTGGGTGAGAATGCGTTCGGAATCCACCAGCGCCTTGGGGCAGCCCAGGCTGACAAAACCAATGCAGGGTGTGTGGGATGTCATGGAGGCAATGCCTTGGAAATAGGGGTGAGATTGCCGGAATGGACAGGCTATTGCAAGGGCCGGAGCGCGGGCGTCCCGGCCGGGCTCCAGGGGCCCGCCGGGGCCGGAAAGCTCAGAGGAGAGGGGCGGGTTTTTCGATGTGATAGCCCTGGGCGTAGTCGATTCCAAGCTTGCCCAGGTGTTTCATGGTGGCTTCGTCCTCCACGAATTCGGCCACTGTCCGGATGCCCATGATATGGCCGACCTGGTTGATGGCCTCCACCATGGCGCAATGAATGGGGTCGTCGAGTATGTCCTTGATGAAGCTGCCGTCGACCTTGAGGTAATCCACGGGCAGGCGCTTGAGATAACCGAAAGAGGAGAGCCCGCTGCCGAAATCATCCAACGCAAACTTGCAGCCGGCATCGCGCAGTGCCGAGATGAACCTCGTGGCTTCGTCCAGGTTGGCGATGGTGGATGTCTCCGTCACCTCGAAGCAGATCATTTCCCGGGGCACTGCATAATGGTCCAGCTGTTCCATGACAAAGTCCAGGAAGCCCTCTTCCATGAACGAGGCGCCGGAGAGGTTGATGTTCAGGATGAAGAAGTCCTGTCCCTCCCGGGCCAGGTGCCCGGCCAGATATTCAAAGGCGGCCTTGACCACCCAGCGGTCCACTGCCGGCATCAGGTTGTAGCGTTCCGCCGCCGGGATGAAGTTTCCCGGGGGGATGAGCGATCCATCCTCTGCAAACAGGCGCACCAGCACTTCCCGGTGGGGCGGCATGTCCCCCTTGCCGTTTAGCGGAACGATGGACTGGCTGTAGAGCGTAAGGCGGTTGTTGTCCAGGGCGCTCTGGATGCGTGACACCCACTGCATCTCACCATGCCGGCGGGAGGCCTCGCTGTCTCCCCGTTTGAAGACGTGTACCCGGTTGCGGCCCTCGTCCTTGGCGGTGATGCAGGCGGTATCGGCGGACATCATGACGCGGGTGGCGTCCTTGGTGGTGTTGTCGAAAGGCATCAGTCCGATGCTGAGGCTCATGGCGAACAGTTCGCCCTCCCAGCTGAAGCGGAAGCCATTGACCTGTTTGCGCATGTCGTTGGCCAGCCGGAGGGCGTCATCCAGGGGGCAATCGGGCAGCAGGATGCCGAATTCATCGCCGCCGAGGCGCGCCAGGGTGTCCGTGCGCCGTATCTTGTATTTGAGTATGCTGGTGAGCTGGCGTATCAGCTCGTCGCCGGCCGCGTGGCCGCATGTGTCGTTGATGATTTTGAACTGGTCCAGGTCGAGATAGAGCAGGGCATGCTGCTTGTCTCCGTCTCCGGGTGTGGCCAGCAGGTGCTGCAAGCGGCGTTCGAACTGGATGCGGTTTTCAAGGCCCGTGAGGGGATCGTGATTGGCTTGCCAGAACAGCCGGGCCTCCATGCGCCTTGAGTGGCTGATGTCGCGGAATACGACTACGGACCCTGAACTTTTGCCGTTCTCACCGGTGATGTCCGCTATGGACAGCTCGATCGGATACTGCGTCCCGCTGGCGCTCATCAGGATCAATCCGGCATCTGGAAAATCACATTCATTTTCACTGTAACCCGGGTCGGAAGGATTGGCGAGCGGTTCCAGGGTCATGTTGAGCACCTTGTCCAGATGCAGGCCAATGGCGTCCTCGGCCCTCCAGCCGCAGAGCTGCTCCGCCATGGCGTTCAAAAATTCGATTTGCTTGAGTTCATCGGTAATGATGACGGCGTCAGTGATGGAAGAAAGCGTCACCTCCAGACGCTCCTTTTCCCGCAGCAGCCCCAAGCCGGTATTGCCGTTGCGGTGATTATCCACCTGGATGAGGCATTGCCCTTCGTAGCCTCCGATGGTGAGGGGTTTCACCGTCAAATGGTGTGAAGGCCGCCCGGCATTGGTTTCCGTCGTGGCCCCCTGTGTGAGCAGGGGCGTCAGTGATTGGGTAAAGGCACGGGCTGAAAGGCTGGGGTCGCGCAAGGCATCGGCGATGGCGCCCAGGAGGGTTGTGCCGGCCAGGCCGGCAAACAGGCTCTTGAGCTGCCGGCCCTGGGCGGCTTGAGCGTTAATGCCTGAGATCTCTTCCATCCAGTCGTTCCATAGAACGACGGCGCCTGATTGATTAAGTACGATGATTCCGGAATCTACTGCATTTATCAGGCTTTCAGACATGTTCAGCGCCCATTTCAACTTATATTCGGCATGGGAAAATCCTTTCCCGGTGATGACGGCCAAGGTGCATCGGGTTGTACCTTCGGAGTCCCCTATACTGTCGGGTGCGGCCGGTTTTTCTTTAGGGAATCAATGATGTTTTTTCAAAGCCGGTTTTTTTGCGCCCTTTTTCTCCTTGACCGGCCGTCGGCGCAACAGTAGAGTGCCCCCCTGCCCAAGGTGAGCGGCCCTGGTGCTCCGGCGTGTTCCGCCGGAAACCATCCGGGCCAGTTAAACGGGAAGCCGGTGCGCCATTTTTGCAACCCTTTGAATAACAAGCTTGTTCAAGAGGTTCAGAGGCAATTCCGGCACTGCCCCCGCAACGGTAGGCAAGGTCAAGGGTCGGCAACGGGCCACTGTGCTGCAGCATGGGAAGGCGCCGATTCAGAGGGTTGTTTCCCCGCCTTGCGAGTCCGTAGACCGGCCTCGGGTTCGATCAGGTGTCGCGGAGGGCGATGCCGGTGACCCGTGGCCTGCCGCTCCGATCGCCTGCTCCCTTCGCACACCCAATACATCAATCCAATGACGCGGGTGTGCGTCAGCCGGGAGAATAGAGTGAAAAAATCAGGCTTCCTTCCTTTGACGCTGGCCTTGGCCAGCCTGTCCGCCGTTGCGGCGGAGACCGTACCGACCATTATCATCAGCGCCTCGCGCACCGAACAGCCGGGGATTGTCACCCCGGCGAGTATCACGGTGATCAGCCGCCAGGAAATCGAGGAGCACGGTCACCGCAATGTGACCGAGCTGCTGCGCGGACGGGGCGGCATCCAGATCCGCGACCTCTATGGAGACGGCAGCAGCGCCACCATCGATATGCGCGGCTTTGGCGCAACCGCCGTATCCAACACCCTGGTGCTGGTGGATGGGCGGCGCCTGAACAACGCCAGCGACATAGGCGCCCTCGAGCTGGCCAACATCGACCTGGAGAATATCGAGCGCATCGAGATCGTCCAGGGCAGCGCCGGCACCCTGTACGGCAACCAGGCCGTGGGCGGGGTGGTCAACATCATCACCCGGCGCCCCAGGGATTTCCGCGCCATTGTGCAGACGGAGGCCGGTGACTATGACGGTTACCGGCTGAAGGTCAACATCGCCGACAGGCTGCCCAATGGCCTGGGCTACCGTTTTTCCGCCCGCAAACGTGAAAACGACAACTACCGGGACAACAACAAGGTGGATCTGGAGGATACGGGCCTGCGCCTGGACTATGGCTTGCCGGGGGGCGGGGTCTTCTTCGAACTTTATAACTCCGATGAGAAAATCGAGAATCCCGGCTCTTTGTTCGCCGACGAACTCAGGGCCGACCGGGAGCAATCCATCCCGGTCTATGCCGGTGACTACAGCGATACCCGCACCACCACCGGCCGCCTGGGCCTGCGGCATGACCTGGTGGCCGGGTGGCGGTTTGAAGGCGAGCTGACCTATCGCGAGAACAACCGCGAATTCAAGAACAGCTTCCGCTCCATGGCCGGGAGCCGGTCCACCCAGGACCGGCATGTCTGGGGCTTCAACCCACGCCTCATCGGCAGGATTCCAACCCCGGCGGGGGACGCCCTGGTCACCCTCGGCATGGATTTCGAGGAAACCGATTACAAGCTGCTGACATCCTTCGGGCCACAGATCAACGACCAGGACATACAGGCGGCCTATCTGCAGGCGGTGATTCCGCTGTCTGTGCACTGGTCCGCCACCCTGGGTTTCCGCCACGCCTGGGTGGATAACGATATCGACACCGGGGCCGCCCCCATCAGTCTGGATGACCAAGTGAACGTGGGCGCCCTTGGATTCGTGTTCCGTCCGAACAGCCGCTGGCGCCTGTTTGCCCGGGCCGATCAGAACTACCGGTTCGCCGCCGTGGATGAACACACCAATGTGGTATTCGGCCAGCCGGTGGGGCTTGAAAATCAGACCGGCGTCTCTTACGAGATAGGCGCCGAACTGAGCGGCGCCAACCACCGGGGCAAACTGCTGCTCTACCGCCTGGACCTGGATGATGAAATCAGCTTTGATTCTTCCGGCTTCAGCAATATCAACCTGGATGAGACCCGGCGCAAAGGGGTCATCCTGGAAGGCGAGTGGGCCCCAAGCGGGCGCTGGACCCTCGGCGGCAGCTACAGCTATACCAATGCCAGGATCACCTCCGGACCGAACAACGGCAACCGCATCCCCCTGGTTTCACGCCACAGCGCCCGCTTGTTCACCGATGTAATGCTTGGGCCCCATTGGTTCCTGTTTGCGGAACTCCAGGTTGCGAGCGACAAGGTTTTCGGCAGTGATTTCAGCAATAATTTTCCAAGGCTCGCAGGCTACGGCGTCACCAATGCCGCCTTGCGCTATCAGCGCGGGGCCTGGTTTTTCAGTGCACGGGTGAACAACCTGCTGGACAAGGAGTACGCAACATCGGGTTCGGTGGGGTACGATGCCGGGTTCACCCTGCGGGAGGCCTATTTCCCCGCGCCGGAACGTAACTTCTGGCTGACGGCGCGTTACCGTTTTGACTGAACCTGTTGTAACCGGCGGCCTAAATCCTGTAACGTCTGCGCATGGATATTTTACTCGCCAATCCCCGTGGTTTCTGCGCCGGCGTCGACCGCGCCATTGAAATCGTGGAGCGGGCCCTGGATATCTTCGGCGCCCCCATCTATGTGCGCCACGAGGTGGTGCACAACCGCTTTGTGGTGGAGGGGCTGCGCGAACGCGGGGCCATATTCGTGGACGAACTGTCCGAAATCCCCGACGGCAATACGGTTATCTTCAGCGCTCACGGCGTATCCAAGGCCGTACGCCAGGAGGCGGAGAGGCGGGGGCTGCGGGTCTTCGACGCCACCTGCCCCCTGGTGACCAAGGTCCACCTGGAGGTGGCCCGCTTCGCCCGCAACGGCCAGGAGGTGGTACTCATCGGCCACCGGGGGCATCCGGAAGTGGTGGGCACCATGGGGCAGTATGATTGCGGGGACGAACAGGGCGGCATTTACCTGGTGGAGCGGCCGGAAGACGTGGCCGGCCTGGCGGTCCGCAATCCGGACAGCCTGGCCTTTGTCACCCAGACCACCCTCTCCATGGACGATACGGCCAAGATCGTGGAGGCGTTGAAGGCCCGCTTCCCCGCCATCCAGGGCCCGAAAAAGAACGACATCTGCTACGCCACCCAGAATCGCCAGGACGCGGTCAAGGAACTGGCGCGGGACTGTGATCTGGTGCTGGTGGTGGGCTCGCCCAACAGCTCCAATTCCAACCGCCTGAAGGAGATCGCCAAGAATCTCGGCAAACCTGCCTACCTGATCGACGGCGCCGACGATATCCGCAAGGAATGGATCGAGGGGGGGCGGCGTATCGGCGTGACCGCCGGCGCCTCGGCGCCGGATGTGCTGGTGGAGGGCGTGCTGGAGCGGCTGAAGGAGTGGGGCGCGGACCGGGTGGAGCAGATAGAGGGCCGGGAGGAAGACATCGTTTTCTACCTGCCCAAGGATTTGCAGGACAGACGGCGGTAGGAAACCTGGCTTTTGGCGCCGGTTGTGCGTCACCAGCCATTTAATTATACTCCCGTCTCCTCGATCAGGGCCGGTGTAGCTCAGTTGGTAGAGCAACGCATTCGTAATGCGTAGGTCAGCGGTTCGAATCCGCTCACCGGCTCCATATCAGAATCCAAATAAGTCCAAGAAAGTCCACAACCCAGCGTAATAGCTGGCATTTTTATGTCTTATTGGTCCCGGCTTGTCTGATATTGTCCATTGAAATCCGGGGCTAACTGGCATTAGGGGTAACCTGAAGCCGCATAAGGAGTTACCCCCAAATGGCTCTTACAGATACCGCAATTCGCCAAGCAAAACCAAAGGATAAGCCACAAAAATTATTTGATGAGAAGGGACTGTTTCTGCTTATTCCGCCGAGCGGGGGTAAGTGGTGGTTCAAATACCGGTTTAGGGGAAAAGAGAAGCTCTTATCACTTGGTGTATACCCGATGTGAGTTTAAAAAAGGCCAGGGGTTTGCGTGATGAGGCCCGTAAGCAAGTAGCTGCCGGCATAGATCCTGATATGTATTGACCTGTCAAGTTTCACTGCTAACGTTTCCAAAGTTCTTGTCTTGTTTTCTATTTGTTTTCTGCTGTCGCCTGTAAAGGACGTTGGCACACCCTCAACAAGAGCTACCAGCCAATAGCACCGTTTTGAAATGTTCTTGAAATTAAAGGAAAAAGTCCATACAGCATGCATGCTGCCTGTAAGGGCTTGAAATATATGTTGACATTTATGCCGGCTTATGCTTTAGTCGGCGCAAGAATAAAATTCCCAAGAGACAGCTGCCGTTATTGGGCGTTCATGCAATCTGAGCAGATGGCTCAGCGATGGTCTCTGGGATGCTGGCCAGGAAAACCTAAGGAGTGTGGTATGAAGCTGGCAGACAATTATATTGGGGCGGCTCCTTCCATAATATCCCGCTCTCTTGCCTACGTGCATCTTCATCGACATTCCCGCAGTTCCCATACTGAATTTCCATTGCTTAAGCCGTAAGCAGGGCATAGTTCGGCTGGAATGCAGGCTGTGCCGTGCTGCGGCCTGTGCAGGGAATCTTACCAATGGCAGGAAAACGATTATAAGAAAAGGGGGGCATCTCCATGATGGCTAAAAATAAATTCTTATCCCTTCCCGGTATGGTGTTCACCATGCTTATTGCGCTTTGGAATACCCACGCATGGTCAATTGGGATTGCCCAATATTCAGCTTTCATCAACTCGCCCGATCTTTATCCTGATTCCCTTGAGGATACCCAGATTGGATCTGGATACAACGATTTTCAGGATTTCGGTCTGAATGTGGCATTCACTAATAACCTGAATGCGGAGGGTTTGGGAGCAGTGAAATGGAAGGTCACCAATAACAGTGGCCGCAATCTGGCCAGTGTCTGGTTCTTTGGATTTCTTGACGCTGAGATCGATGAACCGATCAATTCATATTTCAATGAGTCAGGTGTCCTGGTGAGCGTGAGTGGAGCCGGATCCGGAGATGCCGCTGCCGATTCCTGGGAAATCGATGAGCCAGGATTTACTTTTGGCGATATCTACAACAATTTGCTGGCCGGTTCATTGGATAATGGCAATGGTGTACCTGCCGGGTCGGAGGACGATGTATCCCTCGCTCTGGGTTTTGATGTAGGGAGCCTGCTGGCCGGGGAGAGCATACTGGCAATGTTCGATACCAGTCTCACCAATATCGGCGGATTGAGCCATGCGGATCCGGATTCAAACCTCACCTTTTATTTCAATGGGGTTGTAGAGGTTCAACCTTTGAGTGTTCCTGAACCGGGCACATTGATGCTGGTCATTATTGGCATGGCGGGATTGACGATGAGGATAACATTTTTCTCGCAGTAGTTTTTGGAAAGGCATGAGAAGGGTCGTAGAGCCAGTAGCAGATCTTCATTTCATCGCATAAATAACAGTTGCGGGGTTGTAAGCGTAATAATGTAGAACAAAAATTGGGGAGGGATGATCATGGAATCGCAAGCGTTTTCTGGTAGCCAGGCAGTTTGGTGCTTCAAAAAAGAAGATGTTGTAAATACGAGTTGCGAAACACAAGAAGCAACACGGGGAAAATCGCTTAACTACCTCTCCAGATTCACTGCGCTTCTTATTTTCGCCGTATTCTTTTCCCTCCAAATTACCCACGCCGCAACACCTGAAACCACTGTTGCCTGTGTCGAAGGCGCGGAGCCTTTAGCGTTAGCTTTTGGTGATAGCGCAACAGGCTGTGCAATCGATACGGGGGCCGATACAGACACTTTCGAATTCACCGGCAACGTGGGTGGTGAGATCCGACTGAACCTGCGCACGCTGACCAAAAATTTGGATCCGAACATGAGCTTGCGCGATCCGAACGGAGTGGAAGTCGCGACCAAAGCGTGCGTTGCTGATTCTTGGAGCACCTGCGGCTTTGCATTGAGCCATACTCTGACGGTGGCAGGCACCTATCTGGTCACGATCGGTGAGACCGGGCTGGACAATGCGGGGAATTACAACCTGCAGTTAGAGAAACTGTATCCGGCCATTGTTCCGGTTGGTTTGGAGTATGACGTGGCGGTGGCCGACACCTTGAGTCCCGGCACCGATATGGACTTCTTCA
>DRKS01000041.1 GCA_011051655.1 Sedimenticola sp.
ATCGTTCAAGATGCGAAGCCAGATTGTTCCAAAAACCAAATAGGACAGAGTATAAATTAACCGCCATCACCTTATGAGGCTAAGTACATTGAATTTCATAAATTTCTCAATTAACCGGGTCCGCCTGGTGAGAAATGCGGGTTAGGCCCCATCCCCTCCCGGGGCGCTATTTGCAAGGGAGGCGTCAAAGAACCGGATAAAATGTTGACATTTTTTGTAAGGTACTGTTAGCCTCTAAAACCCGAGTACTTTGGTAGGCCATAGTTGGCTATGGTCACTCTGTGCTGAGGAGGAGACTAATAATGAGACTTTCAACAAAAGGGAGGTATGCGGTCACGGCAATGCTGGACTTGGCGCTCAATGGCGACCGCGGTCCGGTAACCTTGTCGGATATCTCCGTAGAACAGGGCATTTCTCTTTCCTATCTTGAACAACTTTTTTCGAATCTGCGCCGTCGGCAGCTGGTGAAAGGGGTTCGGGGTCCTGGTGGCGGCTATTACCTGGGTCGTCCGGCAAATGAAATTTCCATAGCGGAAATCATTTGCGCCGTGGATGAGTGGGTCGGCTTCCGTCATTGCAAGGGCGGCCAGGACAACTATGACGGTCAGCCTTATTTGACGCACAGCCTGTGGAACGGACTCAGTGAAGAGATTTTCGAGTTTCTGAACAAAATCACCCTGGCCGACGTGGTGGAGCGGGGAATGATGAAACGGGAACTCCAGCAGCAGGAGATCAAGCCCTCCGCCCTGATGGTGGCCGAAGAGCTCCGCATGGCCTGATTCTCAGGCCCCGCGGGGGCGCCGTGGGGTGATCTTTCCTCCCGCCGTTGCTTTAGCATCGCGGGGGAAATCGGCTATCATGCCCGCTTTTTGGGAAGGCATGGCATGTCGCCGGATACAGATTCACTGGAAACCCTGCGGGATTTCATTCGCTGGGGCGCCAGCCGCTTCAACGAGGCCGGCCTGTTCTTTGGTCACGGGACAGACAATGCGCTGGATGAGGCGGCGGCCTTGGTGCTGCACGCCCTGCACCTGAAGCACGACCTGCCTCCCGCCTACCTGGAAAGCCGCCTGACCCCCGCCGAGCGCCGGGAGGTGCTGGCCCTGCTGCGCCGCCGTATCGACGAGCGCCTGCCGGCGGCCTACCTGACCCATGAGGCCGTTTTCGCCGGCCTCTCCTTCTATGTGAACGAGCACGTACTGGTGCCCCGTTCCCCCATCGCCGAGCTGATCGAGGACCGGTTCGAACCCTGGGTGGACCCCCAAGGGGTCCGCCGGGTGCTGGATTTGTGCACCGGCAGCGGCTGCATCGCCATTGCCTGCGCCCATTGCTTCCCCGACGCCCGGGTCGATGCGGTCGATATCTCTCCGGAGGCGCTGGAAGTGGCGCGCATCAATGTCGGGCGGCATGGGCTGGAAGAGCGGGTCGGGCTGATCCGGTCGGATCTTTTCGCCGGCCTGGGCCAGGGGCGGTATGACATCATTGTCAGCAATCCCCCTTACGTGGCCCTGGGGGAGATGACCGGTCTGCCGGCGGAATACGCCCATGAGCCCGCATTGGGCCTGGAGGCGGGAGAGACGGGGCTGGATGTGGTCGAGCGGATTCTGCACCATGCCTCCAGCTACCTTGAGCCGGGTGGTATCATAGTCGTAGAAGTGGGCTCCAGCGCCGAGGCGCTGGAGGCCCGGTTTCCACAACTACCTTTCCTGTGGCTGGATTTCGAGCGTGGGGGCGACGGAGTGTTTCTGTTGACCGCCGGACAGCTTGCCGACGCCTTCAGGTAACAGCACGGCCGCATTGTTTCAGGCGCGGCCCCGAGGATGAATTTATGGACCAGTCGCTGGTTTTCGATCTTGCACTGATCAAAAAGTATGATCATGCGGGGCCCCGTTACACCTCCTATCCCACCGCGCCCCAGTTTCACAGCGGCTTTGGCCCGGACCAATACCGGGAGGTCGCCCGCGCGAGCAACGCATCCGGCCGCCCGCTTTCGCTCTATTTTCACATTCCCTTTTGCGACACCGTCTGTTTTTATTGCGCCTGCAACAAGGTGGTCACCAAGGACCGCAGCAAGGGAGGCGACTACCTGGGGCGCCTTCACAGGGAGATCGCCCTGCAGGCCGGGCTGTTCGACCGCGACCGGGTGGTGGAGCAGTTGCACTGGGGCGGCGGCACGCCCACTTTCATCAGCCATGACGAGATGCGCGACCTGATGCGGGTCACCCGCGAGCACTTCACCCTGCTGGATGACGACAGCGGTGAGTACTCCATCGAAGTGGATCCGCGGGAAGCCAGCGCCGAGACCATCGCCCTGTTGCGCGAGATCGGCCTGAACCGCATGAGCCTGGGGGTGCAGGATTTCGACGAGCGGGTGCAGAAGGCGGTCAACCGCCTGCAATCGGAGCAGCAGACCATGGAGGTGCTCAACGCCGCCCGCAAGGAGGGCTTTCGCTCCATCAGCGTGGATCTGATGTACGGCCTGCCGTTTCAGTCGGTGGAGAGTTTCAAGACCACGCTGGACCGCGTCATCGATGTGGGGCCGGACCGGCTGTCGGTCTTCAACTATGCCCATCTGCCGGAGCGCTTCATGCCCCAGCGGCGCATCAACCCCGAGGATGTGCCCAGCCCCGCGGAGAAACTGGATATCTTCCGGCTGACCATCGACCGGCTGTCGGCGGCGGGCTATGTCTATATCGGGATGGACCACTTTGCCCGCCCGGACGACGAGCTGACCATCGCCCAGCAGGACGGGACCCTGTACCGCAACTTCCAGGGCTATTCCACCCACGCCAATTGTGATCTGATCGGCCTGGGGGTCACCTCCATCGGCATGGTGGGGGACACCTACAGCCAGAACATGCGCACCCTGGATGAATATTATGCCCGTATCGATGCCGGCGAACTGGCGGTGTTCCGGGGCTTCGACCTGAGCCGGGACGACCTGATCCGCCGGGATGTGATCACCCGGTTGATTTGTCACTTCGTGCTGGATTTCGCCAGGATCGAGTCCGAACGTGGTATCCGGTTCGCCGACTACTTCAGGCCAGAGCTGGAGCAGCTCCAGGGGATGGCGGAGGACGGCCTGCTGGCGCTGGATGACAAGGGCATACGGGTGCTGCCCCGGGGCCGGCTGCTGATCCGCAACATCTGCATGGTGTTCGACTACTACCTGAAGCAGAAGACGGACACCAAGTTTTCCCGGGTTATCTAGTACTCTGTCAACCTGATAATTTAGGATACAAAAACATTTAACCGCAGAGGACGCAGAGGTGCGCAGAGAAATGAAATGCTAGCCAGCTTATTGATAATAAATAAAAACCTCTGCGAATCTCTGCGTCCTCTGCGGTTAAT
>DRKS01000042.1 GCA_011051655.1 Sedimenticola sp.
ATTAACCGCAGAGGACGCAGAGATTCGCAGAGGTTTTTATTTATTATCAATAAGCTGGCTAGCATTTCATTTCTCTGCGCACCTCTGCGTCCTCTGCGGTTAAATGTTTTTGTATCCTAAATTATCAGGTTGACAGAGTACTAGAGGCTTAGGGGGGCGGTCATTGTGTTAATAATGCTGCTGCTACAAAAACACCCTTAAATTCAGTGGCTTGTGGGGGCGCTTTTAAGCGCGGATGAGGCTCCCCGCCCTCGAGGGAAATCTGCGGTGTAGGCCTTGCACCAGAGAGCAAGCCTGTCTCTCAATAAAGTACAAATTTGTATTGTATTATCTCTTATAAAGAGATAATGTTTAGGCATGGACGCGATCTTCGAGCAACTTGTTGTCGATTTCCACGAACGCCCGCTGCCGGATTTGACCCTCCGCGAAGTTGCTCTTCCGGCCCTTTCGGGCAAGATTGATGCAGTAATCGGCATGCGCCGGACGGGGAAGACGTATTGCCTGTTCCAGACTATGCAG
The DNA here is from genome assembly GCA_011051655.1 of Sedimenticola sp. GTDB lineage: Bacteria > Pseudomonadota > Gammaproteobacteria > Chromatiales > Chromatiaceae > DRKS01. The sequence continues at coordinate 520 of DRKS01000042.1, forward strand.
CGCTATCTGGACCAGGGTGTGCCCAAGCAGGCAATGCTCTATCTGAATTTCGATGATGAGCGTCTGTTGCCTTTGGGCGCATCGGAGTTAGGCGGGATAAATGAGGCCTACTACAGGCTATTCCCAGAACACCGCGACCGTACGTGTTATTTTTTCTTTGATGAAATCCAGAATATCCCAGGTTGGGAGACCTGGGTGCGGCGGCTGCTCGATACTGAGCCGGTACAGATCGTTGTTACAGGTTCATCGGCTAAGTTGCTCAGCCGGGAGATTGCCACAACGTTGCGTGGGCGCTCTATTTGCACCGAGATCTTTCCATTCAGTTTCCGGGAGAGTTTGGCGCATGAGGGGATAGCACAAATTACAGCACCACGCCCTGGAGCAAAGAAACGTGCGTTACTGGAGAACCGCATGCGCCGTTATTTAGTCAGAGGGGGATTTCCCGAGGTACAGGCGCTGGCCGATGAGTACCGAATACGCATCCTGCAGGAGTATGTGGATGTGGTTATCCTGCGTGACATCGTTGAGCGCTATCAGGTGGGTAATATCCTGCCATTGCGTTACCTGATCCGCCACCTGCTCGGTACTCCAGCTACGTTGTTTAGCGTGAACAAGTTCCATAATGATCTGAAATCGCAAGGTGTCTCCTGTGGCAAGAATACGCTGCATGAGTATTTTGAATATTTGAGTGATGCCTATCTTATCTATCCGGTTTCTATTCATGCCCGGTCAGAGCGTGTGAAACGGGTCAACCCACGTAAGGTATACATTATCGATACAGGTATGGCGAATGCGTTTTTACACCGGCCTCAATCAGATTGGGGCCGGTTGTTGGAGAGCTTCGTATTCATGGAACTGCGGCGACAAGGGTTAAGTATTGAGTATTACCGGACGGAGGCTGGCCTGGAAGTGGATTTTATAACAACTGCCCGAAATGGGGAGCAAGCGCTTTACCAGGTGTCGCTTGGTATACGTGATGCCGGTACGCGGAGGCGTGAAGTGCGGGGTTTGACAGCGGCCATGAAAGAAACGGGAATTCAGCGGGGAACGATACTTACGCTCGATCAGGAAGAACTCATTGAAACAGATGCTGGGGGTATTGAAGTATTGCCTGCCTGGCTATGGGCTGTCCGGCTGTGAGGGTGGAATGTTGATATGCAAAGCAAGTTGGTCAACGTTCTTCACCTGATACAGGGCCTGGATATCGGGGGATTGGAGATCATGGTGATCAATCTCCTGAAACGGCTGGATCGTGAACGCTACCATTCCTCCGTATGTTGCTTTGATACCCTGGGAAGCCTGGCGCCGCGACTGACGGAAAAGGGTATCGAGGTCCATCTGCTAAAAAGAAATCCCGGTGTGGATTTTTCTTATATCATCAGGCTCGCCAAATTTCTGCGCAAGCAAAACACGCAGATCCTGCATTTGCATAATCCCACCGCTTTTTTTTATGGAGCCATAGCCGGTAAGCTTGCCGGAACGCCAGGCATTATATACACCGAGCACGGCAGGGATTTTTCTTCGAGCAAGAAGGTCAGGTTTGCCAACAGGATGTTATCGAGACTGGTGGACAAGGTCGTCACGGTGGCTGATTTTGGCAAGCGCTTTCTGGTCGAGGAAGAAGGGATTGCCGGGAATAGAATAACCACCATCCATAACGGGATCGATGGCGCGCGCTTTGGCCTGGCGGCGGATGAGTTGGAATTGCGAAGTGCCCTGGGCCTGAAGGAAGATCAGGTCGTCATCGGCATCGTTGCGCGTCTCGATCCGATCAAGAATCACGCTGTTTTGCTAAAGGCGATGCAGCAGGTGGTGGCCGCCAGACCAAGTTCGGTGTTGCTTGTCATTGGGGATGGGCCATTGCGTGGGGATCTGGAATCCCAAACCAAGGCCCTGGGGCTTGAAGCGAATGTCCGTTTTCTGGGGGCCCGGCAGGATGTGCCGGACTTATTGCATCTGCTTGATTTGTTTGTGCTGTGCTCCCGCAGTGAAGGCTTGTCGCTTACCTTGATCGAGGCCTGCGCCGCCGCCAGGCCGATAATAGCCACCGATGTTGGCGGCAATTCCGAGGTTGTCGAGCATGGCGTGAATGGCTTGATTGTGCCCTCCGGTCAGCCGGAGGCTTTGGCGAAGGCAATGATGGAGCTGTTGGACGATGCCGATAAGGCGAGGCGCATGGGGGCATCAGGGCGGCAAAAGTTTGAACGGGAATTCACACTGGATGCCATGGTGCAGGCCTATGAACGGTTATATGCCTCGCGTGCTGTAAGCTGAAAAGGCAAAGAATCAGTCCGAGATGAACCTCTCTGCACTGGACCGCCGGCATGCATTTGTGGCCTTCCTGGCCTACCTTGCCTTCGTCGTTTACGGAAGCCTGGTGCCGTTTGAGTATCGTGACCGCACATTGGATGAAGCGATACGGGCGTTCACCACGATCCGGTATCTGAGCCTGGGGGTTGTTTCGCGGGCCGACTGGGTGGCCAATATTGTGCTTTATGTCCCTTTGGCCTTCCTGGGCTGCGCCTGGATCATGCGCATGCGGTCCGTGAGCGCATTTCGGCATCTGGCGGCCGTTTTCGTTTTCGTGATCTGCATCGCCGTTGCCGTGGCGGTCGAATTCACCCAGCTTTTCTTCGCGCCGCGCACCGTTTCCCTGAATGACCTGCTGGCGGAAACACTGGGCACGCTCGGAGGCATCGCCCTTTGGTCTCTCGGGCGATGGCGAATAGCACGGCTGCTGGATGCCTTTACAGCAGGCGGCCGCCAGTCGGTGTTTGCCGCGATCGCCGTCTATGGCCTGCTGTATGTCGCCTTGTCTCTTTTTCCCTATGATTTTATCGTCTCCATGAGCGAGCTCGAATGGAAGCTTGCCTCCGGCTCCCAGGGCTGGCTGATCGCGGGTGGTTGCGCCGATGGGTTGCGTTGCGCCGCACGCCAGGCCGCGGAGGTGGTGGCCATTGCCCCCCTGGGCATGCTTGTCGCCCTGGCCGCGCCGGCCGCCAGTTACCGGCGCATCTTCGTGGCCGGCGTCTTGCTGGGCGCGGTGCTGGAGGTCTTGCAGCTCTTTATTGCCTCGGGCACCAGTCAGGGCCTTTCGGTATTGCTGCGGGGAGTCGGGCTCGTGGCCGGGCTTGCAGCAGGCAATGCCCTCCGCCACTATGGACCGGCGTGGATTGCACGGATTGTCTGGCGCACGGCTCTTTTCGCCGTCCTTCCATACCTGTTGTTGCTGGCCGCCCTCGGCGGCTGGTTCTCGGCATCCTGGTTGCCGCTGGACAAGGCGCTGGCCCGCCTCGCCGAGGTCCGGCTGATGCCCTTTTATTACCATTATTACACGAGCGAGCCGGTGGCCATGGCCAGCCTGCTTGCGCAAGCCTGCATGTATGCCCCGGTAGGCCTTGCCATCTGGGCGCGGCAACTGGTGGTGGCGCCGGTGAGGCGCAGGCGGGCGTTGGCCCCGGTGCCCTGGGCGGTCATGCTGGCCCTGCCCATCGAGTTGGGCAAGCTGATGGTTCCCTCTCAACATCCGGATTTTACGAATCTGTTGATCGGGGCCGGCAGTGCGGCCTTCACCTATACGCTTGCCTGTTGGGTTGAACGCATCTTGACCGGGGCCCGGCCCGGGCCCGGGAGAGGCATGGAACCGGTTGTGCCTCCGGCCCGGGCGCCCGCTGTGGAGCGGGGGTCTCTGCGCCCGGTCCCCGCCCTGGCCGGTATCGCCCTGGCGCTTGCCGCTGTTTCAGGCGTGGCGGCTTATCCGGTGGGCGCGCCATGGCTGGCGCTGCTGCTGGCGGGCTATGCCGTGCTGTTGTGGCGCCGGCCCTCGTTCTGGCTTTTCATGGTGCCGGCCCTGTTGCCCGTCCTGGATCTCAGTCCTGTCACAGGCCGGCTTTTGCTCGATGAATTCGACCTGGTGGTTCTCGTGACCCTGGCCCTGGGCTATTGGCGCGGCCGGGCAATCAAGCCCCTGCCCTGGCCTCATCCACTGATGCCGGCCGCCGTGGGCCTGTTGTGGCTGACCTGGGCGTTGTCCACGGCGCGCGGCATCTGGCCTTTGCTGGATTGGGATGGCGCCGTTTCCGACAGTTCCCATTCTCCGCTCGAGGCCTGGTTCGTCGGCAAGGGGCTGTTGTGGGCGCTTTTGATTGTGCCCCTCCTGCGGCGCGTGCCGCGGGAGGAATGGGATGCAGCCCAACGCCGGATACTGAACGGTCTCGTCGCCGGCTTGGCCGCCCTGACGCTGGTTGTGCTGTGGGAGCGCCATGTGTTTGTGGGGCTGGGTGATTTTGAAAACATATTCCGGGTGACGGGAACCTTCTCCAGCATGCATACGGGCGGCGCCTATATCGAGGCGTTCATCGCATTCGCCTTTCCGGCGCTGGCCGCCTGGGTGCTCATGCAGCGCGGCTGGCCGCTGAAACTGGCCGGTCTCGGACTCGTGGCGCTGGCCAGCTACGCCATGATGGTGACCTTTTCGCGCGGTGGCTACGCGGGTTTTGCCGCTGGACTGGTTTTGGTGATTCTGGGGGCACTGTGCCTGCGTACAGGGGCCCTTCGTTACCGTGGATTGGCCCTCGCGGGGCTGGCGGCGGCCTCGGTTGCGGTTGCCATCCCCATAGTTTCCGGCGGCTTCGCCCAGTACCGGCTGGCGCGCGCCGCCGGGGATCTGGCCTCCCGTGAGGCCCATTGGGCGCGGGCCCTCGGGCTGATGGACAATGGGCCGGTGGCCGCTTTGATGGGAATGGGTTTCGGGCAATACCCGTCACTTTATCTCTTGCGGGCGGACAGCGCCAGGCCCCCGGGGACCTTCAGCCTGATGCATGACAGCGGCAATCCATATCTGAGATTGGGCGGGGGTGAGATGGCGTATCTCGATCAGCTCGTGGATGTCGAACCCGGCGGGCGCTACAGGCTTTCCGCGCGCATACGCCAACCCTACGGTAAAGCCGCCCTGAGCGTTTCCCTGTGCGAGAAGGCGCTGCTCTACTCCTTTGGATGTGTCTCCCGGCGCTTCACCCCGAAAGCAAGGGCGGGCGAGTGGGAAACCGTGACCGCGCTGCTGAATGCCGGAAAGCTGGGTGGCGGCGGGGGCTGGCCGCATCGCCCGGTGAAGCTGTCGCTGTATAACCCGGGCGCGAAAGGCGCTATCGACCTGGATGATGTCAGCCTCAAGGCGGCCGATGGCCGCGAGCTGCTGGCGAATGGTGATTTCAGCGAGGGCGCCGCACGCTGGTTATTCATTACCGATCAGGACCTGGCCTGGCACATCCACCAGCAGGAGCTGGAGATGTATTTTGCGCAGGGCGTGCTGGGACTGGCGGCGCTGGCGGTTCTGCTGATTGCGGTTGCGAGGGTCCTGTGGCCGGTCCTGCCGGGTGGAAATATGCGGGCGACGGCGTTTGCCGGCGCCCTGACGGCGTTTCTCACGGTGGGCCTGCTGGGCAGCACCATGGATACGGCGCGGCTTTCGATGCTGTTCTACCTGGGGGCCTTTTGCGCGGGCCTGCTGACCCGCCGGCATGCCGGCGGGGCGCGCTGAATCGCCCTCATGGGATTTGCCTCTATCCGGCGGCGTGTTTGCGCGGGACCCCGGTTCCCATATGCCCGGGGGAATTGGCTTCCCACCACGGTCCTTGCATGCCATCCGGGGTATGATTAGTATCGGCGATGGGGTGAATTCAAATTGGGAGACAAAATCATGAAGAGGATAGTTATTGTTGGCATGCTGCTACTGGGCTGGGGCATGGGTGATGCAGTTGCCGGCTGTGGGGCCACCCAAATTACCGATCTCCAGCCAAAGCTTTCAGGGCAACTGATCGATGGTTCCGCAGGTTCGAATCGGTGGCAGGAGGTTCACTGTGCCAACGGTGATCTGTGGGAACTGGCCAAAGGACCATCCGATCCGATTGATCCTACACACAAGGTGGGTACTTGGTATGTGGAGAGTGGTGGCACAAGAGTCTGTTACGCCTATCCCAGTGGAACTTACTGTTTTACGGTTCATTCAGCCGACAATACTAACTATTCGTTTTGTAACGGCGGTAGTGAGGCTGCAACAGGAACTTTAACTGCGTATGATTGCCCTCAGTAGCATCAAGTTTGGGTGGATCCCAAATTAAACCATCTATTGGAGCTATAGGATTATGCTGACAGGGAAAGGCCTGGTCGAGTAGTTCATGGATTTGCATGCTTCGGAGCCATAGCAACCTGCCAATCAAAGCGTGGTGTATAGCCAGCCTGCTGGTTCTCGGCGCATGGCCATTGATTGGGGGGGCGGCAGGGCTTCCCGATACCGTCCTGCTGATCCGTCCCAGTATCGTGGCGGTGGGCACCGTGCTGCCGACCCGCAGTCCCAAGGCGCTGTTCAGGGGGACGGGGTTTGTCGTCGATGACGGGCGGCATGTGATAACGAATCATCATGTGATCCCGCGGACCATGGATTATGACCGCATGGAAGCCCTGGCGGTCTTTGCCGGCCAGGGCAAAAACGCCAGGGGCCGTAAGGCGAAGATCGTGGCCTCGGACCCCGTCCATGATCTGGCCCTGCTGGAGATTACGGGCAGGCCGTTGCCCGCCATGAAGCTGGGCGATGCCTCCAGCGTGCGGGAGGGGGAGCTGTTCGCCTTCACGGGCTTTCCCATCGGCATGGTGCTGGGGCTCTACCCGGTGACGCACCGGGGCATTGTTTCCGCCATAACTCCCATCGTGATTCCCATGATGAATTCGCGCAAGCTGGATGTGAAGCACATCCGCCGCATGAAGGCCCCCTTCGATGTGTTTCAGCTCGATGCCACGGCCTATCCCGGCAACAGCGGCAGCCCCCTGTACGAGCCCGATACCGGGCGGGTGATCGGCGTGGTGAACAGCGTGCTGGTGAAAGATACCAAGGAGTCGGCCCTGGAAAATCCCACCGGGATCAGTTACGCCATCCCCGTCAAATATGTTCATGAGTTGATTGAGCGCAAGAATAAAACGCCTTAGAATCTGAGTCTGAAATGGATATCCTCCCCCCTTTTTGTTGCCCGGACCGTTTTCGGGCTTTGAGGAAGGATTCGCTCTAATGCCGCGCAAACGTAGAAGAAGACGCAGCCGCAGATCACGCGGACTGCGGCGCTTGGCGCTTTTTTTGACAGTCGGTGGCGCCCTTTCCCTGGGGGCGGCCCTGTCCGGTGGCTATTACATTCTGCGGCATTTCGATCTGACTCCCCGGCAATTCGTGTTGGCGGCCGCCGAGAAATCCGGCATCGAAGGCGCATGGGTGAGGGGCCTGGTCGGCCCCTCGCCGGCCTTTTCCCGGCACCGCTTCGACGGTTTTCTGCGCGATGGGCATCCGAGGATTCTGTTCCCCGATCTGGCCAATGCGACGGACGAGGAGCGTCTGGCCATGATGGAGGTGCGCAAGCAGGCCTACGAGGACCATGGGATAGCGTTCCTGGAGTCCTGTGGCGGTGGCGGTGTCATGGGCCAGGCGGCCTGTTGGTATACGACGGGCAACGAGGATCTGGCCAAAAAGGCCGTCGCTGCCATGGTCGGCTACCGGCTGAACAAACCCAATCCCTCCGGGGAGTACGGCAACGGCTGGAAGCTGGCCTTCGCCTACGATTTCCTGGCCGGTTACGACGGTTTTGGCGATGACGCCAAGGCATTGGTCAGGAAGAAAATCCACCAGGCGCTGTGGGATTACCTGGTGTTGCTGAACGGTGATTCCGCTTCGCTCTGGCACGGGCGGGCAACCCTGGCCGCCCAGGCCTGGCTATGCGCGGTGGTGCTGGACCCCGACAGCCGCGAGCTGCGCGATCTCATCACCCAGGCCCAGGCTCATTTCCTCAATGTCGTGCGCGCCCTGGAACTGACCGAGGCCTGGCCGGAAGGATACAATTATTGGATCAACAACCGGGCCTTCCCCCTGGCGCTGGCCGGCGCGGCCTATTTGAACGGGCTGAACGAGGCGGTCAGGGCGGAGGAGATACGTGCGCTCTTCAACCGCATCGGGCTTTGGCATCTGTACGCCACCCGGCCGGACAACCGGATCGAGGGGTTTGGCGATGAGGGGCCGAGGGTCGATCTCAAAGACGAAACCCGGCGGGTCATGGATATCATCGCCTCCATGACCCGCAACTCCCTGTTCGTGCGCTACTCCCGGTTTCTCGGCGGGTTGCACGGCAGGGACAGCTACTTTGAGGGCTACCGCTGGGGCTTCCGGTTATTCAATGACCCCACTGTGCCGCGCCTCCTTCCCGAGAAGAAGGCGAGTCTCGACAGGCTGGATGACCGGCTGCCACGGGCGGAGATCTTTGGAGAGCGCGCCCTCAATCTGGCTTATATCCGCTCCGGCTGGGGCCGGGACGACACCTTCATCAGTTTTCGCGGCGGCCACAGCTTTACTCACCACGGCCATTACGATGCGGGACATTTTACCCTGTTCAAAGGTGCGCCCCTGGCGGTCACCAGCGGCACCTACGGCAGATTTTTTGGCGAGCACCGGCTGAATTACTATATTCGCACCGTGGCGAAGAACTCCCTCCTGATTCTGCGGCCGGATGAAACCGTTCGGCCAAACCGCCATTTCAAACCCAATGTCGCCGCCGGCGGCCAGCGTATCGTCCTGCCCACCGGCAGCGCCATCACCAGCCCCGGCCACTGGATGGAAAACCGGGGCTCGGGGCAGCATCTCGAAGGCGGGCAACTGCTTGCGTTTCATTACGAGGACAACGAATACGCCTATATCGCAGTGGATCTGACCCCGGCCTATAACAATCCCGTATTCGATACCGGCGGCTCCGGGGGCAAGGTGAGCAAGGTGGTGCGTGAACTGCTCTATCTCTACCCGGAGGACCGGCTGCTCGTTCACGACCATGTGGTCAGCACCCGGGCCGGCTATAGAAAGAAATGGCTGCTGCACACGGTGGAACGTCCCGACATGGAAGGCCTGCGGGTGCTCAAGGGGAATGCCAAAAATGGCATCCTGGAGACCGGGGCGGCAGTCGCCAGGGTGGCCAACGGGCGGGGGCGCCTGCGCTTGGACCGGGTATACCCCGAAGATGCCGTCATGCGCCTGGTTGGCGGCCCGGATTACCGCTTCTATGTCGAGACGGACGGCGACGATGCCGACCTGGACGGCAAAAACATGCAGGACGGTGCCAATCTGAAACCCTGGTTCGATACGGGGGCATGGCGTATCGAGGTCCAGCCCGGGGGCGACCGCCTGAATGACCATTTCCTGCATGTGCTGTCCCCCGGCCTGGACAAGGACCGGCCGGGCGAAATACAACCGCTCGCCCTCGGCGAAACGGATGCGCGTGGCGTTATAACACCGGACAGCCTGGCAATATTCTCCGATCGGCGGTTCCAGGGGCGGTTGGCCTTTGATTATGCGGGAGACAAAAAATCCCTTTATGTGCTGGGCTTGCCGTCACTGGCCGTGCTGAAAGTAAACGGAAAATCCTATTCCGCGAATATCAAGGCGAACGATGCGGGGACGGTCATGCTGGATCTCACCCCAGTCCGGCCCGGTCGAATGGAATTGGCCTGGTAGCCGCCCTGGCCGGTTGTTTTCCCGCCCCGCGCCTCTGTATCAATATTCTTTGGTCTACACTTTTCATAGACAGGGCAATACCGGAATATTGCCGGCACTGTGAAAAGGTATTCGCCAGCCCCTTTCAAACACCAGATTTAATAAGGTTGACAGCCATGCGCAGATATATTGTTCCACTCGTTTTGGGGGTGCTTCTTTCCGGTTTCATGGCGTCGGCCTTTGCGCAATCACTGGGGTTTGAGCCAAAAGGGGGCCTGACAGACATTTGCAGGAATTTTCTGGGCAAGGGGTGCGATGCGGAACAGGAGTCCTTGCTCAGAGTATATGTGGGCAACATCGATATCCAGGGGTTGTCCAAGAAGTTGGAAGCCTATTCCGGCGCCCCCCCGGCATTCGATGTCCTGCCCAAGGATCATTCCGGTTTTGTCAACTGGAACAAGGCGGTGACGGATGGCCTCATTCGCCCCAGAGGCTCGCTTACAGGCGAGGAGGACGAGTATGAAGGCTACCTGGCCAACATGATGGTTTTCCGCACGAAAATAGCCCAAATACCGGATGTCATATTTCCACATGGCATGCATACCTATTGGCTGAACTGTGACAGCTGCCACCCAGAGCCCTTCAAGAAAAAGAGGGGAAGCAGCAATTTCACCATGGGAAATATCATCGAGGGCAAATACTGCGGGAAATGCCATGGCAAGGTGTCCTTTCCTCCCGAAACCTTCAAGAACTGTAACCGCTGCCATATCCTGAAAAAAACCAGGATGCGCGTTTGGAAAGAGGTGCCGGAATAGCCCTTGAATCTCTTTTCACCAATGACGGACGCAACATGATGACCAGTCGTTCCCGGTAAAGGCCGTTATGAAATATGATGTAGTGGACGCACGCATAACACCGGTCGGCCATTTGGACGTTCTGGCGGAGGTAGAGGTCAGCAAGCTGCTTGATACAAGCCAGGGCGGCTTATACAGCACCTTCCGCAATTGTTCGCTGGCGGTGCTCAATTGTGGTAACAACCTGGATGATGGAAAGGAATTGCTGGAACGCTATAAGTCTTTTGATATTCGCGTTATCCGGCAGGCGCGTGGCATAAAACTGGAAGTCAAGGGGGCCCCCGCCAGCGCCTTTGTCGACGGCAGGATGATCAAGGGCATCAGCGAGCATCTGTTTGCCGTATTGCGCGATATCATTTATGTCAACAATGAGATCAATGGAAATCCCAATTTCAACATGGAATCGTCCGAGGGCATTACCAACGCGGTTTTCCATATTCTGCGCAATGCCGATATCCTGCGGCCGAGAACGAAGCCAAACCTTGTGGTGTGCTGGGGAGGCCATTCCATCGTGCGCAAGGAATATGATTATTCAAAAGAGGTTGGCCATGAAATGGGGCTGCGCGGACTGGATGTCTGCACAGGTTGCGGTCCCGGGGCGATGAAAGGCCCGATGAAGGGGGCGGCCATCGGGCATGCAAAACAGCGCATCAACAACGGGCAGTACATCGGCGTCACCGAACCCGGCATCATAGCCGCGGAGTCACCAAACCCAATCGTCAACGATCTGGTCATTCTGCCGGATATCGAAAAACGCCTGGAGGCCTTCGTGCGCATAGGCCACGGCATAGTGGTTTTTCCGGGCGGCGCCGGCACTGCCGAAGAAATTCTATATATCCTCGGCATCCTGCTTCATCCGGATAATGACAAGATACCCTTCCCCCTCATATTTACGGGGCCGGCCAGTTCAAAGGGATACTTTGACGGAATTGATAAATTCATTGCCGCGACACTGGGCAAGCAGGCCCGGAGGCGTTACAAAATCATCATTGATGACCCGGCGGCCGTAGCGCGGGAAATCCAGGAAGGTATCAGGGAAGTGCGTAATTTCCGCCGGAAAACAAGCGATGCATATTATTTCGCCTGGTTGCTGAAGATTGAGAAGGAGTTTCAGAAGACATTTGCGCCAACCCACGAAAACATGCTGAATCTCGAGTTGCACAAGAATCAGGAAAGCCACCTGCTTGCCGCCAATCTGCGCCGCGCCTTTTCAGGCGTCGTTGCCGGCAATGTCAAAGACGATGGAATCCGCGCAATCGAGCAGCATGGGCACTTTGAGATCCGGGGTGATCCATCCGTCATGGGGCCGATGGATGATTTATTGGCATCCTTCGTTGCACAACACCGCATGAAGCTGCCAGGTAAGAAGTATTCACCCTGTTACCGCATCGTAAAATGAGCTGAACAGAATAGCGGATTATGCCGGCATCAGTGCTTTTCGGACTTTTCTGCGCAGCTGATGCATAGAGAGGTGGCAGGGTCGATTTCAAGGCGTTTTACAGGGATTTGTTCATCACAACCCAGGCAATAGCCATAGTCACCCTTATCGATGCGGCGAAGCGCGGCGGAGATTTTTTGCAGCTCAATTTGCCGGCGCCTTTTCATTTCAAGGGACATGGCCTGGCCCTGAAGGGCATCCATTCTTGACAGGCGCCCTACACAGGTTTGATCGAGCGTTACGGTTTTTGCGGCTTCATCGCCGGCTTCCTCAAGGCCGAGCAATTCATCCCGCTGGTGCAACAGACGGCGCTGGTATGCTTCGAGATCAAGGCCTTCAGGCATCATGGAATGGTCCTTAATTGATAAAGATGGGCAACCGGAGACATTGAATATACCCCTATGGTCAATAGTCTGCTCAAAAAATCATGGATACTCCACATGGGGTATCTCTGCGCCGGGTTGGTTCTATCCAGTTGCGCAATGCTGCCGGAGACCTTTTATGACCTGGATTCAAAGTCGTCTGTCCCCACAAAAGCGTTGCCCGGCCGTCTCGGCAGCCACCCCGTGATATTCGTTGGAGAGACCCATGACAGTGATATTGATCATGCCATGCAACTGGAGGTTATTCGCCGGCTCCAGGAGAGCGGCAGGCCCCTGGCGGTGGGCCTGGAGATGGCGCCCGCCTCATCTCAGCCCCTTTTGGATGACTGGGTGAGAGGGAGGATAAGCGAAGAGCAGTTCGCCAGGGCGTTCGATGATATGTGGGCGGTTCCCTATGCCTATTATCAGGATATTTTCACCTATGCGCGCGGGCATGGGATCCGCCTCGTCGGGCTGAACCTGTCCAGGGAGAGATTTCAGAAAATATCGAAATACGGGGTCGGCGCCGAGTTGGTCAGAACATTGAGGGATCTGAAATTCAGAAGTTGCGCCCAGGAAACCGAGTATGCATTGGCGATGCGCACCTATCTGGGCAGGCTCAGCCATAAGGGAGACTTTAATCGTTTGTGCGATACACAGCGCTTCAGGGAGGCCTTTATGGCAAAGCAGATCGCCGGCTTTCTCGATACCTCGGATGAGATGATGGTCGTTCTGGCCGGTTCCGCCCATGCCCAAAGGAATGCGCTGCCGGAAATGCTGAGAAGACGTGGAAAACAGGGTTATCTTATTATGCTGCCCGATAATTTCGGTGATCTTATGGGGGGCGTGATTACCAAGAAAGAAAGTGATTTCGTCTGGTGAAAATCCCAGGCCTTCCTTAAGCGAAAAAATACCTTGTGGTTTCCAGCAGCAGGCGAATGACCCCGCTGACCAGCAGCGCAGTGCAAACCGATAAAGCGATCGAGAACCATGCATCCTTGCGGCCGAGGGTCTTGAGCATTACCGCAAAGGTGGATATGCAGGGGATATAGAAGGTCAGGAAGATGAGGAAGGTGGTGATTTGCACCCAATCCAGATGAGTGCTGATTTCAAAGGTGCCCAGGGCCTGGTATATCATCAACAGTGACAGTTCCTTGCGCAGGATGCCGAACAGGATCGGAACCCCCAGCACCGCCGGCAGGCCCAGCCACCAACTGGTGATCGGTGTAAGCAGGCTGTTTACGATAGCGTCGCCGCCGATATAGCTGAGCAGTGCCAGCACCACGCTGCCGCCGATCAGCAAAGGGGTGACGATGGTGAGGATATCGCTGGTCTGCGCCCAGGTGCTGTGCAGCAGCGAACGCCAGTGGGGCAGGGTGTAGGGCGGAATCTCCTGCACCAGGCCGGGTCCGCTGTAAGGATAGCGGCGGGTCAGCAGATTTCCCATCACCGCAATCACGACTATGGTCAGCATGAAGACCGCGAAGACCCCCAGGCCTCCAAGGTATTTTCCACCCAGCGCAAGGATGATGGCCGAACGCGCGGAGCAGGGGACGAAGGTGATCAGCAAAGAGGCGATGACACGTTCGCGGCCGCCGCTGCTTCTGGAGACGGCCGAGATCGCCGGCACATTGCAGCCCAAACCCAGCAGCATCTGAACCGCGACCTCGCCGTGCAGGCCGATACGGTGGAAACCCCGGTCGACGACAAAGGCGATGCGGTGCATGATGCCGGCCTTTTCCAGGAACACCAGCAGCAATACCAGGGGGATCATAAAGGGCACGACGATGCCGATCAGCCCGATGATGCCATCGGCAACGGCGCGGCCTATGACCCCGCCGAGGGACTCGGGCTGCCACTGCGCCACCCACTCGACCAGCCTCGCGGCGGTCATGGTATCGAGCCAGGTGCTTACCTCGAAGACCACGAACAGCACCGTGGCGAAGACCGCCAGGCTGCCGAGCAGGCCCCACTGGGGGTGCAGAAACAGCTCGTCGAGCCAGTAGCGCCAACCCTGTCCCTCGGACGGGGCCCCCAGCCTGGCCGCCGCTTCGAACAGGCTTGCCGCCTGATGGTGACGGTCTGCATGCAATTCGTCATCGAGGGAGCGGGGCAGGGTCTGCTCTATCGCGAGGCGTTGCTGTTGCAGTCGTGGCAGCAGTTCGGGGAAGTGCTGTTGCATTTCCTGCATAAAGTAGCCGTCGCCGCCGGCCAGCTGCATGACCAGAAATGGATGGGGCACGCGGAAGGCCTCGTGCAGTTCAGAGCGGTTCAAGGCGTCGGCCAGGGGTTTGAGGCTGTCGCTGATATGGGGGCTGGGCGGCTGCGGCAGGGGGCATGCCCGCTGGCGCACGGTACTGACCGCCGTTGCAAAAAGGGCGGAAATGCCATGTCCCCGCAGGGCGACGGTGGGCACCACGGGTATGCCCAGGCGCTTGCCCAGGGTATTGGTGTTGATGTGCAGCCCCTTCTGCCTGGCCTCATCCATCATATTGAGTGCGAGCACCATGGGCCGGCCGAGCTGGCTCAGTTCCAGGGTAAGCTCCAGGTGGCGTTCCAGACTGGTGGCGTCGACCACTTGAATAATGATATCCGGCGGCGCGAAGGGCGCGGGCGGCTCGGTCGGCTCGTGCACGGAAACGGGCGGCCGCTGGTCGCCCCACAGCAAATACTTCAGGGTGACCAGGTCGTCGCTTTCGAGATGCTGCAGGGTGCGAATGCTTGGCAGATCCACCAGGCTCGCTTCATCCAGGCCGATCTGGATGGTGCATTCGCCGTATGCCTTGTCGGTGCCGGTCAGCTCCCCGGTCTGGATCGAGGTGCTGGATACCGCATTGAACAGGGTGCTCTTGCCGCTGTTGGGCATCCCGACCAGGGCAATGCGCAGGCGGCGGTCACCCCGGAAAAGGGGCTCGCTGACGGGGATGGTGACGACTTGGTCCGATGCTTTCATGAAAGGCCATTGTCTCATGTGCCGGTGTCATGGCAAGGGCCAAACGATGACCCGCGGGAAGGGATTCAACTGGGGGCTGCAATAGGCTAGTCTGTCATTTTTACCTCGCAACCCGGTAATCGATAATCCGCCACCGTGCCGATCTTCCTGCGTCTTTTCTGTCTCGGCGGTTTGATCCTGCTGGCCGCCTGCGCCCGGCCCACGCAAGAGGCGATCCGCATGGGGCTTGCCAATGCCCCGGCCAACCTCGATCCCCGCTATGCCACCGATGCCACGTCCAGCCGCATCAACCGGCTGCTCTACCGGCGGCTGGTGGATTTCGATGCCGCCAGCCGGCCGGTGCCCGCGCTGGCGGACTGGGAGCGGCTGACGCCAACCCATTACCGTTTTACCCTGGGAGAAGACGGGCGTGAGTTTCACGGCGGAGGGCGACTGACGGCCGGGGATGTGAAGGCCACCTACGACTATATCCTGAATCCGGACAACGCTTCGCCCCACCGCGCCACCCTGGCCATGATCGAGCGTATCGAGGTGCGGGGCGGGGACCGGGTGGATTTCTTTCTCAACCGGGCCGATGTGTTGTTTCCCGCTTATCTCGCCATCGGCATCCTGCCGGCGGATCTCATCGATAAGGGCCATCCCTTTCACAACCGGCCCGTCGGCAGCGGCCCCTTCCGGTTCCTGGATTGGCCGCAAGAGGGCAGGCTGGTGCTGGAGCGGCGCCGGGACGGCCAGCGGTTCGAGTTTCTGCAGGTGAAAGACCCCACGGTGCGGATTCTCAAGCTGCTCCGGGGGGAGATCGATATGGCCCAGAATGATCTGCCGCCGGAGATGCTGGCCTATCTGAAGGGGAAGGAGGGGATCAGGATCGAGCAGGCCGCCGGCTCCAATTTCTCTTACCTGGGGTTCAATCTCCAGGACGCCCAAACCGGCCGTTTGCCGGTGCGGCGGGCCATCGCCCACGGGATAGACCGGGAGGCCATTATTCGTTATGTCATGCAGGGTGCGGCCCAGCCGGCCCAGGCCATGTTCCCCCCGGCTCACTGGGCCGGGGCAAAGGGGCTGGAGCCCTATGAGTATGCCCCGGCCAGGGCCCGGGCCTTATTGGCTGAGGCGGGTTATGACAGGGCCCATCCCCTGAGGCTGGTCTACAAGACCTCCAGTGATCCCTTCCGGGTGCGCCTGGCCACGGTCATCCAGAGCCAGTTGGCGGAGCTGGGGATCGAGGTGGAGCTGCGCAGCTACGACTGGGGGACGGTTTATGGCGACATCAAGGCCGGGCGCTTCCAGATGTACAGCCTTGCCTGGGTGGGCGTCAAAACCCCTGATATCTTCCGCTATGTCTTTCACAGCGACTCGGTCCCGCCGGATGGCGCCAACCGGGGGCGTTTCAGCAACGCGCGGGTCGACAGGCTGATCGAGCAGGCGGAAGCGGCCTCTGGTCTGGCCGGACAGGCGGCCCTTTACCGGCAATTGCAGATCCTGTTGCTGGAGCAGTTGCCCTATGTGCCCCTTTGGTATGAAAACCAGGTCTTTGTCAGCCGTAACGACATCCGGGGCTACCGCCTGGCCCCTGATGGGAATTATGATGGCCTGATCCATGTCCGGCGGCAGGCCCGGAATTGGTGATCAATGGATTCGAAATATATTCAAATCAACCTGGACGGGCAGACCCTGTGTTTGTTCGAGGGGGGCGCGGTTGTCCGCAGCTATCCCATCTCCAGCGCCCGAAACGGCCCCGGTGAGGAAATGGGCACCGGGCGCACGCCGCGGGGAAGGCACCGCATCCGCATCAAGATCGGCGCCGGTCAACCGGAGAATGCGGTATTCGTGGGACGGCGCGCCACGGGTGAAATCTATAGCCCGGCGCTTGGCGCCGCCTTTCCGGAGCGGGACTGGATACTGAGCCGCATCCTCTGGCTGACCGGCCTGGAGCCGGGCCGCAATCGCGGCGGCCGGGTGGATAGTCTGCGCCGCTTCATCTACATCCACGGCTGTCCGGATTCGGAGCCCATGGGGGAGCCAAGGTCCCATGGCTGCATTCGCATGCGCAACCGGGATCTCATGGAGCTGTTCGATCTGGTCGAAACAGGGACCCTCGTGGATATTGGATGACCCTGTGGTCGGCAGCTGATCCGGTAAGACCCAAATGGCCAATTTCCTGCTCTCCCGCCTGCTCAGCGCCGCCCTGGTGGTGCTCGGCGTGGTCTGTATCGTTTTCCTGCTGATCCATCTGGTGCCCGGCGATCCGGTGGAGGTGATGCTGGGTGAGTCCGCCCGGCCGGCGGACCGGGAGGCGTTGCGGGCCGCCCTGGGATTGAACCAACCCCTGGCCATACAGCTTGCCGATTACTTCGGGGGATTGCTGCGGCTGGATCTGGGGGCGTCTCTGCACAGCCGCCAGCCCATTGCCGGCATGCTCGCCGAACGCCTGCCCGCCACCCTGGAGCTGGCGGGCGTCTCCCTGCTGTTTGCAGTGGTCATCGCGCTCCCCCTGGGCATTCTAGCGGCGGTGCACAAGGACCGGGGCTGGGACACCGGGGCCATGGCCTTTTCCCTGCTGGGGGTCTCCATCCCCAACTTCTGGATGGGACCCATGTTGATCCTGGTGTTTTCCCTGTGGCTGGGCTGGACCCCGGTCAGCGGCCGTGAAGGGGCGGGCAGCTTCATCCTGCCGGCCGTTACCCTGGGGACGGCCCTGGCCGCCGTCCTGGCGCGCATGGTGCGCAGCAGCCTGCTGGAGGTGCTGAACGAGGACTTTATCCGCACCGCCCGCGCCAAGGGGTTGTCCCAAGGGGCGGTGATCTGGCGCCATGGGTTGCGCAACGCCTGGCTGCCTGTCATAACCCTGCTGGGGCTCCAGCTGGGGGCGCTGCTGGGCGGTGCGGTCATTACCGAGACCATCTTCTCCTGGCCGGGCATCGGCTCCCTGCTGGTGGAGGCCATCCAGAAGCGCGACTATCCCGTGGTGCAGGGTTGCGTGCTCCTGATCAGCCTGGCCTATGTGCTGGTGAATACCCTGACCGATCTGGTCTACGCCTGGATCGATCCCCGTATCCGGCTGGGGAGCGGATAGTTTTGCCAGATCCCGCTATAAAAACGCAAAGGACGCAGAGGCGGGGTGCATGATGCGCATATACCTGCCTGTTGGCATCCTGCTGCTTTGGTGCCTGATGGCCCTGGCCGGCCCTCTGTTGCCCCTGGAGCCCGATCGCATCGATCTGCCCCATATCCTTGCCGGTCCCGGCGTTGAGTATCTGCTGGGCAATGACGACCTGGGCCGCCCCATCCTGGACCGGCTGGTGATGGGGGCGCGCACCTCCTTTGTCGTGGCCGTCGGGGTGGTGCTGGTTTCGAGCCTGGTGGGCGTGCTGGCCGGGGCCGTCGCCGCCTATGCCGGCGGCTGGGTGGACCTGCTGCTGATGCGCATTATCGATGTCTTCCTGGCCTTTCCCGGCATCCTGCTGGCCATCGCCCTGGCGGGGGTGATGGGGCCTGGCATCGATAACGTCATCATCGCCCTGTTCGTCGTGGGATGGGTCGGGTACGCGCGCCTGGCCCGGGCCCAGATCCTCTCTCTCAAGCGCCGTGACCATGTGATCGCCGCCGTGGCCCTGGGGACCGGGCATGTCCGGATCATAACCCGCCATCTGCTGCCGCTGATCGCCGCCCCCCTCATCATCGAGGCGACCTTCGGCATTGCCGGCATCGTGATCGCCGAGGCCGGTCTTTCATTTCTCGGGTTGGGGGTGCAGCCGCCGGCGGCCTCCTGGGGCAGCATGATCCGGGATGGCGCCCGCTATATGCTGGTGGCGCCCCACATGGTGCTGGCGCCCGGCCTGGCGATCCTGCTGGTGGTGCTGGCGGTCAACCTGCTGGGGGACCGCCTGCGTGATTGGCTGGATGTGCGTTCGGCCCGCTCCGTTATTGAACGAAAAAACTGGTGAAAAACAGATTGTCGATACTGGCTGTGCCCGTCTGTTCTTCGATGACGGCCTGCACGGCCTCCAGTGCTTTTTTGCGAAAGGCCTCCTTGCCTTCCGGGGTCTTGAGGGCCTTGCCTTTCTGCTCCGACAGAAGCAGCAGGAGCTCATGGCGCAGGGCGGGGGCATGGAGCTTGATGTTTTCCAGTTGCGCCTCATCGCTGGTCATTATCTGGATGTCGGCGCGCACGTACCGGCCTCCACCCGTTATGTTCGCCACGAGCGAGGGCTTGAGGGCGAAGTAAAGCGCCTTTTTGGGCTCATCGGGTTGGGTTTTCTCCTCTTCTTCCGCAAAGGTTTGGCCCGGCAGCGCCAGCAGGGTGGACAGGATCAGGAAGGGGATCAGACGCATTTTTTTCATCCATTCTGTTGTAAAGTATTGAATTTGATACGGACCGGCAAACGACTATGGCGCAGCGAGCAGTATTATGACCCGCGGACCCCTGATGCTCGATCTGGAGGGGCCCGAAATCACGCCTGCGGAGCGTGAGATGCTGCTGCACCCCGCGGCGGGTGGCGTCATCCTGTTCAGCCGCAATTTCCAGTCTCCTGACCAGCTCTATCGGCTGGTTTCCGAAATACATGAGTTGCGGGATCCCGCCCTGCTGGTGGCGGTGGACCACGAGGGCGGCCGGGTGCAGCGCTTCCGCGAAGGTTTTACCCGGTTGCCGCCCGCGGCCTGGTTCGGGCAGTTGTATGAGGCCAACCGCAGGCATGCCTGCGAGGCGGCCCGCGAGGTGGGCTGGCTGATGGCGGCGGAGCTTCGCTCCGTCGGCGTGGACTTCAGCTTCGCCCCGGTACTGGACCTGGGTGGCGGTGCGGGCCGGGTGATTGGTGACCGGGCCTTTCACCAGCGCCCGGCAGTGGTCACGGAATTGGCCCACGCCTGGATGCAGGGGGTCCATGCGGCGGGGATGACGGCGGTGGGCAAACACTTCCCCGGACATGGCGGCGTGGTGGAGGACTCCCATCACGAGCTGCCGGTGGACCGGCGCCGCGGCGAGGACATCATGGGGGACCTCCAGCCCTTTGAGCGCATGATCGGCTACGGGCTCGAGGCCATCATGCCCGCCCATGTCGTCTACGAGCAGGTCGACTCCGAGCTGGCGGGATTCTCCGCCCGCTGGTTGAAGGATATCCTGCGCGGGCGGCTGCGTTTCCAGGGGGCGATTTTCAGTGATGACCTCTCCATGAATGCGGCCGATGCCGCCGGGGGCCATGGTGACCGCGCGCTGGCGGCGCTGGCGGCGGGCTGCGACATGGTGCTGGTCTGCAATGATCCCGCGGGCGCCGTTCAAGTGCTGGAAACGCTGAAGGAATATAAGGACCCCGTCGCCCAGATGCGCCTGCTGCGCATGCATGGCCGCCATGGGGCCAGCCGGGATGAAATGCACCTCGATCCCCGCTGGCAGGCCGCCGTGCGCATGATCGGGGAATATGACGAGACCCTGTCCCTATCCCTCGACCTTTAGCCCTGATACCCTTTAGTCCATTAGATTTAAAACAACAGGAAACAACATGACCATCAGTGCAGAAGAGGCGATGGCGGTATACCGCAGCGCCGACCAGCTCTATTCCCGCGAAGAAGTGGAGGCCGCCCTGGATCGCATGGCGGCCGAGATTACCGGCCGGCTTGCGGATTCCGATCCCATAGTGCTGTGCGTAATGAACGGCGGACTCATCCCCTCGGGGCATCTGCTGACCCGGCTGGACTTTCCCCTGCGGGTGGATTACGTCCACGCCACCCGCTACCGGGGTGAAATGTCCGGCCGTGAACTGCACTGGCTGCGGCCGCCCGAGGAACTGCTGGAGGGCAGGGAGGTGCTCATCCTCGATGACATCCTGGATGAAGGCGTGACCCTGGCGGCCATTGTCGAGGGTTGCCGCAACCAGGGCGCCACCGGCGTATACACCGCCGTGCTGGTGCGGAAACGGCATGGCCGCAGTAATGGCTTCAAGGCGGATTTCGTCGGCCTGGAGGCGGAGGACCGCTACCTGTTTGGCTACGGCATGGACTACAAAGGCTATTTGCGCAATGCCACCGGCATCTACGCGGTGACCCAATGACCGCCCATCCTTCGTCCCCAGCCTGACCAGCCATGCCAAGACTCGCAATCATCGGCGGCTCCGGGCTCGCCCGGTTCAAAGAACTGGAAATCACCGAATGCCGCGTGGTGTCCACGCCTTTCGGCGAGCCCTCCGCGCCACTCGCCTATGGATTGCTCGGGGGCCGGGAGGTGGTGTTTCTGCCCCGGCATGGGGCGGAGCACAGTGTGCCGCCCCATCAGATCAACTACCGGGCCAACATCCGGGCGCTGAAGGATATCGGTGTCGATCACATCGTGGCAATGGGCGCCGTCGGAGGGATACGTGAGGACATGGCCCCCGGCTGCATCGCCATACCCGATCAGATTGTCGACTATACTTGGGGCCGCGCTCACACCTACTTCGAGCAGGACCGGTCCCCGGTCACCCATGTGGATTTCACCGAGCCATACTGCGGGGAACTGCGGGAGCGCCTGCTTGCCGCGGCCCGTGCGGCGGAGCTGGAGCCGATTCCGGATGGAACCTATGGCGCCACCCAGGGGCCGCGTCTGGAAACGGCCATGGAAATCAACCGGATGGAGCGGGACGGCTGCGACATGGTAGGCATGACGGGCATGCCCGAGGCCGCATTGGCCAGGGAACTGGAGCTGAGCTATGCCTGCTGCGCCGTGGTGGCCAACTGGGCGGCCGGGCGGGGGGATGGCCCCATCGCCTGGGAAGAGATTGTGGCCAATCTGGAGCAGGGCATGGACAAGGCCAAGAGGCTGTTGCTCGAACTGGCGGCAGGCTTGTAACAGCCGGACCCAAGACCGGAAATCCGCCCCCGCCAATTGGCATAGATCAATTTCAAAGATTCCCCCGGGAATTAACCTTCACCAACTTTTTCAGACGATACCAGGAGCAACTGTATGGCCGATTCAGACCAGAAGGCCCAAGACGAAAAGCCTCTCGAAACCGAAGAACAACCGCAGGCGCCCGAAAAGACCGCCAAGAAAAAAGCGGCGAAGAAAAAAGTGGCTAAAAAGAAGGTGGCCAAAAAGAAGGTGGCCAAGAAAAAGGTAGCCCGGAAAAAGGCCGCACCCGAAGCCGCACCGGAGGAGGCCCAGGTGGAAAAAGGCGTAACGGAGTCCGGACAGAAGGCCCCGCCGTCGCCGGTCATGCCGGACGAGACGCCGGCGGAGACGCCTTCTCCAGACAGGGGGGACGCGGGCCTGGAGAAGAGCTACATGTATGCTCTCTGGGCCGTGATAATCGTGGTGTGCATCATATTTATCAGCACCCTCTCCAAGTAGTCTCCCGGCATGGCGGCGCCCGAAGACCGGCCGGTTTCTGTCATTTCATACGGGCTTTCGGGTCCCCGTAGCGCTGTCGCCGGCCCGGGGCGGATGCGGATGCTTTTGCACGGTTCGATCCGGAGATAGGCGGGGACATGACCTCCAGGGACGGAATGATCGGGGCGGCCGTTGCCTTCGTCGCGGGCGTTATATGCTTTCAGCAGCAGGCCGAACTGCCCGCCCTGGCCTGGGCGGGCCTGTTCCCTTTCCTGCTGGCCGCCATCCCTCTGCGCCGGGTTCGCTTGCCGGTGTTTTTTGGCCTGGGTTTTCTGTGGGCGCTGCTGCATGCCCACTGGTTGTTGTCCGGCTCATTGGCCCCCGCCCTCGAAGGCAAGGACCTGGACCTGGAGGGTGTCGTCGTCTCCCTGCCGGAGCAGCGCGGCCGCCGCCTGCGCTTCCTGTTCGAGGTGCAGGGCCTGAGATATGAGGGCGTGGAGTATCCCGGTCCGGGCCTGGTTCGTCTGAGCTGGTATCGGGATGCGCCGGCGCTCAGGGTGGGGGAGCGCTGGCGGCTGCAGGCCCGCCTGCGCCGCCCCCATGGTTTCATGAACCCCGGCGGCTTCGATTATGAGGGCTGGTTGTTCCGGCAAGGGATCCGGGCCACGGGCTATGTGCGGCGGGCGCCGCTCAACGGGAGGCTGGCGGAGAGCGGCCCATGGTTTTCGCTCCAGCGTTTGCGCCAGGGCATCCGCGACAGAATAGCCCGGGCCGTGCCGGACCGGCCGGCCGCCGGGATTCTGACGGCCCTGGTGATCGGCGATCGCAGTGGCATCGGCCGGGATCAGCGGGAGATTCTCGCCCGTACCGGCGCCAGTCACCTGATTGCGATTTCGGGCCTGCATGTCGGGATGATCGCGGGCCTGGCGTTTTTTCTCTTCCGCTGGCTCTGGAGCCGTTTTTATTCCCTGACCCTGCATGCCCCGGCCCCCCAGGCGGCGGCCTGCCTGGCCCTGGCGGCTGCGCTGCTCTATGCCGCCCTGGCCGGATTCGCCCTGCCCGCCCGCCGGGCGTTGATCATGCTCGCCGTGGTGATGGGGGCGGTATTGCTGCGGCGGTGCCAGCGGCCTTCACGGACCCTGGCCCTGGCCCTCTTTCTGGTGGTCGCCGCCGACCCCCTGGCGGTGCTGTCGGCCGGGTTCTGGCTCTCCTTCGCCGCCGTCGGCGTCATCCTTTTTGGAGTCTCGGGGCATCTCTCCGGCGATGGCCCCTGGCGCAAATGGGGGCGGGTGCAGTGGCTGGTGGCCATCGGCCTGGCCCCGGTGCTGGCGGCCCGGGGGATGCAGGTCTCGCTGCTGGGCCCCCTGGTCAACCTGGTGGCGGTTCCCCTGTTCGGGCTGTTCATCGTCCCCCTGGCGCTGCTGGGGGCTCTGTCGTCCATCTTTTCCGGCAGCCTTGGCGCCTTGCCGCTGGGCCTCGCTGCCTGGCTGCTGGACGGCGTCGTCGGGCTGCTTCGCCTTGCCGCCGATCAGCCGTTTGCGGCCTGGGACGGGAAGGGCGCCGGCGCCTGGATCTGGCTGGTGGCGATACCGGGGGTGCTGCTGTTGCTGGCCCCCGCCGGGACGCCGGGCCGCTGGCTGGGCCTGGCGTTCCTGCTGCCGATGATGCTGGCGCGCCCGCCGGTGCCCGCACCCGGAGAGGCCTGGTTCTCTTTGCTCGATGTGGGGCAGGGGTTGTCCGCCGTCGTCCGCACCCACGGGCACACCCTCGTTTACGATGCCGGCCCCCGCTTCTCGGCGGACTTCGATGCGGGCTCGGCGGTGGTGGCGCCTTTTCTGAAGCAGGCGGGGGTCTCTCATATCGATCGCCTGGTTTTGAGTAACGGAGACAGCGATCATGCCGGTGGCGGCCGTGCCCTTGCGTCGGTTGTGCCCGTGAGGGAGCTGATCAGCGGTGAGCCCGGCGAGATCGGCTGGGCGGCGGCCCTGCCATGCCATGACGGGATGCAGTGGGACTGGGACGGCGTGCGCTTCCGTTTCCTGCATCCGGCCGTGGGGGAGCGCAGGCGGGGGAACAATGCCTCCTGCGTCCTGCTGGTGGAAAACGACGCCGGACGGGTCCTGCTGCCGGGCGACATCGAGGAGGAGGTGGAGCGCCTGTTGGTCCGCAAGGTCCCGGACTTGCTGGCCGCCGACCTGGTCCAGGTGCCCCACCATGGCAGCAGGACCTCCTCCACCGGCGGCTTCCTGGAGGCGGTATCCCCCCGGTATGCGCTCGTATCCGCGGGTCATGGCAATCGCTATGGGTTCCCGCAGCCGGAGGTGGTGAGGCGCTGGCGGGCCGCCGGCGCCCTGGTGCTGCAAACCGCGGAGCGTGGCGCCATCCGCTTTCGTCTGGATCCCCGGGCGGGAATATCAGGGCCCGAGTCCTACCGGATGAAGGCCGGGCGTTATTGGAACGCCGCCGGTCGTGCGCCGGTCACGTATGATGATAGAATTCGCCGGGACTCCCCCATCGAACCCAAATGAAGGAAAGAAACATTGCTTGAACTGGTGAAAGCAGGCGGTTGGCTGATGGCGCCGATCATCGCGTGCTCGGTCATTGCCGTGGCGGTCATCTTCGAGCGCCTGTGGGTGCTGCGGCGCCGGCGGGTGCTTCCCCCGAACCTGGTGGCCAGGGTTTGGCAACTGCAAAAAAACGGCCAGCTCTCCAGTCAGCAAATCGACGTCATCCGGCGCAGTTCCCCCCTGGGCAGGATCCTCGCCGCCGGCCTGATCAACCGCAGGCACTCCCGGGAGGTGATGAAAGAGTCCATCGAGGAAGTGGGCCGCCAGGTCGTGCACGAGCTGGAGCGCTACCTGAACACCCTGGGCACCATCGCCTCCATTGCGCCGCTGCTGGGATTGCTGGGCACGGTGATCGGCATGATCGAGGTGTTCGCCGCCATCGTGGGAGCGGGTGTGGGCAATCCGGGGGAGCTGGCCGGCGGCATCTCCAAGGCGCTGATCACCACGGCCGCCGGCTTGTCGGTGGCGATCCCGGCCATTATCGCCCACCGTTATTTTGGCGGCCTGGTGGACCGCCTGGTGGTGGACATGGAGGAGGAGGCCCTGAAGATGATCGAGATCATGCAGGGCCAGCGGGAGAGGGACGAATAGGGCATGAACCTCCGTCCCAACCGCAGGCCCCCCGTGGAGGTCAATCTCACGCCGCTGATCGACGTGGTGTTCCTGCTGCTCATTTTTTTCATGGTTTCGACCACCTTCGAGAAAGAGGCCCAGATCAAGGTTCAACTGCCCGAGGCCGCCGTTCCCGCCGCGGCCGAAGAGCCGGAGGTGCTGGATATCACCGTGGACGCCCAGGGGCGCTTTTTCGTGAACCAGCGGGAAGTGGTCAACAGGGACGTGGAGACGCTCAAGCGGGCCATCAGGAAGGCGGCGGGGGGGAAACGGGAGCTTCCCGTCGTCATCACCGGTGACGCCAATGCATCCTGGCAGGCCATTATGAGGGCCATGGACGCCGCCAGCCAGCTGGGCTTCACCAATATGACCTTCCCCGCAACCATGCCTGCACAGAAGCGCTGAGCCCGCTACAGGGTGCGCGAGGGGTGAAGCGACTGGATGCCTATTGGGGAAGCCGTAATGCGGTGTCCCGGTTGCTGCTGCCCCTTTCCTGGCTGTTTTGTTCAGTCGTCTGGCTTCGGCGCCTGGCCTATCGCGCCGGTCTGCTGAAGGTGCATCGGATGCCGGTGCCGGTGATCGTGGTGGGCAACATCACCGTCGGCGGCGCCGGCAAGACGCCCCTTGTCATCTGGCTGGCGGACTATCTGAAGGGGCTGGGTTACCGGCCCGGCATTGTCGCCAGGGGCTATGGGGCGGATGTCGGCGACAGGCCCCGCCGGGTCCGGGCGGACAGCAAGGCGGCCGAGGTCGGTGACGAGCCCCTGCTGATCGCCCGCCGGACCCGCTGCCCCATGTTCGTTTCACCCGACAGGGTGGCCGCCGCCAGGGCCCTGTTGGAGCACACGGACTGCGATGTCGTCATCTCCGATGACGGCATGCAGCACTACGCCCTGGGGCGGGATATCGAGATTGCGGTCATCGATGGCAAACGCCGTTTCGGCAACGGCCTTTGCCTGCCCGCCGGTCCCTTGCGGGAGATGCCGGCGCGCCTGGCCGGGGTCGACCTCGTCATCACCAATGGCGGGACGGAGCCGGGCGGCCACGCCATGAGCATTTCCGCCGGGGCGGCGGTGAATCTGAGCAATCCGGACCTTTGCCGCAGCCTGGAGGAATTTGCCGGAGAGCGGGTGCATGCGCTGGCCGGGATTGGCGATCCCCGGCGTTTTTTCAGCATGCTGCGGGAGAGGGGGCTGCGCCTGGATGAGCGGGCCTTCCCCGATCATCACCGGTTTGAAAGAGCGGACATAACGCCCGATGATGATCTGCCGGTACTCATGACCGAAAAGGATGCCGTAAAATGTAGCCATTTCGCCCAGCCGCGGCACTGGTATGTGCCTGTCGATGTGGATGTGGACGACGCCTTTTCCCGGCGGCTGGCAGAACTGTTGAGAGGTTTGAAGCGTGGATAAAAAACTATTGGATATACTGGCCTGTCCCCTGTGCAAGGGAGAACTCAAGTATGACCGCAAGGCCAAGGAGCTGATCTGCCCGGTGGACCGGCTTGCCTTCCCCATCCGGGATGACATCCCGGTCATGCTGGAGCAGGAGGCCAGGCAATTGCCCGCCGATGAGGAAATCGCCGGGGTTTGAGGTGGCGCCGGTGGGCTTCAAGGTCGTCATTCCCGCCAGATTCGCATCCACCCGCCTGCCGGGCAAGCCGGTGCTGGAGATTGCCGGCAAGCCCATGATCCGGCACGTCTACGAGCGGGCATGCGAGAGCATGGCGGCGGAGGTGATTATCGCAACGGACGATGAGCGGGTGGCGGCCTGTGCGGAAGGCTTCGGCGCCCGGGCCTGCATGACGAGCGCGTCTCACCGCAGCGGCACGGACCGCATTGCGGAAGTGGCCCGGGCCCTGGGCTGGGACGATGACGCCATCGTCGTGAACCTGCAGGGGGACGAACCCTGCATGCCGGCGGCCTTGATCGACCAGGTGGCCTCGGATATGGCGGCCCACCGGCGCGCCGACATGACCACCCTGTCCTCGCCCATCGATCATTGCAAGACCCTGTTCGACCCCCATGTAGTCAAGGTGGTGACGGATACGGACGGCTATGCCCTCTATTTCAGCCGCGCCCCCATCCCCTGGCACCGGGATGAGTTCGTGGCGGGGCAGGACATCCTGCCCACGGATGTGGGTTTTTCCCGCC
>DRKS01000043.1 GCA_011051655.1 Sedimenticola sp.
CAGGGATGTATTCCATCAATCTGGCTTCGCATCTTGAACGATCAGCCTTGAATCATAGCTACGGCTATGCTTCGGCGGCCGATCGTCCAACCTGCTTCGCCAGCTTGCCCCAAAAATCCAAATCCTGGTGAGAAATGCGGGTTAAAGGCAGTTCCGGATTTCTCAGATACTCAGCACTTAAATGAGGTGACTCACCAACCCATCCGCCAGCTTGGGCTCGAACCAGGTTGACTTGGGCGGCATCACCTCGCCCGCGTCCGCCACGGCCATCAGGTCCTCCATGGAGGTCGGGAATAGGGCGAAGGCCACTGCCATTTCGCCGCTGTCCACGGGCTGCTCCAGGCCCCTGCGACCGCGGATGCCGCCAACGAAGTCGATGCGGTCATCGTTGCGGAGATCCTCGATGCCCAGCACGGGCCCGAGCAGGTTGTCCGACAGCAGGCTGGCGTCCAGCCGCGCCACCGGATCATGCCGCGGGATGCGGTCCGGCTTCAGGGCCAGGCGATACCACTGGCCCCGCAGGTACATGCCGAACTCGCCATTGCGCGCCGGCCGGTAGGGATGGGCGCTGACGGTGACCTGGAAGGCCTCTGCCAGCCGTTCGAGAAACGCCTGCTTGGTCAGGCCATTGAGGTCACGCACCACCCGATTGTAGTCCATGATGTGCATTTCGCAGTGGGGAAACATGACCGCCAGGAAATAATTATAGGCCTCATCACCGGTATGGCCGGGATTGGCCGCCCGGCGTTTGGCCGCCACCCTGGAGGCGGCGGCGGAGCGGTGGTGGCCATCCGCCACATAGAGGGCGGGCATGGCGTTGAAGGCCCGCGTGAGGCTGTCCTGGATGCCCGGATCCGTGATGAGCCAGAGCTGGTGATGCACGCCGCCTTCCGCGATGGCGCTCACGTCCGGGGGGGCCTCCGCCACCCGCGCCAGGATACCGTCCACTGTCCCGTTGGCCCGGTAAGCCAGGAGCACGGGGCCCGTCTGGGCATCGAGGGCGTCGATCTGGCGCACCCGGTCGTCTTCCTTGGCCGGGCGGGTGAATTCGTGCCGCTTGATCCGCCCGCTGTCGTAGGCCTCCACCGAGGCGGCCGCCACCAGGCCGGTCTGGACATGGGTATCCACCCAAATGCGGTAAACGTAATAGCAGGGAAAGGGATCCTGCTCCAGCACCCCGCTCTCTCTCAACGACGCCAGGGCCCCGGCCGCCTTGGCGTAGACCTCGGGGGCATAGGGGTCCCGGACCTCTGGCAGATCCACCTCCGCCCGGGAGATATGCAGGAAGCTCCAGGGGCGGCCCTGCACCATCCGCTCCGCCTCCGCCCGGCTCAGCACATCATAGGGGGGCGCCAGCACATCTTCGGCGCGTCCTTTGGCCGGGCGCAGCCCGGGAAAGGGTTTGATCAGGGGCATACTTTCTCTCTTTTTGGTTAGCCGGCTTCAGGCCACTGCGCCGGAAATCAGAATCGTGGCATTGTTTCAAACGAACGGGACCGAGGCAAACCGGGCACTACCCGCGGGCCGCCGACTCCAGGCGGCGAACCCGTTCCTCCACCGGGGGATGGGTGGAGAAAAGGCGCCCGATATCCCGCCCGCTGAGGGGGTTGACGATAAACATGTGGGCGGTGGCCGGGTTCTGTTCGGCCGCGCGGTCCGGTATGCGCGCATTGGCGCTGGCCAGTTTCCTCAGCGCCCGCGCCAGCCACAGGGGGTTGCCGCAGACGGCGGCGCCACGGGCGTCCGCCTCGTATTCCCGGGACCGGGACACCGCCATCTGGATCAAGCTGGCGGCCAGGGGGGCCAGGAACATCATCAGCAGGGCGCCGATGGCGCCCCCCGAACGGTTATCGTCATTGCGCCCCATGCCGAAGATCATGGCCCACTGGGCCATATTGGCCAGCATGGCGATGGCCCCGGCAATGGTGGCGGCCACCGCGCTGATGAGGGTGTCCCGGTGCTGCACATGGGCCAGTTCGTGGGCCATGACCCCCGCCAGTTCCTCCCGGTCCATGATGCGCAGCAGGCCGGTGGTGGCCGCCACCGCGGCGTTGTCCGGGTTGCGGCCGGTGGCGAAGGCGTTGGGGGCCTCGTTTTCCACCACATAGACCTTCGGCATGGGCAGCCCGGCGCGTGACGCCAGCTCCTGCACCACCGGATAGAGCACCGGCGCGCTGCTCCGATCCACCTCGCGGGCGCGGTAGAGGCGCAGCACAATCTTGTCCGAGAACCAGTAGCTGCCGAAATTCATGGCGACGGCGAAAACCAGGGCGATGATCATGCCCTGCTCACCCCCCATGGCCTGGCCCGCCACCAGCAACAGTCCGGTCAGGCCACCCAGCAACAAAGTGGTTTTCAGGCTATTCATAGTGGTGTCGACTCCTCATCATTCAGGGTTGCAACGGGCAATATGGGGCCAAAACCAGGGAAAACAAACCGCAGGGGGTCAGGAGTCTGCCGGGTTTAGGATGAACTGGCTGCACAAGCGGGAGAGCGGCTCAAATATCCCGGTTTGACGACAGCGCTCAGGACATGGATTCGATATACTCCTTCAGCACCGCGGCATTGTTCAGGCGCCGCTCCCTGGAGGCGTACAGCAGGGTGACATTACCGGCCGGGAGCCGGGCCAGGATCGCCTCCAGCCGCTCCCGGTTTGCCTCCAATTCATCCTGTACCTCGACCTGAATTCCGGCCATCTGTCTGGCTCGTGCCCGTACCAGCGCCGCAGTTCGGCGGAGGGGGCGATCTCCCTGGCCCAGAGGTCCACCCGCGCCTGCTCCCTGCTCAGTCCGCGGGCCCAGAGGCGATCCACCAGGACCCGGCAGCCGTCATCTGCCTCCAGCGCCTCGTGGATGCGCTTGGTCCGGATCCGAATACGCCGGACTGCCATCGTGCTACCCGGCCGCCTTCGGCTGCGGCTTCTCCACCAGGTCATCCGGGGCGGTTCTCAGCGGTTCGAGCCGGTAGGCCGGAATGGCGAAAAGCCAGGGCTTCAGGCGCGCGTCCAGTTCGCCCGCCTCCTTTTTGACCGCCTCATCCGCCTCGTCGGTCGCCTTCACCGCGAACGCCGCCACCGGTCCGCCTTCCTCCTGGTCGGTAACGGTCATGCTCACCTGAAGGCCGTCGAAGCCGTCGAAAACGGCATGCAGGGACTGTTCGCCGGCAGGGGATTCTCCCTTGGCCGGCGCCACGTTGGTCAGGGTAAGATCAGCCAGCGCGCCCGCAATGGCGTCCAGCCGGTGGGATGCCTTGACTTCGGCGTTTACGGGCAGGCCGGCCAATTGGTACGCCTTGTCTTGCGGTTTCTCCTTGAAGATCCGCAACCGGGAGCCATCCTTTTGGGTGATGTCCACCTGGCGGATCCGCCGGGCCTGGATATCGAGGATCCGCCTGTCCAGCCAGGCATCGGGGGTGCGCGCCACCCGCAGGTCTCCCCGGACAAGCCAGCTCTGGGCCTCTCCGGGCCTGCGGACATAGAGCTCCATGGCCGAGGCATCGCCCCTTGGAGGCCGGCTGTCTCCCACGATCAGGCGCGCCAGCAGGGCCCCGCCGCGGTTGCTGAGGCTCACTTCGACGGAACCGGCGTCAGGAGAGGACAGGTCCTCCACTCCCAGCCTGGGATAAAGCTCCGGGTTGGAGGTCTTCTTCTCCACCGGCGCCAGGCCGGCCATGCCCGTTATCAATCTGCGCACCTTGTCCGGGTCCGCGGGATAGCCGTGCATTTCCCCTATCTCCCATCGTCCCGCCTTCTCCGACAAGGTGACCCTGTTGTCTTTGCTGACGATGCCGATCCCGGCGACATCACCGAGCCTGGACATCAGGTCCGGGAAAAACACCTGTTGCGACAGCGTGGTCCGTTCCACCGGCTTGCGGGACTCCTCTATGAATACGGCGGCGACGATTACCACGGCCGTGACGACCGCCAGGGCGCCGAGCTTTTTTGCATTCATCATCTGACCTGCTCTCCCAACCTTACGACTGTGCCGCCCGCCGGCGGCGCAGGCGGTAGAGGCCGTGGGCAATACCGCCAAGGCCGATCAGCAGCGGCACCAGTCCGATATTGATAAACTTTATCCACCCCTCCAGGTGTTCTATGTCCTTGCGCAGCTCATGCTGCACATTGCGCAGTTCCTTGCGGATATTGACCTTTTCCCGGCGGAAATTGGCGATCTCCTGCTGCTGTTGCGCACTCAGGGCCAACAGGTCCCCTTCCTGCTTCCGGTTCTGGAGCTCCCGCAGCTTCTGCTCCGTCTCCCGCAGGCGGGTCTGCAGTTGTTGCTCCTTTTCGAGGAAGCGTTTCTCCGCCTCCTTGCGAAACTCATCCAGCTTGGTGAAGGGACGGGCGAAGCTGCCCCGGTTGCGCACACTGATGAGGTCGTTGCTGCCGGTCAGGTTGTCCAGGGCATTGGTGACGAAGCTGCCGTTGGCGCTGGTGGGGATGGCGATGCGCCGGCCCATGAAATCCTGGACCCGCACCCAGAAGCGGTCATCCAACAGGTCGCTGTCCGCCACCACGATGAGGTTGACCGCTCCCTTGGATTCGGTCAGGTGTCCGGCCTGCTCCTCCTTTCCGGCATCGGGCCTGCCATCGGGAAAGGCGCTCTTTACCGGGCCGCTGATCCTGGCGGCCAGGGTCAGCCGCTTGCCGCCGGGCCTGTAGTTGCGCAGCAGGGCGCGGGGATCGGTGAACATGCCGAGCTGCGTGGCATCCACCTGCATGGCCTGCTCCCCCGTCTCCAGCAGGGGGGTCATGGTCGTCCCCGCCCCCTCCTTCGCCATCAGGATGCCGGCGGTGGCCAGGGTGATGCCTCCCAGCCTCTGGGTGACGATATCCTCCTTGTTGTAATGCCGCTCCTGCAGGTCCATCCAGACCGGGTATTCGAACACCTGGTTGCGCCGCCCCAGCCGGGCCTGGATCCGCTTCGCCGCTTGCATATCGGCGGCCACCTTTCCGGCGACCAGCTCCAGGCCCCAGGCGTTCAGGAGACTGTCCAGCTCCGAGTTACGGGGCGCCTGCATGGCCGCCAGGGGATTGTCAGGATCACCCTCCGACTGCTGGGCCTCCGCATAGGGGTCCACAAAGACCAGGGAGCGGCCGCCCCCGAGCACGAACTGGTCGATGGCGTACAGGGTCTTGCTGCTCATGCCCCTCGGGTGGACCAGCATCAGCACATCCACATCGGACGGGATCTGCTCAACCTCCTTTTCAAGCATGCGCACCGAAAAAAGCTGGCGGATCTGCTCCAGGATAATCCAGGGCTGGGTGGCGCTATGGCGCCGCATGAAGGCGGCGCTGGCGTCGCCCTGGATGGGCAGGGTGCTGATGATGCCCACCACCGGCTTTTTGGGATGGGCCAGCTTGTAGATCAACTGAGTGAGGTCGTATTCCAGTTGCTCTTCCCTGTCGGGCTGGAAGAAGGGGATGATCTCCTCATCGTCCACCGAATTGTTGGCGGCCAGGCCGAAATAGAAAATGGTGTTGCTGTCGTCGATGGGCACCCCTTGCAGGCCATAGGAGACCGCCCGGTCCTCCTCCTCCGAGAACGGCTCCGGATCCAGCACCAGCAGCTCGATCTTGTCGCCGGCATTGCGCTGGTACTCCTCCAGCAGCTCCCGCACCCGTACTGTATAGCTGTTCAGGGTGGGAAGGCGGGCCGCCAGCTTCTTGGAAATATAGAGGCGCAGGGTAATGGGTTCTTCCAGACCCTTGAGAATGTTCCTGGTCCCCTCCGACAGGGTGTACAGCTTGTTGTCGGTCAAATCGAGGCGAAAGGATCTGAATGCTGCGTTGCTGACGATATTCGCGGCAAGAAAGAGCGCTACCGCAATCGCCAGGCCGGTGCCGGTTAATATCTTTCTGTTCATGTCTGCTTTGCTTTATTTTTCAATCAGCCTTTTTCATTTCCAGAAAAGTGATGTTGGCGAAGAGCCAGAATGCGGTCAGGGAGAGAAAGTAAATGATGTCACGCACATCGATGACCCCCTTGCTGATGGCGTCGAAGTGGGTCAGAAAGCTGAAGGAGGCGATTGCGTCCACCACCGCCTGGGGGGCCCAGCCGCTGAAAAAGTCCAGCACCAGCGGGAATCCGCTCAGGATGAAGACGAGGGTCACCACCAGGCTGACGACGAAGGCGATGACCTGATTCTTGGTCAGGGCGGATATGCTGGCGCCGATGGCCAGGGCCGCCCCCGCCATCAGCAGGCTGCCGAGATAGCCGGCGAGGATCACCCCGTTGTCCGGCTCGCCCAGGTAGTTGACGGTGATCCAGACGGGAAAGGTCAGCGACAGGGCGATGGCGGTAAAGGCCCAGGCCGCCAGGAACTTGCCCATGACCGCCTGGGACACCGTCACCGGCAGGGTGAGCAACAGCTCGATGCTGCCGCTCTTGCGCTCTTCCGCCCACAGCCGCATGGCCAACGCCGGGATCAGGAACAGGTAGAGCCAGGGGTGAAAGGAGAAAAAGGGCAGCAGGTCCGCCTGGCCGCGGGCGAAAAATCCCCCCAGGTAGAAGGTGAAGATGCCGCTCAGAAACAGAAAAATGACAATAAAGACATAGGCGATGGGGGTGGCGAAATAGGCGCTCAGCTCCCGTTTGAACAACACCCATAGATTGCTGCCTTTCATCAATCGACTCCGTAAGGTTAACCAAATTGATTCTTCGCCACGCAGGCACAGAGAATGAAAAATGTCTATATGGCGATGCATTGCATGCACCGCGCGAGGTCAATTTTTTGTAAGCGGTTTATTCTCTGTGAACTCTGCGCCTTTGTGGCAAACAGTCACAAATAATAAATTCAGCTAGGCGGTAATGGCCCTGAAGACGTCATCCAGGCGGCCCTGGTTCTGACGCATCTCCTCCACCTCCCACTGCCTTTCGTGGACCATGCGGCTGACATCCGCCAGTATGGGCCTGGCCGCATGGGGATAGAGCTGATACCTGAGCCGGTTGTCATGTCCCGGCAGGGTCTCCAGGCGGGCCACCCCGGGCATGGCCTCCAGTTGCTCCCGCACCTGTTCGGGACTGTCCTTGCCGGGACTCAGGGTGAGGGTCACGCTGTTGTGCCATTGCGATTTGGCCTCCAGTTCCTCCGGCGTGCCGTCGGCGACGATCCTGCCCCTGGCGATGATGATCGCGCGGCTGCAGACCGCATGGACCTCTTCGAGGATATGGGTGGAAAGGATGATCACCTTTTCCCGGGCCATGTTTCCGATCAGGGTGCGCACCTCGTGCTTTTGATTCGGGTCCAGGCCGTCCGTGGGCTCGTCCATGATCAGGACCTGGGGGTCGTGCAGGATCGCCTGGGCCAGGCCCACCCGGCGCTTGAAACCCTTGGACAGGGTGTCGATGGGCTGGTGCAGCACATCCTCCAGGCTTACCTGCCTGACGGTATCCTGCACCCGGCGCTGCTTCTCCTTGCCGCGGAAACCGCGCACCTCGGCGATAAAATCGAGGAAATCGGCCGGCGTCATGTCGGGATAGGCCGGCGCGCCTTCCGGCAGATAGCCGATGCGGCGCTTCACCTCCAGCGGATGCTCCGCCACATCATAGCCGGCCACGGTCACCGAGCCGCTGCTCGGGGGCAGATAGCCGGTAATCATTTTCATGGTGGTGGATTTGCCGGCCCCGTTGGGTCCGAGAAAGCCCAGCACCTCACCTTGGTTCACCTCAAAGGAGATGTCGTCGACAGCGGTAAAGCGCCCAAAATCCTTTCGCAATCGATCTATTTTTATCATTGCCTGCATGATTCTTAGCGTTATTCAGTCAATCGGATGGGGATAGTGCGAACGAAAAACGGGGAGTAGGACAAGCCTTTTGCCCAGAAGTTCCGGGCCTGCCGGATTCAGGATTGCCCTGAAATCCGACGGGGGAAACGGCCCGGATTCAGGCGGGGCTTGTCCGCAGCGGGCGATAAAAACAGGGACAGGTCCGGCCGTCAGTCGTGCTCATCCATCCAGGCCATCTGGATGGCCTCCAGGATACGCTCGCCGCAGTGTTGCGGATCGTCGTCGAACTCCTCCAGGCCCAGCACCAAGTCCCGCAGGTCGACGAAATTGATGTATTGGGGATCGGTATCCGGATGCGCCTCTTCCAAGGCGATGGCGATATCCAGGGAATCAGTCCACTTGAGATTCATTGTGACACCTCGAAGGATCAGTGTTTTTCCGCCACCATGTTGATGGTGTATTTGGGGATTTCGATCACCAGGTCCTCGTCACCCACGATGGCCTGGCAGCTGAGGCGTGATTCCGGCTCAAGGCCCCAGGCCTTGTCCAGCATGTCCTCTTCGGTCTCGTCGGCCTCTTCCAGGGAGTCGAAGCCCTCGCGCACGATGACGTGGCAGGTGGTGCAGGCGCAGGACATCTCACAGGCGTGCTCGATCTCGATGCCGTTGGCCAGGGCCGCCTCGCAGATGCTGGTGCCGGGCTCCGCCTCGATGACCGCGCCTTCCGGGCAGAGCTCTTCGTGGGGAAGAAATATAATCTTGGTCATTGTTCGAAATCATCCACTTTGTGTCCGGCCATGGCCTTCTGGATGTTGGCGTTCATGCGCCGCTCCACATAGAACTCACAGCTCTTTTCCAGGGCCTCGATGGCCTGCTTGATGGCCTCATGGTCGTCGCTTTCACTTAGCGCGACAAGCCGCTGAAAGGCCGCCTTGATAGGCTCCCGCTCTTCCTCCGTCAACAGTTCCTCGCCGTCGGCGGCCAGGGCCGAGGCCAGGGCCTCGATGACGCGCTTGGCCTCCACCTGCTGCTCGCGCAGACGCCGGGCGTCCATGTCCTCCTGGGCATGCTCGATGGAGGCGCGCAGCATGCCCTCCACCTCGCTGTCGGTAAGGCCGTAGGAGGGCTTGACCTCGACGCTGGCCTGCACCCCGCTGCTGGTCTCCCTGGCCGTCACGCTCAGCAGGCCGTCCGCGTCCACCTCGAAGGTGACCCGGATATGGGCGGCCCCGGCCACCATGGGGGGGATGCCCCGCAGCTCGAAGCGGGCCAGGGAGCGGCAGTCGCTCACCAGTTCCCGCTCCCCCTGAAGAACGTGGATGCTCATGGCGGTCTGCCCGTCCTTGAAGGTGGTGAACTCCTGGGCCCGGGCCACCGGGATGGTGGTGTTGCGGGGGATGATCTTTTCCACCAGGCCGCCCATGGTCTCGATGCCCAGGGAGAGGGGATTGACATCCAGCAGCAGCATCTCCTCTTCGGGCTTGTTGCCGGCCAGGATATCCGCCTGGATGGCGGCGCCCACGGCCACCACCTTGTCCGGGTCGATGTCCACCAGGGGGGCGGCGCCGAAGAACTCCCCGATCAGTTCCCGCACCCGGGGCACCCGGGTGGAGCCGCCCACCATCACCACGTCTTCGATGTCGGCGACCGTCAGGCCCGCGTCCCGCAGGGCACGGCGGCAGGGGGCCAGGGTCTTGCGGATGAGGGGATCGACCAGCCGGTTGAAGGTGGCCCGGTCCAGTTCGCCCTCCCAGTGGGCGCCATCCTCCAGCTCGATCCTGAGCGCCGCCACATCGGCATCCGTCAGGGCCTCCTTGGCCGCGCAGGCGTCCCGCATGAGGCGGCGCAACTGGGCGTACCCCGCATCGTCCCGGATACCCGCCTGCTCCATGATCCAGCCGGCGACCACCCGGTCGAAGTCATCGCCGCCCAGGGCGGAATCGCCGCCGGTGGAGAGCACCTCGAACACCCCGCGGTTCAGCCGCAGGATGGAGATGTCGAAGGTGCCGCCGCCCAGGTCATAAATGGCGTGCACTCCCTCGGGTTTGTGATCCAGGCCATAGGCCACGGCGGCGGCCGTGGGCTCGTTGAGCAGCCGCAGCACCTTGAGGCCGGCCAGCCGGGCGGCATCCTTGGTGGCCTGGCGCTGGGCCTCGTCGAAGTAGGCGGGCACCGTGATCACCACGCCGCTGAGCTCGCCGCCGAGACTGGCCTCGGCGCGGGCGGCCAGCACCTTGAGGATCTCCGCCGAGACCTCCACCGGGCTGACCTCCCCGGCCACGGTATGAATGCGCGGAACCGCCGAATCCTGCTGCCTGAATTCATAGGGCAGCCGCTCGCCCAGGGTCTTGATGTCATCCAGGCCGCGCCCCATCAGGCGCTTTACCGAGGCAATGGTATTGAGCGGATCATCGGTGGCGGCGGCGCGCGCCTCATGGCCGACCTCGACCCCGCCTTCGAGATAGCGCACCACGGACGGCAGCAGGTGCCGGCCCTGCTCATCCGGCAGGGTTTCAGCCACGCCGCTGCGCACCGTGGCGACCAGGGAATTGGTGGTGCCCAGGTCGATACCCGCCGCCAGCCGGTGCTGGTGGGGCGCCTGGGATTGGCCGGGTTCTGAAAGTTGCAATAACGCCATTGTTTCTGACAGACTCTATCTGAAATAGTAGGAGCGGCGCCCCGCCGCGATGACTTCGCACGGCGGTTTAATCTGTGGGCCGGTCATCGCGGCGAGGCGCCGCTCCTACGGGGTTTTACAGCTCTTCATCCAGCTCGGCCTCCAGCTCTTCCGCCTGGGCCCTCAGCTTGTAGAGGAACTGCAGCTTGTTCACGATTTCTTTGGCCTGCTCCAGGTCCCCGGGGGCGCCGGCCTCGAAGCGCTCGCCCATGGCCTTGAGCAGGGCCTGGATATGACAGCCGATATGCGCCATCAGGGCGGCCACGGCGGCATGGGGATCGTCCTGATGCCTGGCTTGCGCCAGCTCTTCACGCAGCTCCATCTGCTCCATCAGGAAACCGCTGTCGGCGATATTGCCTCCCCCCTGCTCCAGATCGACGCCCTTCAGCTCCAGCAGGTAGCGCGCCCTCGATAAAGGATCCTTCAGCGTCTCCAGGGCGTCGTTGATGCGGCTGGCCCCCTGCATGGAAAGGCGCTTTTCCTGCTCCGTGGCATTGGTGTAACGGTCCGGGTGGACCGCCCGCTGCAGCTCCCGGTAACGGCGCGCCAGCTCGACGCCATCCAGCTCGAATACGGCGGGCAGACCAAACAACTCAAAGTAGTTCTTCGAGAAATCCAGCATGATTTATTTCGCCACCAGAAAAAGCGGCCGGGATGGGACCGGCCTGGAAACACCTTTCACCCCGGAGACGGGGCATCCCTGCGCCTCCGGGGTGAGTAAGAATCAGACGGAAAAGCTTTCGCCGCAGCCACACTGCTCCTTGGTGTTGGGGTTGTTGAATTTGAAGCCTTCGCTCAGCCCTTCCTTAGTAAAATCAAGCTCGGTGCCGTCGAGGTAAAGAAGGCTCTTGGGATCCACCAGCACCTTGATGCCCCGGTCCTCGAAGACAACGTCATCCTCTTCCACCTTATCGGCGAATTCCAGGACATAGGCCATGCCGGAACAGCCGGATGTACGCACGCCCAGGCGGACGCCAAGGCCCTTCCCCCTGCTGGCCAGAAACTTGTTTACACGTTCCGCGGCCGCTTCTGTAAGTGTGATCGACATAGACTCTACCTATTCCTTCCTGCCCTGCTTTTCGGTGTAGTCGCTGATCGCCGCCTTGATGGCGTCCTCGGCCAGCACCGAACAATGGATCTTTACCGGCGGCAGGGCCAACTCTTCGGCCAGATCCACGTTTTTGATTTGGGTCGCCTCTTCCAGGGTCTTGCCCTTCACCCATTCGGTCAGCAGGCTGCTGGAGGCGATCGCCGAGCCACAGCCATAGGTCTTGAACTTGGCGTCCTCGATCACGCCCTCGTCATTCACCTTGATCTGCAAACGCATGACATCGCCACAGGCCGGCGCACCCACCATGCCGGTGCCCACATGGGAGTCATTTTTATCAAGGGTTCCCACGTTACGCGGGTTTTCGTAATGATCCAGGACCTTTTCGCTATATGCCATATTTCATACTCCAGCTCTTTCCCGCCTGGAAAGGCCTCCCGGCAAGATAAGCATTTGTTAATATTAGACTCAGGTATCAGTAACTAGTTTCAAGTATCGGGGAGGACCGCCCGGCCCCCGGCAACCCGCCACCCGAAATCGGATTCAATGCGCAGCCCACTTGATCTGCTTGAGGTCGATGCCTTCCTGAAACATTTCCCACAGGGGTGACAATTCACGCAAACGGGTGACTTGTTCGCGCACATCCCTGATCACCTCATCCACCTCTTCTTCGGTGGTGAAACGGCCGATGCTGAAGCGGATGGAGCTGTGGGCCAGTTCGTCCTCCCGCCCCAGGGCCCGCAACACATAGCTCGGCTCCAGGCTGGCGGAGGTACAGGCGGAGCCGGACGAGACCGCCATGCCCTTCAGGGCCATGACCAGCGACTCGCCCTCGACGAAATTGAAGCTGACGTTCAGATTGCCTGCCACCCGCTGTTCCAGGTCGCCATTGAGATACACCTCCTCCATGTCCCGGAGGCCGTTCCACAGGCGGTTGCGCAGGGCGAGGATACGGGCGTTCTCCTCCGCCATTTCCTCTTTCGCAATCCGGAAGGCCTCGCCCATGCCTGCGATCTGGTGGGTCGCCAGCGTGCCCGAACGCATGCCGCGCTCGTGGCCGCCGCCATGCATCTGGGCCTCGATACGCACCCGGGGCTTGCGCCGCACATAGAGGGCCCCGATCCCCTTGGGGCCATAGATCTTGTGGGCGGACAGGGACATGAGATCGACCTTCATTTCGGCGAGGTCGATGGGGACCTTGCCGGCGCTCTGGGCCGCATCCACATGAAACAGGATCTTGCGCGACCGGGTCAACTCGCCGATGGCCGTGATATCCTGGATCACCCCGATCTCATTGTTGACGTGCATGATGGAGACCAGGATGGTGTCGGGCCGCAGGGCGGCCTCCAGTTTCCTGAGGTCGATAAGGCCGTTCGGCTCCGGGTCCAGGTAGGTCACGTCGAACCCTTCCCGCTCCAGGTGGCGGCAGCTGTCCAGGACCGCCTTGTGCTCGGTCTTACAGGTGACGATGTGTTTGCCTTTCTTCTGATGAAAATGGGCGACGCCCTTGAGTGCCAGGTTGTCCGACTCGGTGGCCCCGGAGGTCCAGACGATTTCGCGGGGATCCGCATTTATAAGGGCCGCCACGTTGCGGCGGGCCTGCTCCACCGCCTCTTCCGCCCGCCAGCCATACTGGTGGGAGCGGGACGCCGGATTGCCGAAATCACCATCCGGGGTCAGGTACTTCCACATCTTTTCTGCAACACGGGGATCTACCGGCGTCGTCGCCGAATAATCCATATAAATGGGTGCCTTCATTAATTGCTCCGTAAACTGCTCTATACGTAGGGCCTTGCGTCGACAGGGGCCATTTATCCCGGCATCATGGGCAGTTCAACCGCAACTTCACTGCATCTGCGGTCCTGGCGCTGGGCAACCTGCTGCACATTCTGATTGACCATCAGGCTTTGCAGGCTGACATTCTTCAGGTGGTCGTATATGCGGTTGCTCAGGTCCTCCCAGAGGTTGTGAGTCAGGCATAACTCATTGTTCTGGCAGTTGTGCGCGCCATTGCAGCGGGTGGTGTCCACGCTTTCATCCACCGCGGTGATGATTTCCGCCACCGATATCTCACTGGATGGCCGCGCAGGGCTGTAGCCCCCCCCCGGCCCGCGTACACTGAAAACCAGGCCTTTCTTGCGCATTCTTGAAAACAGCTGCTCCAGGTAAGAGAGGGAAATGCCCTGGCGTTCCGCGATAGCCGCCAGTGTTATGGGCCCTTTCTCGTGGTGCAAAGCCAAATCCAACATTGCAGTGACTGCATAGCGACCTTTTGTTGTCAGCCTCATATCTTATGCTCCGAAAAATTATCCGAATCAAGTTGTTACAAAAAATTACCACAGGCCCCATCGAGGGCCTCCGATATCATCGTTTTTCACAGCCCGCGGCTTTCGGTTCGGCCGCGTCATAAGCCGGCCTGGCCGCCAGATCTTCCGCTGCCGAAACGATCTCGCATGGCTCCATTTCCGGAATCTCCGGCTGCTCTTCGGTCAGCCCCGACTCCTTCATCTTCCTGGACATGGCCTCCATTTTCTCGTCCATGATATGGATATGGTCCAGCATACAGTTGATGGCATGGGCCACCGGATCCGGCATGTCCCGCGTCGTGCCATAGGCGTCGAAACCGATTTTCTTGGCGATGGCCTCCCGCTCGGCCGAGGGTTGCATCGCCAGGTGACCGACAAGATGCCCGGGAACGCCAACCACCGTCGCATTCTCCGGCACCGGCTTCACCACCACGGCGTTCGAGCCGATGCGCGCCCCATCGCTTATTTTGATGGGGCCCAGCACCTTGGCGCCCGCCCCCACCACCACATTGTCGCCCAGGGTCGGATGGCGCTTGCCCTTTTCCCAGCTGGTGCCGCCCAGGGTCACACCGTGATAAAGGGTGCAGTCGTCACCGATCTCCGCGGTCTCGCCAATCACGACGCCCATGCCGTGATCGATGAAAAACCGCCGCCCGATGCGGGCCCCGGGGTGGATTTCGATGCCGGTAAACCAGCGCGCCACATTGGACAGCAGACGGGCCAGCCAGCGCAGCCGGTGATGCCACAACCAGTGCGAAATGCGGTGAAACATCACCGCGTGAATGCCCGGATAGGTGGTCAATACCTCAAAAAAATTACGCGCCGCAGGGTCTCGCGTGAAAACACATCCAATATCTTCCCTAAGACGAGAGAACATCGAGTTTTTAGCCCACCTTTAGCTGCAGCCCATAATGAATACCGCAGCATTTTACTCGATAAATCTCAAATGTGCTCGTTATATTTCCTATT
Source organism: Sedimenticola sp. (assembly GCA_011051655.1). Taxonomy (GTDB): domain Bacteria; phylum Pseudomonadota; class Gammaproteobacteria; order Chromatiales; family Chromatiaceae; genus DRKS01. The sequence goes on from DRKS01000043.1 coordinate 14,726, forward strand.
AATTTAATGGGTATTGCAAATTCATTCAAAAACAAGCCGTTACACCATAGAAAAAGTGGATGTCCGGCTGATCCAGCCGCCCGAAGGGGCTGCCGATCAGCCGCGCCGGGTCTTCCGTCCCTGGGCCGCGCTGAGGATCCCCCGCAGGATATTCAGCTCATCCCGGTCGGGCCGGGCGCGATTGAACAACCGCCGCAGGCGCCGCAGGAGCTTGTCCGACTGGCGTGGGTCGGAAAACCCGATATCCTGCATGGTCTGTTCCAGGTGTTGAAAAAAGCCTTCCATCACATCGGCCGCAACGACCTCCCGCTGCGGCCGCGGCCCCTGGTCCATCTGCGCCTGCCCAGCGAGATAAAGCTCATAGGCCAGCACCTGGACCGCCATGGAAAGGTTGAGGGAGCTGTATTTCTTATTGGAGGGGATATGCACCAGGTAATGGCAGCGATCCATCTCGGCATTGCTCAGTCCTGAACTCTCACGGCCGAATACCAGGGCCACGGGTCCGAGCCGCGCCTCCGCCGTCATCCGCCCGGCGCATTCACGGGGCGTAAACTGGGGCCACTCGACGCTTCGCAGCCGGGCGCTCGCCCCCACCACCAGGCGGCAGCCGGCCAGCGCCTCATCCAGGCTGGCGCAGACCCGGGCGCGCGCCAGCAGGTCATCCGCCCCCGAGGCCCGGGCGGTGGCCTCGGCGCAGGGAAACGCCTTCGGTTGCACCAGGTACAACTGATCCAGGCACATGTTCTTCATGGCCCGGGCCGCCGCCCCGATGTTGCCGGGATGGGTGGTGCCAATCAGCACGATACGAATGTTTTTCAATCTCGTTACCCTGAATTTGCACGGCGCAGGCGCCGGATGCGGAAAAATGTTTTGATGGCGATCAACCACTTCCATGATGGCGCATTACGATGCCCATCGGAAAGAGGGAAGGGACCAGGTCATCACCCTGCCGTCGCCTGGTTCGGATCAGACAAGTCTTCGTTCGCGCAGGAACGCCTCCACCAGGGCGCCCAGTCCCGGTTCACCGGCTTCGGCATATCGGTAGCGCGCGCGGATAACGGGCTTGTTGAGCTCGATCAAGGATGCGAGATCACAGGGAGTCGCCGCAACCACGGCGTCGGCATCCGCCCCGTTGATGGTCTCGCGCAGCGCCCGCAGCTGCGACGCATGATAACCCACGGCGGGCAGCACCGGCCCGATATGGGGATACTGCGCGTACAGCGCGCCGATCTCACCCACGGCCGAAGGCCGCGGATCGACGATCTCCGCCGCCACCCGCCTGGCCGCCACATAGCCCGCCCCATGGGGCATGCCGCCGTGGGTGATGGTCGGGCCGTCTTCCACCACCAGCACCCGCTTCCCCTGGACTTGCGCCGGATCGTCCAGCTCCACGGGTGAGGCGCCGCGGACAATGGCCGCCGCCGGGTTGATCCGGCGGACGTTCCCGGCCACCCGCCGGACATCGGCATCGGCGGCCGCATCCACCTTCGCCAGCACCACGATATCCGCCATGCGCAACACCGCTTCCCCCGGATGATGGCTGGTCTCGTTTCCGGGCCGCAGCGGATCGGCCAGCACGATGTGCAGATCGGGCTGGATGAAGGGGAAATCGTTATTGCCCCCGTCCCACAGAATAAGGTCGCTCTCTTCCCCGGCCCGGGCCGTGATCCTGGCATAATCGACACCGGCGTAAACCACATTGCCCAGGGCCAGAAGGGGTTCGTACTCCTCCCGCTCCTCGATGGTGCACTTTGCGGCATCGAGATCGGCCTTGTTTGCGAAGCGCTGCACGGCCTGGCGCTCGAGATCGCCATAGGGCATCGGATGGCGGATCACCGCAACCTTCAGGCCCTTCCGCCGCAGCAGGCCGGACAGCCAGCGGGTGACCTGGGACTTGCCGCAACCGGTCCTGACCGCCGAGGTGGCGATGACCGGCACCTCCGCCCGCAACATGGTGCGCCCCGGTCCCAGCAACAGAAAATCGGCCCCCGCCGCCAGGGCGATGGAGGCCTTGTGCATCACCAGGGCATGTTCGACGTCGCTGTAGGCGAAGACCACCTGGTCGACGCCCGCCTCGCGGCACAGGGTCTCCAATTCCCTTTCATCCACGATTGGAATGCCATCGGGATAGAGCCTGCCCGCAAGCGCGGGCGGATAACGGCGGCCGGCGATGTCCGGGATCTGGGCCGCGGTAAAGGCAACGACCCTGCTGCCGGGATCATCACGGTACACCCTGTTGAAGTTATGGAAATCACGCCCGGCTGCGCCCATGATCAGGATGCGGGCGGGTTCTTGTTCGTCTGGCATTATATCGAGCCCCCTGAACCCAATGTTCGTTGTAATTATTAATGTAGCTCTTTTAGGCACTTACCGGTTAGTATGGCTTCACTCACAGTATCCATAATGGTGATTGCCCCGGCCTAGGAGCCTGTCGGGTTTAGGATGAACTGGCTGCGGGAGCGGGAGAGCGGCTCAAATATCCCCGGTTTTTCGTTGCGTAGGCCCACTATGCGCCTCAAAACCGGGAATATTTGCGCTCACTCTCCCACTCCCTCGCTACAATCCACCTAAACCCGACAGGCTCCTAGCAAACCATTCGATACTTGACACAGGGCAGGCCCTTGATTGAGGTTCGACTCAATGACTGAACCCGGCGCTCATTTCGAAGGCCACTGGGAGCACTTCCCCCACGTGGCCGATATCGGCATTCGCGGCTACGGCCGCTCCCTGGAGGAGAGTTTTGAACAGGCCGCCCTGGCCATGACCGCGGTCATCTGTGATCCGGCGCGGGTGCGGCCGGAAGAGCAAATCCGGATCAGGTGCGAGGCCCCTGACCGGGAGCTGCTGCTGGTGCAGTGGCTCAATGCCCTCATCTACGAAATGGCCACCCGTGGCATGCTGTTCAGCCGTTTCGAGGTCCATATCGATGAATCCCGCCTGACGGCGGCCGCCTGTGGCGAGCCGGTCGACCGGCTGCGCCACAGGCCCGCGGTGGAGCCAAAGGGGGCCACCTACACGGAGCTCCGGGTTGAAAAATGTAAAGATGGATACTGGCTGGCCCAGTGTGTGGTTGATGTTTAGCCAAGGAGAAAACAGATGGATACCAATCGACTGACGCGCATCTCGGAATACGCCTGGCGCATCGAGCCCCACGGCAATATGCGGGTGCCGGCGGTGATCTATGGCGATGAGGCCCTGATCCGCGGCATGGACGAAAAGGTCTGTGAGCAGGCGGCCAACGTGGCCACCCTGCCGGGCATCGTCGGTCCCGCCTATGCCATGCCAGACGCCCACTGGGGCTATGGTTTCCCCATCGGCGGCGTCGCCGCCTTCGACGCGGACAAGGGCGGCGTGGTCTCCGCCGGCGGCGTCGGCTTCGACATTTCCTGTGGCGTGCGGACCCTGCATACCGGCCTGCGCCGGGCGGATCTGGCGGGAAAAACAGAGCAACTGGCGGACGCGCTGTACCGGGAGATCCCCGTCGGGGTGGGCAGTACCGGCCATATCCACCTCGATCGCGCCGACATGGACGCCATGCTCAGCGGCGGCGCCCGCTGGGCCGTTGACTCGGGCTTCGGCGAGGAGCGGGACCTGGACTACACGGAGGAGCGAGGCTGCATGGCGGGCGCCCGGCCCGGGGCGGTCTCGGATCACGCCAAGAAGCGCCAGCGCAAGGAGATGGGGACCCTCGGCTCCGGCAACCACTATCTCGAAGTGCAGGAGGTGGCCCGGCTCTACGATACCGAAGCCGCCTCCCGCTTCGGGATCGCGGAGGGGGACCTGCTGGTCAGCATCCACTGCGGCTCCCGCGGCCTGGGGCACCAGATCGGAACGGAGTACCTGGCGCAGATGGTCTCCACCGCCGGCAGCTATGGCATCGAACTGGCGGATCGAGAGCTTGCCTGCGCCCCCATCCACTCGGCGGTGGGGGAACGCTACCTGGGCGCCATGCGCGCGGCCATCAACTGCGCCCTGGCCAACCGCCAGATCATCACCCACCTGACCCGGCAGGTGTTCGCATCCCTGTTTCCCCAGGCCGGACTCGAGCTGCTGTACGATGTCTCCCACAACACCTGCAAGCTGGAAACCCATACCATCGAAGGCCGGCCCAGGGAGGTCTACGTCCACCGCAAGGGGGCGACCCGCGCCTTCGGTCCCGGCCATCCCGAACTGCCCGGGCCCTATCGCGAGACGGGCCAGCCGGTATTGATCGGGGGCTCCATGGGCACCGCCTCCTATATCCTGGCGGGCAACGCCGGCAATGAGGCGCTCTCCTACGCCTCGGCCTGCCATGGCGCGGGACGCAGCATGAGCCGGCGCAAGGCGACCAAGACCTGGCGCGGGAAGGAGGTGATCAGGGCCCTGGCCGAACAGGGCGTCGTCGTGCGCAGCCCCTCCTGGCGGGGGGTGGCGGAAGAGGCCCCCGGGGCCTACAAGGATGTCAACGCGGTGGTGGAAGCGACCGACAAGGCGGGGCTGGCGCGCCGGGTCGCCAGGCTGACGCCGCTGCTGTGCATCAAGGGATAGCCGTGGCTCACGGCTTGAACTCCACCTCCACGCCGCCGCCCTGCTCCCGGCCGTAGATCTCCTCCATGTCCTGAACCCTGCCGCTCTCCAGCTCCTCGGGGAGGGCATCGCGCACGTCGGTGATCACCAGGTCCACCCTGAGGGTGAGACCCGCCAGGGGGTTGTTGGCGTCCAGGGTGACGGTCTCCTCGTCGAAATCGATAATCTTGATGGGGGTGCGGCTGTTGCCCTTGCTGCTCTTCAGCAATACCCCGACCTCGATCTCACCGGGGATCCTGATATGGCTGCGCGGCACCTTCTTGACCAGGCTCTCGTCACGCCGGCCGTAGGCCTGCTCCGGGGTCAGGGTAACCTTCAGCCGCTCCCCCATATTTCGTCCCTCGAGGGCCTCCTCGAGGGCCGGGAAGATGGCGCCCCGGCCCTGAATGAAGGAGAACTCCCTGGCGTGATCGGTGGTGTCGACCACCCGGCCTTCGTCATCGGTGGTGGTGTATTCGAGGGTGACGACTTTGTCTTTGGTGACTTGCATGACTGAGATCCGCGAAAAAAATTGGCCTGCTATTCTACGTTCCTTCCAGATTTAAATCAGCGGCGGCTCAATCCTCACAGGAGCAGCCGTGCTGAATCAAGCCCTCCTGCAGATAGTCCGCCACCAACGGATGGGCGAGCAGGTATTGGGCCGTATGGTCGGTAAGCTGGTCGGCGGCGTCATTGACCGCACCATCCCAGTCACCAAGATCATAGTCGCCGCGCCCGAGCCACATCAACGCCACCAGCTCCGCCTCCTGGTCCGGCTCCAGGTCCGCGATCACGGCCTCGACCTCCTGGACACAAAGGTCGTCGGCATGGTCCGCCAGCACCTGGAGCGCCCAGTCATCGGCCGGGCTCAATGGCGCCTCGGGGATGACCACTTCCTCTTTGGCCTGAAACTCCCGCGCCTTTGCAATAATGAAACACACAGTTTCCGGATTGATGTTCAACATGGCTCCTCCTTATCATAAAGGAGGGTATAGTACCTAAAAATGAAGCGAATTGCGGAGCAGGGTATGGAAGAGATCTATGATTTTGCCGATGAGCTGGGCCCCCTCAAGGTGATTCACGTGCATGAGCCTTCCGTGGGCCTGAAGGCGGTGCTGGTGGTGGACAACGTGGCCAAGGGGCCGTCCATCGGCGGCATTCGCATGGCGGCGGACGTGACCACCGAAGAGTGCATGCGGCTGGCGCGCGCCATGACCTTCAAGAACGCCGCGGCCGGCCTGCCCCATGGCGGCGGGAAGATCGTGATCTGGGGCGATCCCGGGATGCCGGGGGAGAAAAAGGAGGTCCTCATGCGCGCCCTGGCCAACTCTCTCAGGGAGGTGGAACAGTATGTCTTCGCACCGGACATGGGCACCGACGAGGAGTGCATGGCCTGGATCAAGGACGAGGTGGACCGGGTGGTGGCGCTGCCCCGCGAGGTGGGCGGCATCCCCCTGGATGAGATCGGGGCCACCGGCTTCGGGCTGAGTCATGTGGTCGAGGTGGCGCTGGAGCAGTGCGATTTCGACATCCAGGGCGCCCGCGTCGTGGTCCAGGGCTTCGGCGCCGTCGGCAGGGCCGCGGCCCGCTTTCTGACGGAAAAGGGCGCGGTGCTGGTGGGCGCGGCGGATTCCAAAGGGACGATTCACAATCCCGAAGGGCTCGACGTCACGGCGCTGACCGGGCTCAAACAGGCCGGCCACAGCGTCACCAACTACGCCAGGGGCGAGGCGCTGGATCGCGACGCGGTGATCGGCATCCCCTGCGACATCTGGATCCCGGCGGCCCGTCCCGACGTGGTGCACGAGGACAACGTGCAGCGGCTGGACACCCGCCTGGTGGTGCAGGGGGCGAACATCCCCTTCACCACCACCGCGGAGAAGATCCTGCATGAAAAGGGGGTGCTCTGCGTGCCGGATTTCATCGCCAACGCCGGCGGCGTGATCTGCGCCGCCATGGAGTATCATGGCGCCAGCGAGAGCGCCGCCCTTCAGACCATCGAGGACAAGGTGCGCAGGAATACGGCGCTGGTGCTGGAAGCGTCCAAAAGCCAGGGCATCCTGCCACGGCAGGCGGCGGTGGACCTCGCCCGCCGGCGGGTGGAGAAGGCCATGAGCTTCCGGCGGTGGAATCTGTTTTAGGGCCTGTTAACACTAATCCAATAGGCCCTAAACAAAGGATGTGGCTTACAACCAAACCCCAGAAGGAGGAACCAGGGATGTATCGCATCCGCTTCCATGGACGCGGCGGCCAGGGCATGAAGACGGCGAGCCGCATTCTCGGTACGGCCTTTTTCCTGGAGGGCTTCGAGGTACAGGATGCGCCGCGCTATGGCGCCGAGCGCCGCGGCGCACCCATCTTCGCCTATGTGCGCGCCTCCCGCTCCCCCATCCACGAGCGCGGCATCATTCGTCATCCGGACCTGGTCATCGTCGCCGATGACAGCCTGGTTCCGGTACCCGCGGCCGGCGTGCTGGCGGGCGTCACCGGCGATACCCTCCTGCTGATCAGCACCACGGAGACGGCCGCAACCTGGCGGGACCGGCTCAACCTCGGGGACGCCGTTCTCACACTGCCGGCCCCGCCGGAGGTGGAGGACCGGCTGGAGCTGCGTTTTGCAGGCGCCGCCTGCGCGGGGGCGGCCGCGCGGCTCACCGGCGTCATCTCCGAGGCCTCACTGGAGCAGGCGCTACAGGAAGAGCTGGCGGGACTGCCCGCCGGAGTCGTGGAAAAGAACCGGGAAAAGGCCCTCGAAGGCTATGCCCTCATGGCCGCACACGAGGGCCGGGTAAAGGCGGGCGCAAAGGTCTCGGCCAGGGCCTACAGCGCCCCGGACTGGATCGATCTCGCCTTCGAAAAGGCGCGCATTTCGGCCCCGGCCATTCATGCCGCCCTTACCAGCGAAAAAATGCCCACCGGGCTGTGGCGCACCATGAGGCCGGTCATCGACCGGGAACATTGCAAGCGCTGCTGGTGGATCTGCAGCAGTTCCTGTCCCGACGGGGTGATCGATATCGATGCCGAAAACCATCCCCGGATCGACTACGAACACTGCAAGGGCTGCCTCACCTGTGTAACGGTATGCCCCTCCCACGCCATCCGGGCCGTTCCCGAGCACCAGGCGGTCACGGCAGAGGAGACCGGAGCATGATGCGCAAACTCCTTACCGGCAACGGCGCGGCGGCCTGGAGCGCAAGGCTCGCCCGGGCGGACTACATCCCCGCCTTTCCCATCACGCCCCAGACCGAGATCGTCGAGACCCTGGGGAACTGGATCGATAACGAACAGCTGCCGGCGCGCATGGTGACCCTGGAGTCCGAGCACTCCATGATCACCGCCGCCGGCGCGGCCGCCGCCACCGGGGTGCGGGTCTTCAGCGCCACCTCCAGCCAGGGCCTGCTCTACGCCATGGAGATGCTCTATACCGTGGCGGGCTGGCGGGCGCCTTTCGTGCTGGTCAACGTCTCGCGCGGGCTGGCCGCCCCCATCACCCTGGAGCCGGATCACAACGACATCATGGCGGCGCGGGACAGCGGTTTTCTGCAGATCCACTGCGCCGACTGCCAGGAGGTGCTGGACAGCGTGCTCATGGCCTACCGGCTGGGCGAAGACGAGCGGGTCAGGCTCCCTGTCATGGTCAATCAGGATGGCTTCTACCTCTCCTTCACCCGTGAACCGGTGGACATCCCGGATCCCGGGGCCGCGGCGCGCTTTCTGCCGGATTATGACCCGGAGAATATCCGTTTCCGCGCCAGCGCCCCCGTCAGCCAGGCGGTGGCGGTGCTGGGCGGCGCACCCTATTCCTACTTTCGCTACGAAAGCCATCTGGCGGCCCGGCAGGCATTGGAGGTCTATGACGAGGTGGCCGCGGATTTCGAGGCCGAATTCGGGCGCAAACGCGAGGCCCTGGAGGCCTACCGCACCGAAGACGCCGAGTATCTGTTCGTGCAGCTTGGCTCTTTCGCCACCAAGGCCAGGGAGGCGGTGGACCGCCTGAGGGAGGCCGGCTGGGCCGTGGGGCTGCTGCGCCCGCGGCTTTTCCGCCCGCTGCCGGAGGAGAAGATACGCCAGGCCCTCGCCGGCAGGAAAGGCGTGGCGGTGATCGACCAGAATCTATCCCCCGGACGCGGCGGCGTGCTGCATGCCGAACTCGCCTCCGTGCTGTTCGGCCACGCCGACATGCCCTCCATCCTGGTCAGCTTCATCGGCGGCCTGGGCGGCCGCGACATCAGCACCGAGGAGTTCTTCGAGATGGCCAGGGTCACGCGCCGGGCGGTGGAGGACGGGAAGGCGCCGCCACCCCGCCTGCTCTACACCGAAACGGAGCTGCGCGAGGTCCGCAAGCTCCAGGCCATCGCCAACGCGGAGCGTGCGGACCTGGAGAAAAAGCCATGACCGAAACCCTGTTCAAACACATGCGCGACCTCCCCTCCAGCCACCTGCTCGGCACCGGCACCCCCACCTGCGCCGGTTGCGGAGGACTGCAGGCGCTGCACCAGATCTATGACGTATTCGGCGGGAAGACCGTGTTCGTCAACGCCGCCGGCTGCATGACCCTGCTCTCGGTCTACCCCTTCACCCCCTTCCGCGGCTCCTGGCTGTACACCGCCATGGCCTGTGCGCCGGCCGGCGCCCAGGGTATCCGCGATGCCCTGGATATCCTGCTGGAGAAGGGACAAATCAGTGCGGACGAGGATCTGCAAACCGTGGTTCTCACCGGTGACGGGGCCGCCTACGGCATGGGCCTGTCCGCCACCTCCAGCGCCATCGAGCGGGGACTGGACTTCATCTACCTCTGCTATGACAACGAGGGCTACGGCAATACCGGCCAGCAATACTCCGAGGCCACGCCTCACGCCGCACGCACCTCCACCAGTAAAGGCCCCCAAGGTTACCCGGGCAATAAGAAAGATCTGTTCTCCATCTGGGCTGCACATAAACCCCGTTATGTCGCCACCGTTATCGGGGCCGAGCCGCTGGATCTCGCGCGTAAGATCGAGAAGGCCAGGGAGATGCCGGGGCCACGCCTTATCATTGCCCTTTCCCCCTGCCCCACCGGCTGGGATTTCAGCCCCGATGCGACCACTGACATCGGCCGTCTGGCGGTGCGCACGGGTATCTGGCCCCTCAAGGAATACGAAAACGGCAAGGTGGTGCACACCAGAATCCCGCGTAAACGCCTCCCGGTGGAGGACTACCTGAAGCGGCAGGGGCGCTTCTCCCACCTGTTCGAACCGGTGCGCAAGGAGGCGTTGCTGGCCGAGATACAGGGGCGGGTCGACGCCTATTGGGAAGGGATTGAGGGTTGAGGGGGTTGGGGGAAGGGGGATATAAAAAGGCGACGAACAATGACCACCACCTCAAAAAGCTACTACCACCGCGGCGGCGAAGAACCCTTGCTGGGCGCCACCATCCCCGAACATTTCGCCAGCGTGGCCGCACGCTTCCCGGACCGGGAGGCCATCGTCTCCATCCCCCAGAACCGCCGCCTCAGCTACGCCGGATTTTCCCGCCAGATCGATCAGGTGGCACGGGGGCTGCTGGGAATGGGTTTCACCAAGGGTGACCGGGTCGGGATATGGTCCACCAACAACATCGAATGGGCGCTGTTGCAGATGGCCACCGCCCGGATCGGGGTGATCCTGGTCAATATCAATCCGGCTTACCAGGTCAAGGAGCTGGCGTATGCGCTGCAACGCTCCGAGGTACAGGGGCTGTTTGTCATCCCCGCATTCCGAACCAGCAACTACACGGCCATGCTGGCAGAGCTGTTGCCCGAACTGAATACCGTGGCGCCAGACAGCCTGTCCAACGAGGCGTACCCCCACCTGCGGCGGATCATACTCTACGACCCGGCCGCACCGGAGGAGACGCAAAGGCCCCACCCCGGCTTGGGCGTTTGGAGCGATCTGCTGCAGGCGGCGCAATCCATCTCCCAAAAGACGCTGGATGAGGTCAGCGCCTCTCTGGACAGGGACGACCCCATCAACATCCAGTACACCTCCGGCACCACAGGCTTTCCCAAGGCGGTGATGCTCAGCCATCACAATATCCTCAACAACGCCTGGTTCTCCGCCCAGGCCATGCACTTTTCCGAGAAGGACCGGCTCTGCATCCCGGTACCCTTCTACCACTGCTTCGGCATGGTGCTGGCCAATCTGGTCTGCTTCGCCACCGGGGCCTGCGCCGTGATTCCCTGTGAGCACTTCGATGCCCTGGAAGTCCTCCAGGGGGTGGAGGCCGAGGGCTGCACCGCCATCCACGGCGTACCCACCATGTTCATCGCCGAGCTGGAGCATCCCCGCTTCGGCGAGTTCGATCTCTCCAGCCTGCGCACCGGCATCATGGCCGGCGCCCCCTGCCCGCCGGAGCTGATGACCCGGGTGATGGAGCGGATGCATTGCCGTGAGATCCTCATCGGCTACGGCGAGACCGAGGCCTCCCCCCTCAGCCACCTGACCACCCGGGACGACAGCTTCGAGCGCCGCACCGAGACCGTCGGCCATAACCTGCCCCACCAGGAGGTCAAGGTGGTGGACACGGAGAGCGGCCAGACAGTAGCACTGGGCGAAATCGGCGAGATCTGCTTCCGCGGCTATCACATCATGCAGGGTTACTATGGCGATCCCGAGGCCACCGCCAAGGCCGTCGACCCCCGGGGCTGGCTGCACTCCGGCGATCTCGGCACCATGGATAAAGACGGCTACCTGCGTATTACCGGCCGCCTGAAGGAGATGATCATCCGCGGCGGCGAAAACATCTATCCCCGCGAGATCGAGGATTTCCTCTTCACCCACCCCAAGGTGGCCGAGGTGGCCGTGTTCGGGATACCGGACGAATTCTACGGCGAGGAGGTCATGGCCTGGATCCAGCTCCACGCCGGCGAGACCGCCACACAAGAGGAGATACGGGAATTCTGCAAGGGCAGGATCGCCCATTTCAAAATCCCGAAGTACATCTGGTTCGTCGATGAATTCCCCTTGACGGTCACCGGCAAGCTGCAGAAATTCCGTATGCGCGAGATCGCTGTGGAGAAAATGAAACAGCAGCGCCAATAAACCAAAATCCCCTTGCCACCAAACTGCCAACTGCACCCGGGAATTCTTGCCCTTTCTTGGTGATCCTCAAACTCATTTTTTACCGACTCATTGCTTTGCCAGCACCAGGAAGGCGCCGGCCGACAAGGCGGTGAGCACCGCCGCGACGGAAAAGGCGGTCTCCATGTTGAACCACTGCCACAATGAACCGAACAACAGGGCGCCGGGCAGGGCGAACAAGCCGCAGATCAAGTGATACAGCCCGAAAACGGTGCCCGCCTGGGCCCGTGGCGCAAAGTCCCCTATGAGGGCCCGCTCGGCCCCTTCGCTGAAGGCCGTGGCGGCGGCATAGGCCAGGAACAGGACCCACACCATAAGGCCGCCGACGGGCAGGAAGGCAAAGGCGAGCAACAGGCTTATCCGCCCCAGCCAGCCGAGGGCCACGACGGGAATGCGGCCCAATCCGTCCGACAGCATGCCGGCCGGGGTCGCCACCAGCGCACGGGTTGCATGGGCGGCGGCCCAGATCAGCGGCACCCAGGCCACCCGGATGCCGGCATCGCTCGCCCACAGCACCAAAAAGGCCTCCGGCGCCGCGGCCAGCGCCAGCCCTCCCGCCGAGAGGATGAGGGCGCGGGCGCGCAGATCCAGCGCGCGCCACCGGAAGCGCGGGACGGGAAGGCCGGCCGCCGGCGGCCTGGAGGGCAGACAGATCACCAGCACCAGGATCAACAACACCCCCGGCACCGCCGAGTAAAGAAAGACATCGCGCATCCCGACGCCCGACTGGAGGAGCCCGAACGCCAACAGCGGCCCGAGCATGGCGCCGGCATGATCCATGGCGCGATGAAAACCGAAGGCCCGGCCACGGCTGCCCGCATCCACCGCGGCAGAGATGAGCGCATCGCGCGGCGCCGTCCGCAGCCCCTTGCCCACACGGTCGAGAAAACGCAGCACCATGACCGAGGTCCAACCCAGGGCCAGCGCCATGAGCGGCCTGGCGGCATTGGACACCGTATAGCCGCCGACCACCAGCCGTTTGTGGCTCCAGCCGCGGTCGGCCAGGCGGCCCGAGACCAGCTTCAACAGGCTGGACGTGGTCTCCGCCAGGCCCTCGACCAATCCCACCACGGCGGGGCCCGCGCCGAGAGTCGCCGTCAGGAACAGGGGCAGCAAGGGGGTGATCATCTCGCTGGCCGTATCGTTGAGCAGCGAAACGACGCCCAAGAGCACGACGGAGCGAGGCAGAAACCCCATGCCCATCATGGCGGCGGTTCCCGGCGAACGGGAAAGCCCGTCATGCGCCACGCTTTCGCACCCCTGGGTATCGTCTCCGGCATCATGTCGCCCCCGTCCCGAGTGTTATCCGGTTTCCGCCGGGCACTATACCATTCGATACGGGGTCGCAAGCCATCCCGGAAGTCTCTATAGTGAGTGACCAGCGGGAGGATGACCAAATGAATGCTGTAACCATAGTCGGTTCCGGTTTTGCGGCCTTGACGGCCGTGCGCAAATTGCGTGCGGCAGGGCCCGGCCTGGAGATCACCCTGGTGGCCCCAAGGCCGCAATTCAGCTACCTGCCGGGAACCATCTGGATTCCCTCGGGGCTGCGCCGGCCGGAGGATCTGCTGATCCCGCTGGACAACTTTTTCCAGCGCATGGGCGTCAACTACCACCAGGGCCCGGCCACCGGACTGAGGCATGGCGGCCGCACCCTGCTGACCGATAACGGAGAGATCCCCAACGACGGGCTGATCATCGCCTCCGGCGGCCGTTTCCTCAAGAAGCTCCCCGGCATCGAGCACGCCATCATCCCCTGCGAAGGCATCCCGGCGGCGGTAAGAATCCGTGACCGGCTGAAAGAGATGCAAGGCGGCGCCATCGCCGTCGGCTTCTCCGGCAACCCCCGGGAGCCCTCCGCCATGCGCGGTGGTCCCATGTTCGAATTCCTGTTTGGCATCGACCGCCAGCTGCGGCTGGAGGGACGGCGCCACCGCTTCAGGCTGATCTTCTTCACCCCCGGCACTGAACCCGGCAAGCGGCTGGGACCGAAGGCGGTGGCCGGGCTGTTGCGGGAAATGGAGGCCCGCGGTATCGAAACCCGCCTGGGACACAAGCTCAAGCGGTTCGACGAAGACAAGGTGGTCACCGAGGGCGGTGAGTTCGAGGCCGACCTGATCCTGTTCATGCCCGGCATGACCGGCAATCAGTGGTTTGACAACAGCGAGCTGCCCCGATCGGAGGGCGGCCTCATCCGTGCGGACCCCTACTGCCGGGTGGAGGGTATGGAGCGGGTCTATGTGGCGGGAGACTCCGGCAGCTTCCCCGGCCCCGCCTGGATGCCAAAGCAGGCCCACATGGCCGATCTGCAGGCAAAGGCCGCCGCGGCCAATCTGGCGGCAGAATTGAAAGGAGGGGCGCCGGCGAAGACCTTCAGGGTGGAACTGGTCTGCATTATCGACGGCCGGGACAGCGGCATGCTGGTGGCCCGCACCCCCAAGCGCAACCTGGTGCTGCCCCGGATGCGCCTCTTCCACTGGATCAAACGCCTGTACGAGTGGTGGTATCTGCGGCAGTACCGTTAGCCAGCCATACCCTGCGGGCGGGGCGCCCGCGCTCCATCAAGGCCGCGTGAGCCGGGCGTAGAGCAGGGGCAGCCGCTTCGGCAGCTCAGAGGGTTTGCGAATGACCACGAAACCGCCCGCGCCAAACAGATGGGGCAGATAGTCGTTGGCCCTGGTATCCACCGTGACGCAGAAGGGTTGCAGCCCCAGGCGGCGGGCCTCATCGATGGCATGACGGGTGTCCTCGATGCCGTAGCGGCCTTCGTATTTGTCCAGGTCGTTGGGTTTGCCATCGGTCAGCAACAGCAGCAGGCGGCGGTTGGCGGGTTGCTCCCGCAGGATCCCGCCGGCATGCCGGATGGCGGCCCCCATGCGGGTGTAGTAGCCGGGTTTGATGGCGCTGATGCGGCCCCGTATCTTGGGGCTGTAGGTCTCATCAAAGGTTTTGAGTTGATGGAATCGAACCGGATCACGGCGCCTGGAGGAGAAGCCGTACAGGGCGAACATGTCGCGGGTGGCTGAGAGGCTCTCTGAAAAAAGGAACAGACTGTCGCGAATGACGTCGATGACCCGCATGCGGTCATCGATCCAGGTATCGGTAGAGAGGGAGAGATCCGCCAGCAGCAGGCAGGCCAGATCCCGCGCGCCCGGACGCAGATCCCTGTACAGGCCATCAGCACTGGTCATATGCCCAGCCGCCCGGTCGGCGGTGAAGCGCAGGAAGGCGTCCAGATCGATCTCGCTGCCGTCGGCCATGCCACGGCGCCAGGTGCGGGCGGGGGCCAGGGCCTGGAATTGGGCGCGCAGGCGCCTGGCGGTCTTGCGCAAATGCTCCGGCAGCTCACAGGCCTCTGCATCGGCGGCCAGCATGGGGAGCAGGCGGCAGTGATCCGGTTGCAACCGCCGGCTCTTGTAGTCCCACTCCGGCAACAGGATGCCCTTGCCCAGCACCCGGTCGTCGTTCTCTTCGGCGGGCAGATCCAGGTCGAACCGCAGGCGTCCCGCAGTGGATTTGCCATCCCGGGTGACGCTGAATTTTTGCATATCCCTGGCGATGTCGGCGGCTTGGTCCAGGTCTTCGTTCTCCTCTGTACCCCGGTCCACTTTGACAAATTCACCCCAGGTCAGGATGTTCTCCATACGAACAGTCACTAAACCTCGGTTCTCCTCCGGCTTGGTCGTCTGCTCGGCCTGGCGGCGGCGTTGGTCCTCCAGCTCCTTGGTCTTGCCTTTTCGGGTGTTATTTTGCTCATCTTCCGTGGACGAGGAGGCGCCGGCCGATGGCCGCGGCGGGGCTGGATGTAACCACAGCGGAACCGGCTGGGGCTGGTGTTTTGCCGGGGGCAGTTGATCTTCACTGCCGGGGTTGCGCAGGGCATTGCGGATTGCCCGTTCCCGGGCGGCCTCTTTTGGAGGGAGATCAGCGAGGTCTGCGCGCTGTTCCAGGTGGGCCTCCACCAGCCGGTCATAGCGTGGCCGCAGTCCCGGCCAGGTGGCCAGGGTCCGGGCCGTGAGCTGCTGGTTTTTCCGGAACCAGTCCTGTTCGGCGCCATTGTCGCCCGTGGCCAGGGCGGCGAGCCAGAGGTAGAGATCCCAGTTCAGTCTGGGGGTTGGAAAGCAGTCCACTATGGCCGGCAGGCGCAGGGAGCGCTCATCCCGCCAGGCCAGTTCCGTTTGCTGGTTGATGCCGGCGAAACGCTGCAACCAGGTGCGACGGGCGCCGTGTTCGGTGGCCCCGGCGGATTCGATCCGGAGTCCGCCATCCCCACCCAGGGCGCGGAACAGGATACCGCTGGTCTGCTTGACCTGTTCCAGGCGAACGGCGGCCTCCGGATGGCGGCTGTCCGCCATGCGGGTGATGATGTTGTGCCAGATTTTTCCGACCTGCTCTTCCATCCTATTTTGCCCAATGGGCCTGTACGACCTCCATCAGGGCGCTGGTGGTTTCGCAGTCGTCTGACAGGGGTTCGACCATGGCGGCGCGGCAGGCCTCCAGCGGATCATAGCCACCCAGGATAAGGGTTGCCGTGTAGACCAGCAGGCGGGTGGAGGCGGCCTCTTCCAGGTCGTGATCCTTCAGCGCGCGCAGGGCATTGGCCAGGCCGACCAGTTGTCTGGCCCGCGCCTCGTCAATGCCGGTCTCGCCCACCAGGATCCGGCATTCCAGGTCCGGTTCCGGGAAATCGAAATGCAGGGCGACAAAGCGTTGCCGCGTGCTGGGCTTCATCCCCTTGAGCAGGTTCTGGTAACCGGGGTTGTAGGAGACCACCAGCATGAATTCCGGCGGCGCCCGCAGGGTCTCGCCGGTGCGCTCGATGGGCAGGATGCGCCGGTCATCGGTGAGGGGGTGCAGCACTACGGTGGTGTCCTTGCGCGCCTCCACCACCTCGTCCAGATAGCAGATGGCCCCTTCCCTCACCGCACGGGTCAGGGGGCCGTCGCTCCAGTAGGTACCTTTGTCGCCGATGAGGTGACGGCCCACCAGGTCGGCGGCGGTCAGGTCATCGTGACAGGCCACGGTATAGACCGGCCGCCCCAGCCGGGCCGCCATGTGGTTGATGAAGCGGGTCTTGCCGCAGCCGGTGGGCCCTTTGATCAGCAGCGGCAACTGGTGCCGCCAGGCATGTTCGAACAGGATGGCCTCGTCTCCCTGGGGTTGGTAGAAGGGGAGCTCAGAGGCTTTAGGTTGTGTTGCAAACAGGGTGGTCATGGATTTATCCCTCTGCCAAAACAAAAGCGATAGTGATCAACAGGCCGGGCAGCAGTAGCCAGATGGTGACTGGCCAGCGCCAGAAGCCCTGGACTCGGTTCAGGCCCATGAAATAGGCGCCGATCAGATGGCCCTTGATCAGCGCCAGCAGCAGGACGCCCAGTGCAATATCCAGTCCGCTCAGGCCCAGGCGGCCGATGCTGTAGGTGACCAGGGTTAGTGCCACCATGATCAGCCAGATCCATGTGCAGTGCCTCAAGCCAACTGTTTCTTGCTTATTCATAATCAGTGCATCACATAAACCAGTGGAAACAGGATCAACCAGACCAGGTCCACCATGTGCCAATAGGAGGCCCCGGTCTCCACGCCGGTATGGTCTTCAATACTATAGCCGCCACGCCGGGCCTTCAGCGCCACCGCCGCCAGGATCACCATGCCCATGATGACGTG
Source organism: Sedimenticola sp. (assembly GCA_011051655.1). Taxonomy (GTDB): domain Bacteria; phylum Pseudomonadota; class Gammaproteobacteria; order Chromatiales; family Chromatiaceae; genus DRKS01. The sequence goes on from DRKS01000043.1 coordinate 32,032, forward strand.
CATGAAGTGGAAGAAGGTCAGTGAGAGGTAGAACATGTAGAAGCTGTTGGTGCTCAGGTTGATCCCCGCACTGAAGTGGTGGCCGTATTCCGCTGACTTCACGGCCAGAAACAGGACGCCCATGCCCAGGGCAGCGAGCAGCCAGCGTACACAGATCTGGCTTGCACCCTCGCGGATGGCGGCCACGGCGCGCACCACGAAGTAGCTGCTGGTGATCAGGGCCAGGGTGTTGATCAGTGCGGCATCCCGATCCAGGTGCTGTTGGAACTGGTTGAACAGCTCAACATTGTTCATTCGGGTAAAGGCGTAAGTGGCAAAGAAGATGGCAAAGACCGCTAGCTCAGCCAGGATAAATATCCATATCGCCAGATCCCCCGGCGGGTATCTGTTCAGTTGGCCTGCCGGATTTGTTTGCGTTAATGCTGTCATGGAACTGTCAACGACGCTGCTCCCAGGAGAAAAAAAGGGCTGGCGCAGGGGGCGCGCCAGCCTGAAGTGCAGCCAAATGGGGGGCTGCTTTGGAGGGATAACATCCTCTAAATATCTCCTTAGGTTGATGGAACGACCTCTGCCTCCGGCTCGTTGTTGCCGATGAAGAAGCTGGCGATATAGACGATCAGGCCGATCAGGAACACCAGGCCGGCCCCTTCCCGCAGCCAGTAGAAGAGTGCTATCTGGTCCTGCACGTACATGAACGGCAGCGGCTTGTCCATCACACGCTGCATGTGGACCTGCAGGATGCCGGCAGCGGTTAGAAAGAAGGTGATGAACACCATGGCGACCGTCATCAGCCAGAAGGACCACATCTCCAGCACCTGGGACTTGTTGCTGGCGGCGACCTTGCGGCCCCGCAGCAGGGGCATGGCATAGGAGATAATGGTCAGCACGATCATCACATAGGCGCCGTAGAAGGACATATGGCCGTGGGCCGCCGTGATCTGGGTGCCGTGGGTGTAGTAGTTCACCGGTGAGAGGGTGTGCAGGAAGCCCCACACGCCGGCACCCAGGAAGGCCATGACCGCCGTGCCCAGGGCCCAGAGCACGGCCGCCCTGTTGGGGTGGTTGCGGCGGCGCCGGTTCACCATGTTGAAGGCAAACACCGTCATCATGAAGAAGGGCAGCGGCTCCAGGGCGGAGAAGATGGAGCCCCACCACTGCCAGTATTCCGGGACACCGATCCAGAAGTAGTGGTGACCGGTGCCGATGATGCCGGAGATCAGGGCCATGGCGATGATGATGTAGAGCCACTTCTCGATCACCTCCCGGTCCACCCCGGTGACCTTGATCAGCACAAAGGCCAGGATGGCACCCAGGATCAGCTCCCAGACCCCTTCCACCCACAGGTGCACCACCCACCACCAGTAGTACTTGTCCAGCACCAGGTTGGTGGGGTTGTAGAAGGAGAACAGAAAAAGCACCGCCAATCCCACCAGGCCGAGGAGCAGCACCAGGTTAATGGCGGTCTTGCGGCCCTTGAGCACGGTCATGCCGACGTTGAAGATGAAGGCCAGGGCCACCACCACGATGCCTATTTTGGTGATGGTGGGCTGCTCCAGGAACTCCCGCCCCATGGTGGGCAGCAGATGATTACCGGTCAGCTCCGCCAGGGTGGCATAAGGCACCAGCAGGTATCCTGCTACCGTCAGAACGGCGGCTGCAAGAAAGACCCAGAAAGTCACCAGGGCCAGCCTGGGGCTGAACAGTTCCGTCTCGGACTCTTCGGGCACCAGATAATAGGCGGCCCCCATGAAACCCATCAGCAGCCAGATGATGAGGGCATTGGTGTGGACCATGCGGGCCACGTTGAAGGGGATTTCGGGAAACAGGAAATCACCCACCACATACTGCAGTCCCATGATCAGGCCGAACAGGATCTGCAGGACGAACAGGCCGATGGCGGCAATGAAATAGGGTTTTGCAACCGCTTGTGATTGATATTGCATGATCTGCTCCTCCCTGGATCTAGCCTTGAATATTGGGTGGCCAGCCGGCCGTATTGATTTCCGACGAATACTTCAGGAACTCGGCGATGGCATCCAGTTCTTCGTCGGTGAAGTTGAACTGAGGCATGCTGCGGCGCCCCGGGATGCCGTCCTTGGGCCGGCTCATGATGAAGCCCTTGATGGCGGCCTTGTTGTTGCCGAAGCGCTTGTAGATATTGCCCAGTTCCGGTGCGAAATAGGCTCCTTCCCCGAGCAGGGTGTGACAGCCGATGCAGTTGTTCTCTTCCCACAGGGCCTTGCCCAGGGCGACCTTGTCGGTTATGGCCTGCCGGTTGTCCAGCTTGGGCAACTGCCGGGTGGTATCGAAGGTCAGGCCGAGAAACAGCAGGATGAAAAACAGGCTGCCGCCGTAGAAGATATTGCGGGCCATGCTTTTGGTGAAGACTTCGTTCATGACAACAGCTCCTTGCAAAAGATTGGATATCTGGATGTTCGGACTAAAAGCTACCAGTGGACCGGAATGTCGGCATTGACAATTCGCAACACTAACCCTGGTCGGGAATTGATTTGACCCACTCCTCCATGGCCGAATTGGCCACCGGCATGGGCGCCTCCATGAAGGTGATGAAGAAACGACCCTTCAATTCACATATCCCGATAGAGCGCGGCCGCTCGGCCATGACCTCCGGGCCGGGCAGGGTGATACCAAAGCAAAGCACGATATTTTTGGCATCCAGGATTTCATCACTGATCTGCCCATATTCCAGGGACCTGGTATGCGCATAGTGATCGAACACGGTGATAAAGCGGGCGATCTCATGGGCCATTATCCTTTCCTTCAGATACCCGATGATCTCATCCACAGTTTTGAACCGGGTTTCCGATTTGTCCACCTCGAGGGAAAAGATGGAATAGGTTTCCCGTGACAACGACTGCTTCATTTCCTGTCCTTCGGCACCGCAATGTCGATTCAGGGTTGAATAACGCCAGGTCGGAGAAAAAAGTACCTCACCATCAATGCCTCCGGCATTGATAATTCGCAATGCAAAGAAGCGGGTTGGGGTGGGCAGGATGAAAGACGGGTCAGCCCTCTGCTATCAGTTCCAGGTTGGGAATATCACAGAGATAATGATTCGGCGCCGTTTCCGCCAGCAGGCCCCGGCGTTTGAATTCCGCTATGGTGCGGCTGGCCGTTTCCGTGGTAAGGCCAAGCATGGCCCCCATATCCTCCCGGTGAAAGAGCTCGCACTGGTCGCCCTCTTGCCTGCGCACCAGCCGTAACAGCAGGCGCGCCACCCGCTGGCGCGCCGAGCCGGTCGACAGCTCCGTGAGCCAGGCGTCCGCCTCGCTCAACGCCCGCTGCCAACGGGCCATGAGTTCCCGGTGCAGGACGGGATTCTCTTTATCCATGCACCGGACCACCTTAACCGGGAGGCGGCATACCTCCGTAGTCTGAAGCATGACCGCATCATGCTGATAGCCCTGGCCCAGCAGGGCCTCCAGGCCGGCCACGTCGGTGCCCTGAAGCAGGCGCACAATGCGCTGGCCGCCGTCCGGCAGATACTGCACCAGCTTTACCAGGCCACGGCGGATGGTATACAGGTACCGGCCCTCATCGCCGGCACGGTAGAGGATGGAGCCCGCCGGCAGGAGAAAGACATCGATGGGACTGTGGATGCATTCGAAGTCCTTCTCCTGAAGGCCCGCAAACAGCACCGTGTCGCGTAAGGCGCAGGTCTGGCAATCCGCCTCGCCGGCCCAGGCTTCTTTCGGGGTAACGGTTTTCATTGTCCCCGGATTTTACACACCCATCAGCGGCAATTGGAATCTATTTCCCAGGCGGGCGGCTCATTGTCTCCCTGACCTGCTTGGTCCGGGTTTGCCGGCCGCGCCGGGCAAACGAAAAAGGCCGGCCTGCTTGCGCAGACCGGCCTTTTTTATACGAGCAGCCAGTGTTGCTAGATTTTTTCCTTGATACGCGCCGCCTTGCCCGTGCGGCCCCGCAGGTAGTAGAGCTTGGCCCGGCGCACATCACCGCGGCGCAATACCTTGATCTCGCCGATGGCGGGGCTGTGGGTCTGAAATACACGCTCGACGCCCTCGCCATGAGAGATCTTGCGTACGGTGAAGGCGGAGTTCAGGCCCCGGTTGCGCTTGGCGATAACGACGCCTTCAAAGGCCTGCATGCGCTCGCGGTTGCCTTCCTTCACTTTGACCTGCACGACCACCGTGTCTCCAGGGGAGAATTCCGGAACCTCGCGCTTGATCTGTTCGGCTTCGAGCTCCTCGATAATGTTGGTCATGGTCGTTTACTCCTGTGTTGGACCGGCGCCTGCGTGCGCCAGTATGTATTCGTCTAGTAAAGCCTGTTCTTCCGCCGTCAGTTCCCGCTTCTGCAAAAGATCGGGCCGGCGTTCCCAAGTGCGCCCCAGCGCCTGCTGCAGGCGCCAGCGGCGGATTGCCTCGTGGTTGCCGCTCAACAACACCGAAGGGACCCTGCGTCCGTCGATCACTTCGGGGCGCGTGTAATGGGGGCAATCCAGCAGGCCATCCATGTAGGAGTCCTGCTCTGCTGAATCCTCATCTCCCAGCACCCCCGGCAAGAGGCGGATCACCGCGTCCATCAGCACCATGGCGGCCAGTTCACCGCCACTCAAAACATAATCGCCAATGGACCACTCCTCGTCCACATGGCGATGGATAATGCGTTCATCGATCCCTTCGTAGCGGCCGGCGATCAGGATCAATCCGTCCCGCCCCGCCAGTTCCCGCACTCCCGCCTGGTCCAGACGCCGGCCCTGGGGGCTGAGACAGAGCACCGGTGTTCCCGGCGCCGCGGCCGCCCTGGCGTCCTCAATGGCGGCCGCCAAGGGCTCCGCCTTCATCACCATGCCGGGGCCGCCGCCATAGGGCCGGTCGTCCACGGTGCGATGCAGATCCCGGGTATAGTCCCGCGGGTTCCAGAAGCCCAGTTCCACCAGGCCGCGATCCACCGCCCGGCCCGTGACCCCCTGTGCATCCAAGGCCCGGAACATCTCCGGGAACAGGGTTACCAGATCAAAGCGCATCGGGGCCTGCAACCATCTCCCGCATCTAAAATTCCGGGTCCCAGTCCACGACCATCAGGCCCGCCTCCAGGTCCACGCTGCGGATCACGTCCCGCCAGAGAAAGGGGATCAGTCGCTCCCGCTCTCCCTTGACCACCAGCACGTCATTGGCGCCCGTCTCGAACAGGTGATCCACGACACCGAGGTCCAGGCCCCCGGTGGTCCGGACCCGCAGCCCTTCCAGATCGGTCCAGTAAAACTCCCCTGGCTGCAACGCAGGCAATTGTTCGCGCCGGATGGCGATATCCGCCTGCATCAGCGCCGCCGCATCATCCCTGTCCTCGCAGCCCTCCAACCGGGCCACCACGCCCTTGCCATGGGCACGCCCGGCCTGGAGGTCATGCCGCTCCCAGCCACCTGCGCGATGCAGATACCAGGGCGAATAATTCAATATATTGGTGCGGGGCGAGGTGTGCGAAAACACCCGAATCCAGCCCTTTACGCCGTAGACGCCGGACACCCGGCCCAGTACGACCAGCCCGGACTCGCCGGCGCCGGCGGGCGCGGCTGCTTTCGCCTGCCTCCCCCCCGGCATGCCCCGCCTGCGGTCAGTCGCCGGCCTTGGCCTGCTTCTTCAGCAGCGCGGCGACGCGGTCGGAAGCCTGGGCCCCCTTGGACAACCAGTAGTCGACCCGTTCCCGGTCGATACGCAGGCGCTCCTCACCACCCGTCGCAATGGGGTTGAAAAAGCCCACGCGCTCGATATAGCGGCCGTCGCGGGGATTGCGGCTGTCGGTCACCGCAATGTGATAGAACGGCCGCTTCTTGGCGCCCGCCCGTGAAAGACGAATTGTTACCATGACCTACCTTTGAATTATCCTGTCACGCATCCCAGCCATTACCGGCCGGCAGCAAGTAAACCGGGCATTGTACGCGATTTCCGTAAAATGTGAAGCCCCAGCCCCAGGCCTCAGAAACTCCCGGTTGATTGCATTTTTCAAAGGCTGTGGCTATAAAAATTTCTGGCATAACCAAGAAAAAACGGGGCTTTCCATGAGTCTTTGCTACAGATGCTCTCCGGCGCCTTTCTGCCTGATGCTCCTGCTGTTGCTCGGGAGCGGCTGCACGGATCAACCCAGGGTCCGGGAAAGCGGCACAAAATATTCGGGTATCCCGCCGCTGGAACAGGTCGCCGGCGAGGACCGTTCCCCCTCAAGACCCGGTGTCCCGGCTTCCCGGAAAACACCGATGGCGTCCGAGGTTAACCCGCATTTCTCACCATATCTATAGAAATAGGCCTCTTTTTGTTGCATAAAGTAGGTGGAAACAAACACTTATCCGCAACAAGAGAAAGAGGCCTATGAAAACAGAGTGTACACCGAAACAGTTGGCATTTCAGTCCCTGGGGCGACGCGAGGTGATCGGTCGTTTTGACGGTGGGCGTATCACTTCGGACGGTGGCGGACTGCTGCTGCGGGAGGTGGATCATCGCATCGGTCTGCTGGATCGCCTGGCCGGGTGTTTTACCGATTACCGTAACCCCGAGAGCATCGAGCACAGCGTACGGGAGTTGGTGGCACAGCGGGTATATGGTCTGGCGCTGGGCTACGAAGACCTGAACGATCACGATGTATTGTGCCGGGACAGCACCCTGGCCTTGCTGGTGGGCAAGCAGGATCTGA
>DRKS01000044.1 GCA_011051655.1 Sedimenticola sp.
ATTTGGTTTTTGGAACAATCTGGCTTCGCATCTTGAACGATCAGCCTTGAACCATAGCTACGGCTATGCTTCGGCGGCCGATCGTCCAACCTGCTTCGCCAGCTTGCCCCAAAAATCCAAATCCTGGTGAGAAATGCGGGTTAACCCCCTGTTACGCGTCAGCCTCGCTTTCATCGGCATAGCGGGGATCTGCCTCGTCTTTGCCGATCTGGAAATCGTCACCGTCTATCCCTGGCAGGAGTTGGGCCGCATGGGCCTTGGCCTGGTCACGCCGGATTTCTTCGCCACGGAGGGCCTGGTCTCCGCCCTGCTGAACACCATCTCCTTCGCCCTCCTCGGCGTGGCCGCGGGCAACCTGGCCGGGTTCGGTCTGTCGCTGGTCTTTCACATGCGGCCGGTGCGGCTCCTGTGCGCCATCATACGCTCCGTCCACGAGCTGTTCTGGGCCCTGATTTTCCTGCAGATCTTCGGCCTGACCTGGCTGACCGGCGTGCTCGCCATCGCCATTCCCTACGCCGGCATAGTCGCCAAGGTCTATTCCGAGATCCTCGACGAATCCGATCCCTCGCCCCTGCAGGTCATACCAGCGGGCGCCGGCCATACCTCGATCCTTCTGTTCGCCCGCCTGCCCAACGCCTGGGCCCATTTCAAGACTTACAGCCTCTACCGGCTGGAGTGCGGGCTGCGCTCCAGCGCCATCCTGGGTTTCATCGGCCTGCCCACACTGGGGTTTCACCTGGAGTCGGCTTTCATGCAGGGCGGCTACTCGGAGGCGGCGGCCCTGCTGATCATCTTTTATCTCGTCATCGCCAGCATCCGCAAATGGGTGCGCCAGACCCTGCTGCCCTTCTACCTCCTCGCCGCCCTGTTCCTGCTGCCCGGCGGCACCGGCGTCTCCTGGGCCAATGTGGCCCACTTCTTTACCCAGGATCTCGTGCCCCATCCCCTGCGGGTGGCGGAGCACCTGGACGGCGAAACCCTGATGAGGCTGTGGAACTGGTGTTCGACCCTGTTCATCGACCAGGCCCTGCCCGGGGCGATAAGCACCCTGCAGCTCTCGGTTATCGCACTGGTAGGCACCGGCGTCCTGACCCTGCTCTTTTTCCCCCTGGTTTCACCAAAATTCTTCGGCCCCTTCGGCCGGGGCGGCGGACACCTGTTTCTCGTAATACTCCGCTCGACCCCAGAGTACATCCTGGCCTACATGCTGCTCCAGCTTTGGGGGCCTTCCATGCTGCCCGCCATCGTAGCGCTGGCGCTGCACAATGGCGGCATTATCGGCCACCTCATCGGGCGCTACACCGAGACAATGCCATTGCGCCCCGACGCCCCCGGGGGCATGAACCTCTATTTCTATGAAATGCTCCCCCGCGTCTACCCCCAGTTTCTGGCCTTTCTGTTCTACCGCTGGGAGGTCATCCTGCGCGAGACGGCCATCCTGGGGATGCTGGGCATCCACACCCTGGGGTTTTACATCGACAGCGCATTCGCCGATATCCGTTTCGACCGGGCGCTGTTGTTGATTGCCGTCACCGCGGCGCTCAACATCGGCGTGGACGCGCTATCACGCGGCATCCGGGCGCACCTGCGCTTGAAGACCACGCCGGACGCAGGCTGACAGGCGCTTTTCAGTCTGTGCTCCGCAACCGCTAAGCGGTTACAATGAGCGCAGGCCGGCAACATCAGGAACAGCCATGAAAAGACATCCATGCCGATACCCCTTGTTTCTTCTTTTGGCGGCGCTTCTGCTATTTTCCGGAACTCCCGCCCAGGCCGGCGGGCCCGGGGGCTTAAAAAAACTGGTAATCCTGGGGGGAGTCGACCCCAGGGACCTCCCGGAGCCGGATTCCATCGAGGCCCGGCTTCTCGCCACCTATTGCAGCCAGTGCCACAACCTGCCGAATCCAAAGATGTATTCCAGGGCGGAATGGCCGGAGCGGTTTGCCCGGATGATGCATCACGCCGACGCCATGGGAAAGATGCCCGGCTTCAAGGCCCCAACGGACGACGAAAAGGGACGGATTTCCGCATACCTTCAAAAATACGGCATGCAGTCCATAGCGGCCGACGACCCCTCCTTGCGGGATCCGGATGCCTTCGAATTCGTATGGTTTTGCTCCAGTTGCCACAACTTGCCGGATCCGGCACAACATACCCCGGAAGAGTGGGACGCCCTGCTTGACCGGATGGTCGAGCACCGGAGGGCCTATGCAAGGCCGGAAATGTCCCTCAAGGAGCGCATGAGCATTCTGAAGTTCCTGGGGAAAGGCAAAAAATAGGCCCTGGCAGTCCGCCAGGATAACCCTTTTGAAATTATGATTTTCCACCCCTTGGAGTTGGAATATCATAAGGGAACATCTGGCGACATCGCCGGTCGAAATTAAGTTGGCGGCAGGCGCCGCCAAAATCCGCAGGGCAGTCGCATCTCCCAAAAACATGAATCCGTATGCGGCAGGACCATCCATCGCCTTTCGGAATGAACCAGAAGGCGCTTGCGTGGAATCAGCCCATTCCACAAGCCGAGGAAAAAAAACGATGTCGAGGCTTAAACCTTTCCACTTCCTGCTGGCCTTTCTCATAGCCGGATTATTGCTTGGCCAGGGTTGCAGCGAAGACACCTCCACCACAACCTCGGCCAAGGAGGTCGCTCCTGATTTCACATTGGAGCTTTTCGATGGCGGGAGTTTCCGCCTGAGCGACCAAAAGGGGAAGAAAGCCGTGGTCATCAACTTCTTCGCCTCCTGGTGCGTTTCATGCGGCAAAGAAACCCCCATCATTGAAAAGATTTTCAAAGAATACAGCCAGCAGGTGGCCTTTGTGGGCATCGCCGTCGATGACACGGAGAAAAAGGCGAAGGCCTTCATGAAGAAGATCGGCCTCAATATCCCGGCGGGTCTGGACAGGACCGGGGAGATCAAAGAGGCCTTCGGCCTCTATGGCATGCCCACCACGTTCTTTATCGACAAAGCGGGCATGGTCAGCTATTTCCACCCCGGGGTGGTAACAGAGCAATTATTGAAACATGAAATCGACAAAATTCTTTAGCGGGCTGGCCGCCGCTTTGCTTCTCCTGGCGGGCATCTCCGGATGCAGCGAGGATGAAAGCAAAACACGCAAGATCAAGGAAGCCCCGGAGAACCTGACCATAGGCGGAATGAGGGTCGCCATCTGGCCTGAATATGATGACCGCAGCGTACTGGCCATATATGACGGCAGATTCGAGAACGCAACCAGTTTCCCACTCAAGACAAGCTTTCTGCTGCCCAAGGGGGCCATCATCAACGATGCCTGCAGCCTCTCCGTAGGCGGCCAGCATTTTTGCCAGTTGTATAAAACCATCAACAGGGGGGAGTACGACGAAGTGCGCCTGCTGTTGCCCTACCCCAACTTCTACCTCAGCTTCCACGCCCTGCCCATAGATGTGGAAAACAAGGAGCGCTCGTTCAGCTATAAGATAAAGGCCAGCCATGCCGTGAAAAGCATGCTGATCGACATTCAGCAACCATTGCGGTCAAATGCATTCAGCATCTCCCCCGCAGACAATGGCAACAATGCCTTGAGCCGGGCACAAAGCAAGCAATCACAAAAAAAAGGCTTCAATCATTTCAGCTACACCCTTAAGGATATTCCCAAAGGCCAGGAAAACACATTTAAAATCAGCTATGTCAAAAGCGATCCCAACCCATCCGTCGACATCAAGTTTTCCACCATGGATGGCCCCAAAACCTGGGGGTCGCCTTATGAGACACAGAAAAACGCAAAGACGATTGTTTATATTCTGTTTGGCACAGGCGCCCTTGGCATAGCGGTTGTTATTGCCGGAGTGGTTCTCTACAGAAGAAAAAGACGGCCAGAGAAGTCGGCGTGAAAACATTCTTTCATAAAAATCTGTTTCTTTCGGCAGCCACGCTTCTGGCTGCCTTGTGCCTTATCCTTCCATCCAGCGCATCCGCGCTGACGGTTGCCGAGGTTGTAAAAGACCTTGCCTGCCCCTGTGAGTGCCCGCTTATTTTGGAAGACTGCAACATGAGTTGCGGACTCGAGTGGAAAGAGGAGGTGGGTCAACTCATCCAGAAGGGAATGAACAAACAGCAGATCATGGACTACTTCATCGAAAAGTATGGCGAAGAAGCCCGCCTTACCCCTATACAGAGAATAGAGGGAAAAATATATCAATATACAAGAAGCTTCGACACCATCGACTGGGTGTTGCTGTGGGCGGGAATCATCGGCTGGCTGTCTCTCATGTTCGCCGGCATCTACTTTGGCATAAAGAAGCTTTTCTCCGGCAAGCCAACCGCATAACAAGGATTACAAACATCCGGTTAACCCCAAACCTTTAATTGAGCATGAACTTGAGCAGACACTTCAACTCGGCCTGGCTTAAATATCTGGTCACTGTTTTTTTCCTCTCCATACTCATCACGGGATGTACGGAGGACAAGGGGAAGGCATTGCAGATCGGCCAGAAAGCCCCACCGTTCAGCCTTGACTTGCTGGACGGAAAACAGACCAGTCTCGACCAATATGCCGGAAAGGGCCTGGCCATCACCTTCATGTCATCCTGGTGCCCCTGCTCCAAGGACTCCATACCCTTTTTCAAGGAGGCCTATAAAAAGTACAAAAATGACAACATACAGTTCCTGATGATTGGCATCCAGGATGCAAGAGGCAAGTTTGAGAAAATAGTCGCCAAATGGAAGGTGCCGTTTCCCGCCGGCTATGACAAGGGGGACCGCATCGCCAGGGATTACGGGGTACAGGCCCCGCCGACCACCATCTTCATAGATAAAAATGGCTCTGTAAAACGGATCTTTTATGGCAACATAAAAGACAAGGAAAAGGAATTCCCCCAATGGATAGAGGAAATTCTCTGATGGGATGGTTTGATGCGCTTTGGGGAGGCTTTTCCTCTTTCTTCTCTATCTGGCAGGTATGTATTCTTCAAATCAGCCCCTTCTTCCTGGCCTATATCGGCAGCCTCTACCTGATAAGCAGGGGCCAGCAATCCCAGTCTGCTTCATCCGGCCGGGAGATCTGGAAATGGGTGGCCGGCCCCTATTTTGCCTATGCAGCAGGCTTCACCATCTTCTATTCCCTGCTGGTTGCTTCCGGGCTTGGCATCAGCCGCATGCTCACCTATAACATCAGCAACCTGAGGATAATATCAGGGATGGTTATTCTACTCGTGAGCTTGTATATCATTTTCGCCGACCGGTTATCATTTCTGAAAAGAAGCCGGCACCCCCTTACCGCAGCCGCGCTCTCCCTGGTTATCGGTGTCACATTCGCCCTTATCTACTCACCCTGTATTACGCCGACGCTCTCCGACATCATGGGTCTTGCGACGCATCCGCAAACGGCTGTTCAAGGATGGTTTCTGGCCCTCCATTACGGGCTTGGCTTAAGCCTCTCGCTAGGCGTGGCCGGCACGACGCTTGTCTTTCTGCTGAGCAGGAGCAGAGCGGCCATGGAAAAAACACGGTTGTTGAAAAATATTTGCGGCATCATCCTGCTCATTCCCGCTTTTCTCAATATCACAGGCCTGATGATACAATACAAGGCCTTTTTTCTCGGGCTGCTGGTATAACAGCCAGGCAAAGATACAACACTGCCAACCGGCAAATCCATTTCAATTCCACGGCAAGATGGCAGGCAAACAGAAACGGTGAAAACCTTATTCGTTAGTTTATCCGTCTTCTTATTGTTGTGCGGCGCCACCTTTTTGGCCTCCTACATGTATCTCAGCGAGCAAAGCCCGGAGGAGATGTTCAGTAATCTATATACTGACGGAAAGTTGCTGCTTTACAAGCACGGCATGCTGGTTAAAAAGCTCTCGCCGGACGAGGTCAAAAGACTCTATACATCCACATGCACCCGGAAATGCCATGGCAAGGATGTGATCGAGGACAAACCCAGGACCGCCCCCGAATGGGCATGGATCATGGCCCGCATGAAGGCGCCTGATCGCGCAGGAATCACGGACCGGCACGCGGAAACCATAACCCGCTATCTTCAGGAGCACTTCTTGAGCAACGTTCCGACGTTCCTGCCCGAGAACACCATGCGGTTCATCAAGAGGCACCTCTGGAAAAGTGATTTTGGAGAAAGCGACCTCTACCTCGATTTTATTTATCTTCCCAAGGTGCACCTCAGCCTATTGCCCTATTTGGTGGCAACCAGTTCACCGCCCCAAATCTCAGGTACGGCCTTTGTCGTTTTTATAAACACCCACCAGGGAAAAATCCCCCCTTGGGATCTTGCAAAAATGGCCACGATTCAGGACGGCGACGAAGCGCCAGCCAAGGCCCTGGCTTGGGAGATCATCTATGAGGATGGACAGAACCATCACAAGCAGGGAATACTTACCTTCCCTCCCGTAGATGAGAGCAAGGCCACTTCTCTTACGATTACCATCAAACTGCCGGGACTGCGGAAAAGAACATATATGTGGAACCGGCCCATTCCAATCTTTGAGAAAAAAGACCATGCCAAACCTTAAACTCAAGTATTTTTTGGCAGCGATAATCACAGTCTGTTTATTTCTTGTTCACGGCTGCAGCGAGAATGATTCCGGCAAAAAGGAAGCCGCCACCGACTTCACCCTAAAGCTCTTTAATGGAGAGTCTTTCCGGTTTGACGATTATAAGGGGAAGCCAATGCTAATAAACTTCTTCGCTTCCTGGTGTGTGCCATGCGCGGAAGAAGCCCCGGTCCTCGAAAAGGTCTCCCGCGTGTACCAACCAAAGGGCGTGGCATTCCTGGCCATAGCTGTCGATGATACGGAAGACAAGGCCAAAGAGTTTGTCGAAAAGCATGGCATCAGCTTTGCGGTTGGTATCGACAAAACCGGAGAGATAAAGGACGCCTATGGTGTCTATGGGGTGCCAACCACTTTCTTTGTTGGCGGAGACGGCCTCATAAGCTACCTCCATGCAGGAGGCTTGACCGAGGTATTACTGACACATGAGTTGAATAAATTACTTTAGCGGTATTACACAGTGCGGCGGCAAGATGGATTGAAAAAACAGGTATTCGGTTGCGTTCTGTTCATCATCGGGGTTATCAATACGGTCATGGACACAATAGCCGGCATTGATCTGGACTTTTTTTATATTTTTCTCGGTGTCGCCGGTGCCTGTCTGTTTTTATACGGGACAATGCGAAACAAATTGTCACCATAAGCACTGTCGATATCACAGCCCCTATTCAACTGTCCCAGTAAATGATGCTGCTCTCATCCACCAAGAACCACTTAAACAGCCATCCCTCGTGCACCGGCTTGGCTTGAATGCCTTTCACCACGTCCTGACTTTGGATCAAATCAATCTGCAAGTTCGCCTTCTTGATGCGCCTTCCCCGGTATAGGGGAGCAATATCCGGACTGGGATAGCTGGCGGCTATGACCACCGTGGCAACGCTTCTGAATCTGTAGTCTGAGCTTGGCGTGCCAGGGCTCGTTTTCTTTTCCACATGAATTATCTCGTAGTCCATTCCCGGCGCAAAAAAGAACTTCTCAGACCAGGTAACAGTCGTATTGTCGATGGGCTTCATGGCCTCAAAAGACTTGCGATAGCCCTCGTACATCTTTTGCAAGAGCTTCGCCTGCTCAGCCTTCGGTGCTCTGTCAATGATATTTGCTTGTTTCTGGGGACGATAATTTATTGCGGCCAGGGTATCAAAATCCCTGTTCATCATGGCTTTTATGTAGGTCCTGACAACCGCTTCAGGCTTTTTTGCGGCTGCAGACTCATAAGTAAAATAGCCGACAACCCCAACCAGACAAGCAACAAGTACAACCCCGACAGTTTTTTTCATTTGCAATATCTTCTTTTCTATTAAGGTAAGATTGATACTGCTGCCTTTTACCAGACAATCTGCGGATTAAACCAATGCCTCATCATCCAGGCATTATCCTCAAGCAGAGGGACCACGGATCTGTCCTTAAATGCCTTGGGTGGCACACCCATTCTGTCTCCCAGGTATAAATTATGGCAGGAACTGCAGCCCAGCGTCGGTGACTTATAGGTCCCCCAGGCAAAACCGCCCAGCAGGCTTGAAACCACCAGAACGACCAGGACAAATGAGGCAGCCATTCTGCCGATGGATTTCACTTTACTGTTATTGGCCTTGTCCGCTGATTTTGCGCCAACACCGGCCGGAGCAGAATTGTCTGGCCGGCCTTTCTTGCCTTTCAAATAGTACGGCATAAAGGCCAATGCGAGAAAGATTGCAAATGGCAGGAAAAGACCCAGAAATGGCGCCATGGACCCTTTGAAATACATAAATGGGAGCAGGAGTATGAGAAAAAACCATTCAGGCGCCGGAATCCCAACACCCTCAAGAGGAAGAGGGATAACCTCTGGGTCCAGGGTTGGCATCTGAATGTAAAAAGCCAGCACAATAACCGCCACGAGAAATGGGACGGTAATCAAGGCATGCTTTCCCAAATAAACAAAAATCCCTTTTTTGCGGAGTTTTGAAAAGCAGTGAAGATCAATCAGGATTATAGATATCAGCGGAAGTATAAAAATATGCGCAATAAGATTTCGGGGTAACGTAAAGGCCTTAATAAAAAACGCCTTTAATGATGGACCGACCAGGGGGATTGAACCAACATAATTTGGCACCATTTCCATAAACCAGTAGCCTTTCCAGTCCCAAGGGAGAATAAGCCCGGTAACAAGAAAGAACAGCATCGGCAATAAAAGGAATACTCCCGTCAGCCATAACATTCTTTTTCTCTGATCAAGAAACTCTTTTCTCAGAAGACTGCGCACAGAATGGACAACAATACCGACAAAGAAAAATACGGCTATCCAGCGATGCGCATCCCTTAGCCATGCCCAGGATGCAAGGTCGGTATAAAGATACTTTACGCTTGCATATGCCTCCTGCAGGGACGGCATATAAAACAGAGTCAGGAAAAGGCCGGTAAGCAGCTGCATAAGAATCAGCAGCATAGAAAGCCCCCCAAAGTAGTGCTTCCAGTGAGCATGCCCTATCTTCATAACAACCAACCTCCCAGTTTGCGCAAAGAAGACTTCATCTTCTGGCCTAACAAAAAAACCGGCAGCATATCGCCCTTCGAACGCCCCTCGTATCGCAGCGGCGAAAAGTATATCATTATATTAGTATCTAATAAAATACCGGCTTGCGTTGAGGAAATGCTGGAGCCAGGGTTGGCTTTGGGCGCGTACGCCAGAGATTCGATTTTCCCCAGCGCCATTTAAAATCAAGCGGTTACGGCAGGTATGGCGTAAAAACTCAGCTACCCATGAAATCATTCGCAGGCAGCCACAGATTTTCCCATCTTCTGCGTAAAGCCGTGCGGTGCTCGTCTGCAAACTAACTCATTGATTACTCAGGGACGGGGCGGCCGGGTATTGATGCTTTAGCAAAACAAATTTCTCTCCCTTATCACCGCCTTCCACGCGGTAAATAAAAGGATGTTTTACAATGCTTCCTTCAGGACTGAAGCTTATCGTCCCCGTTGCTCCTTCAAAACCCTTTATGCCAGCCAGTGCCTCCCTCACCTTGGTCGGCTTGGTCGTCCCCGCTTCCCTGATGGCTGCAGCCACCAGCATAAAAGAATCATACGCCAAGGCTGCAAACCGGTCAGGGGTGCCTTTCTTATAGCCCTGTAGAAATTCTGTGGTTTTCGGCGATTTGCGATCCGGGGCAAAGGTCGCATACAGCAAGGATCCCCGCACCCCCTCACCTCCTCTCAGATATTCCGCAGTGAAGAGATCCTCTCCTCCAATGATTGGCAGGCTTAATTTGCTCTCTTTCAGTTCCTTGGCAAGCACCACCGCATCCTCCACCCCGCCGGTAAAGATTACAGCATGCAAGGTGTCCGGGCTGCTCTTAATGGCATCTATGACTTTCTCAAGGTTCTGCTGCCCCGTGTAGGTATCATAGGTATCGGCATCAATTTTTATCGATCCATTGAATTTCAGAACTGCCTGTTTAAACAACGAACTCAAATCCAGAGAATAATCATATTGAGAAGCCGTCACCAGCGCATAGTTCTTATATCCGAGTTCGTTGGTGGTGTAGCTTATCAACTCCGTTGTTGCAAGCTCGTCTGGAAGCGAAGCCCTGAATACATAGGGACCGCTGCGCCCAATGCGCCTCCTGGTGCCAACAGCAATAAACAGGGTATGGGATCGGTTGACCATACGGGTCGGAGCAAAAGTCGACCAACCGGTAGGCGCGGACAATATCGCTATGACCCTTTGGTTAATAAGATGCTTTACGCCTTCACGCGTCAATCCGAGGTCATCCTTGTTATCGAAATGGAGCACCTCGATTTCTTTACCATCTGCTCCCCCATGAGCATTATAGAACTTTGCCGCTGCCATAACGCCTTCCACTACGCTTAGGCCATAATGAGACTCCAGACCCGTTTCGGGGCCGATAACACCTATCTTTAATGGCCTTTCTTCCTCCTCTCTCTTCTTTTCTGCTTGCGCTGGATAGCTTTGTTGCGGCAAAACGACAACCGGAACGTGCTTTATTTCTTTCTGTACCTTCGGCGCCTCGGATGAGGTGCTCTCCTGACCGTTATCCGAGCAACCATAAACCAACACTATCAGCAGAATAGCAATGGTGGCGTTTACCCTCTTATGCAGATTCTTGTTCAAGCAGCGCCCCGCCCTGGTCAGGTTTACTCTGATAAATTATCCTTATTCCGAAGAATGGCATTTACCAAGCCTTCTTCCACTACAAACACGTTTTCTGCCTGATTGGTCTTGGCAAAATACCCCCGGTTTGCCCTGTCCTTATCGCCTATTTCCAATACATAGGGTAATTCATTTTTCTCTTCAAAAATTGTCAGTCTCAGTTTTGGAGCACTAAGGCCAAACGGGGCAAGGTCTGAGGGGCTTTCATCTTTAAAAACCTTTATCTCGGCATTCTTAATCTCAAAAAGGGTCTCGACAACCTTTTCCATTGAGGCCTTGCCCGCCTCTGGCTCAAGTATATGCCATCGTCCTTTGGTTTGCTCCACCACCACCTTCTCTGATCCCTTTGGCTCAATTACAAATCGCCTCATCTTCATCGGATCAAAGTCAAGAACGGTCTTGTCCCGCAGGTCGTAAGCCTCGACCCGCACCTCTTCCCTTACATCCGCATGAATACGGAAAATCTTGGTCTTTCCTTTGAGCATGGCATAGGCCACGTTATGGGTAGGGCCACTGACACCAAACTGGATGACTACATCCCTGTTGCCAAGATTAAAACCAATTTCAAGCTCAGGGTTGTCCAGGCCGAGTTCCTGCAACTTTGCCTGGTCTACATGCTCAAAAAGCACGGCATCCTTTCTGGCCGTGATGACATTAGTGAGCAGCTTTTGTATTGCGTCGTCGTCACCCCTTGCACTCAACGGCTCTATCAGTTGCCAACCTTCCTGTGATCTCAAAACCCGTAGTTCCCGGCCCTCTCTGAGGTAGGTGATCCAAAACTCCGTAACATCATCAACGGTGAAGTGGAAAAGCCTGAGGCTTTTTTCTTTCGCAATGCGCGCCTCCTCCGCCTCTTGCTCAAAAAAGTAGAATGCACCACTGAGTATGATCAGAACGATAATCCAAAAAAGTGTCTTTTTGGAAAAATTCACTCAACCCTCCTCTTCTTGATGATCACAGCAATGCCAAACATCATCACCAGGGATGGCACAATAATCACGGAAAGCCAGAAAACCAGCTTGCCTTGGGTATTGGTGAGCATAAGCGGTGTCAGGCCGGGTTCTTTTTTCCGTATGGAGATCAAAACATTCTCCTCAGCCAACCAGTTAAGCATGTTCAGGAAGAAATCCTTGTTGCCTGCCAGCTTTAAATGCGTATTGCCTGCAAAATCGGAATCACCGACTACAATGATTTTACCCCACTTCTTAAGGCTCGCTGAATTGTCCTCTGGTTTTTCCTCGCTTACCGTAACCTCAACTGCGGCAACCGCCGCTACGGTGAGGGGGCCCCGTTGGTGCTTGTCCGGGTCAAATTTGAGATTTTCATCAGTAAGCTCGCCGGTAATGGCCCAACTATTGGCGCTGGTCATGGCAAGGTTATAGCTGCCTTTTTCGGGTTCTTCCTTTATCTTTACCGATTGGGCGGCGGGATAGAAAGTGGCTACTGTGAAATCACTGGTAAGAATATGGTTTTTATTATATTCAACGACAACCGGTGTAAGATAGTTAGCGCCATAGACTTGGCTCAGCTTGTCAATGATCAGGTTGTTCCCCACCTCAAACCCATAACCGGCCAAATAACTTGAAAGCACCTTGCCAGAACCCGGGTCAAGCATAAACAGGACCCGTCCTCCGCCAAAGAGATATGAGGTGATCTTATCGAACTCGCTTGGCAATAGATCACTTTCTGGACCATTCAGCACAACTACCGCTGCATCCTCAGGTATTTTTTCAACACTCATCAGCAGCAGCTCTTTTACCTTGTAGTTTTCTTTTTCAATCGCCTCCCTGGCCAAGGCATATCCATTATTTTTCATGCTGTTGATGTCTTTCTCGCCATGGCCTTTAACGAAGTAGATGGTTTTAACATCCTCGCTCAGCAGCTTGATCAGGGCATTTGTTATCCTGGATTCCGATTCGGTGCCCACAACCTCCTGCTTACCACCATATGAAAATACCGTAGTTCTATAAGAGGTGATGCCGTACTTTACGGCTTCCGCCGGACTCTTGTCCGGGTCTACAAACCGGAAGTTGAATTTTGGTGAATAGTAGGCATACTCCTTCAACAAATCGTGCATCGCCTGCCTGGTTCTCTCATCAGTCCGATAAAAGGCCACGGCCTCCACATCATTCTTCAGTGATTTTAATATCTTGACCGTCTGTGAGGAGAGGGTATACCTTTTGTTCTCCGTCAGGTCGATACGCACCTTATAGCGCACCGACATAATGCTGATCATCCCCACAACCACTATAAAAACCGCGATCATGATTGCCGTATTGGCCGCATATTTGGTAGATCGCTTCGCTATGAGGTCCCTGATATCCGAGAAGCCAATATAGAGATAAAGCATGAGAGAGAGTAAGCCAATCCATAGGATGGTGATTGGCAAAGTACTCATCTCTCCGGTTATTGCATAGATAATGCCCCCGATTGCTATCAGAACAGGAGCCAAAAGACCTATGAAGCGATTAAGCCCCTTACCTTTCATCATCGCCACCTCTTTGATTCCAGGACTCTTAGGGTAAGGAACAGGAAAAGCACAATGAAACAGAAGTAATAAATTATGTCTTCCGTATCCAAGACTCCTTTTGCCATGCTCGCAATATGCTCATTAATCGAAAGGTAGCTGAGTATCCGGCCAAAACCGCCGGACACAAAGGAAACTGAATAACTCATCATATAAAACAAGAAAAGCAGGCCAAATGAGATGGAAGCGGCAATAATCTGGTTTTCCGTCAGAGAGGAGGTGAAAATGCCGAGCGATATGAAAGCGGCCCCCATCAGAATGAGTCCCAGATAACCCGTGAGAATCGGCATCACTTCCGGCTCCCCCAGCACGATCAGGAGGATTGGGAAAGTAGCCGTCAGCAGGATCATGGTCAGAAAAACAACAAAGCAGGCGAGAAATTTGCTGATGACTACATCAATGTCATTCACCGGATAGGTTAGCAGCAGTTCAATGGTGCCTGTTTTCTTCTCTTCAGAAAAAAGGCGCATAGTCAATAATGGCGTCATCAGCAGCATAATAATGCTTATGTTTCCAAACAGCGGCCTTACAACGGTCTCATTAATATTCAGAAGCTGGTACTGTTTGGCCAACATCGGATTGGACTGGGCCTGAAAGCTGACTACTGAGAAAGTCGCCAGCAGATTGTAAAAAAAGTAGCCCGTTATCAACAAGAACATCGTGATCACCACATAGGCAATCAGAGAGTTGAAATAACCTTTCAGCTCTTTCTGAAAGATAATTCCGATACTCCTGAAATTCATATGTCCTCCTTGGTAATCAAGTTGATAAAGATCTCTTCCAAGCTTTTCTCAATAGGACGCATCTCGATAAGATCCCAACTATTTTGAGCAATCAGTGACTGAAGATTTTTTCTAACCAGCTTCTCATCATCGAAATCGACAATAAAGCCACAGGGATCTCCAGCAGCGACTTGTTCTCTTTCAGTGGCCTTGACACCTTCCACTCGCGTGATGGCCTTCTCAATGTCAGCCTCCGGCCCATCAATGCGCAATAACAGTTTTGACGATTTCTTGGCAGTAAGGTTCTCCGGCTTGTCCACCGCCACCAACTTCCCCTTATTGATGATGATCACTCTGCCGCATAAAAGGCTGACTTCGGGCAGAATATGCGTACTCAGTATCACGGTGCGCTTCCCGGCCAGATCCCTGATGATTCTTCTTATCTCCTGGATCTGTTTTGGATCAAGCCCGACCGTAGGCTCGTCCAGGATCAAAACGTCCGGGTCATTGACCACAGCCTGGGCAAGTCCAACTCTCTGCCTGTACCCTCTTGAGCATGCGCTTATCATTTTCGATGCAACATCATGGAGGCCGAAGTCATCAACTACCTGGTCAACACTCCTTTTTACATCCCTGGCCGGAACACCCTTCGCTCCCGCGGCAAAGGCCAGATAGTCGGTGACCTTCATATCTTCATAGAGAGGCACCCGCTCAGGCAGATAGCCAATCCTTTTTCGGACATTTAGCGAATCTTCGAAGCAGTCATAGCCGGCAACCATGGCTTTCCCTTTCGTAGCCGGAAAAAAACAGGTCAAAATCCGCATCATAGTTGTTTTCCCGGCCCCATTCGGGCCAAGAAAACCTACTATTTCGCCTTTTCCCACGGAGAAACTGATGTCATCGAGGGCCCGATGCTGGCCATAGTCTTTGGTTAAATGTTCAACTTCTATCATGGGATCTTTTACCGATCTGTAACTCTATATTTCAGCGTTCAGGATTGGAGGATTCTTAGAGAAAAGGGTTTTTCTCCGGCCCGGCAAAACCAAGGCTGGCCCCTGAGTAACCCCAGGCTTGTTTTACTTGATTGATGCGGCCCACACGATCATAAATTATACCAGCGGCGTCAGGCCAAACGGAGCGGATAAAGCAGGGTGCCTAGCTGCATAGCCGGGATTATTCTACGACAAATCCCCCGGAAGCCAAAGAATTATGGAAACAGCGGGACATCAAGAGAAGATTCTAGAATTGCCCGGCAGGTCAATGGATGAGAATTTGCTGAGGGCTTCATTTGTACAATATCTGGGGGGCCCATAAAAAGAGAGGTGTGTTCCGAGATTTTCACTCGAATACGCACCTCTCTAAGCCTCTTGCCGCAACTGCGGTTCCGGGCTGGCCAGTCAGGTTTCCTGCGCTAGGCTGGGTTTATCCTCACTTGCCCCAATTGGTTTGATCTGCTTCACCGGACCCTTGGCTTGCGGGCCCGGTGAAGCGATAAACCTTTATAGTTTTAATATCCAGCACTAAGTTTCTTAGAGACCTCCTCCGGCCTTTTCCTGAGCCCGCCTTCCACATATCCGCCGCCTTCCAGGCCGGCGCCGCGCCCAGGCAGGCTGGCTTCCACCATCTCCTGCTCTTCCTGGAACTCTTCACTCTGCAGATAGTTGAGTGCGTTCACATCTCCAGGAATCGGCTTGAAGGTGGATTTTGGATTCAGGTAATCATCCACGGACTTTGGCGGCCCTACATCCTGGTTGGCCCTTATCCAGGCAACCACATTCCAGATGTCCTGATCCAGCAGGATGTTACCCCAGGAAGGCATGGAGGGTGAAAGCCCTACCGCTTCGCCACCGCCTTTGATAACCGTAAACAGCTGGAGATTGGATTTTTTCTGCATGTAGGAGCCTGCTGTCAAGGTCCTCGGTTTCGGATCGAGCATAGCCGCGTTGGGACCATCACCCTGCAGCGTCCAACCATGGCAGGCAACGCAATAGAAATAGTACCATTGCTTGCCCGCATTCGGATCGGCGCCATCAACAAGGGTTGACTTGAAGCTGGGCGACCAGTTGTTAACCCACTGGTTGTAGATCGCCTCTCCTTGTGCCGCATTTTCAACGCGATCCCACAATTCGGTCTTACCGGTATCTCCGCCCAGCGATCCACCATAACCGCTATCGCCTTGCTTTTTAACATCCTTGGAGGAACGCTTGCCCACACCTGTCAGATAATCAAATGGCTCGATACCATAGGTGCTGCCTGCTTTGCCAACCGCCATGGCGTCGGCTTCCGCCCCAAAGGACTCAACGGCCTTCTTCAGTTCCTCATCACTTTTAACGGGGCACTCGACCTTTTCGCCCGTCATGGTCGTGCATCTTTTCTCCGCGGCAAGAGCAACCGTGCTCCCCGCTAAAACCATCAGGCTGGTTGCTGCGACCAAGCATAGCCTACGTTTCTCACTCTTCATTTTATATCCCCCTGGTAAAAAATTGGGCTCATTTTATAGCCACAGTCCCGGCACTGCACTGTACCTTTTCTCCACCACAAACCCCTCCGTGATGAAAGATAACGGACAATGATGTGAGGTAGATAGTAATACGATGCCACAGACCTTAAATTGACCTGCGTCAATTTGCCACAGGCAAATTAATCATCACCTCGTCGGGATCAGCCGCGCTCTTAATGTACTGATTTTATTGATTAAATAGAATACCCGAAAAGTTATTTACAAAGGTGGAGCTACCGCCCCTGCGCATCCATGGCACATCGAAATCCCAGCAGATGACTTACGGCCTCGGGGTCAACCCCTATCCTTGCAGCGCTTCTCGCTCTTGGGCCAAGATGCACCCAGGCCCCACCCTTTACAACCCATGAACGCCCCTTGTCAAACCAACTCTCCGTCCACTCCATTACATTCCCAGTCATCCCCACCACGCCATATGGGCTCCGGTCTTCCTTAAAGGCATCAACCGGGGCGGCGAAGTTTGTAAGCCCCATGATGGTGAAGTGGGTTCTTAATGTGGTCTCCGCTGTGCCAGACTTTGCCGGGTCGAATTCAGACCCCCAGGGATAGATTCTCCCATCCTCCCCCCTCGCTGCCTTTTCCCATTCCTCTTCAGTAGGCAGCCTCTTGCCCGCCCAGATTGCATAGGCGCTTGCATCAAACCAAGTAATCTTGATAACAGGGTGATTACCCATTCCTTCGGCATAGGTGCCGCCCTCCCAATGACGGGGGGGCATATGGCCCGTGGCATCAATGAATTCCTTATATTGGGCGTTCGTCACCTCATACCGGTCTATATAGAAGGCCTTTACATAGACCCTCCTTCGGGGGGTCTCCCGGTCAAAATCATATCCCTGAAAATCCGCCCGCTCGCCAAACTCCTTAATGATCGGGGCGAGTTCTTCTCTGCTGCTCCCCATAATAAACTCGCCAGCGGGGATGAAAACCATTGTGCTCTGGGCATGCTTTTTTTCATGTTGCGATGAAGCCAATCCCGGTTTACTCAAGGCAAGAGAAAGGATCATAAACAACACAAGGGCCGGCATCAGTCTCAACGGGAAAAAGCAGGATGTAACACTATCGGTAGTCATATTGCATTCCATTTCTTGAGGATCAACCCACGGGCGTGTAACCTTTTGCCTGCTGCGCATGCGCTTTATTACAAAGGCCCTCAACCAGCGTATTCAACAGACAGGAATCAGCCATGTTCAAAAAAGGGTTTCCGTACAAATGCGTAATTGCCGCCGTGCTTGTCATAAGCGCATCGATAACCGCCTTTTATGGGTGGCACTTAAATTCCGACGAGACGGTCCGGCCTCCAGAGGACATCGAAGAATACCTGTTTTGGAATCCGAAATATCTGAAAGATTTCTCCTTAACCACTGCCGGCAATAAAAAGCTGGGCCTGGATCAGCTCCTGGGAAAATGGAGTTTTATTTTTTTTGGTTACACCCACTGCCCGGATGTTTGCCCCGCCACATTAGGATTGCTGTCAGTTACTTTTAAGAGCCTGGAGAAAAATCCCGCTATCGCCCATGAAATCCAGGGTATTTTTATTTCAGTAGACCCTGACCGGGACACGCCGGAGCACCTGAAAGAGTACACCGCCTATTTTCATCCAAAGTTTATCGGAGCCACGGGGAGCGCTGCTCAAGTGGACGCCATTACCCGCCAAATGGGCGCCTTATACGCCCTCTATAAGGAAGAGTCAAAAGACGACTACCAAGTAAGCCATAACTCCACGGTGTTTCTCGTTGACCCAAGAGGGAGACTTTATGGCCGCTTTCCTCCACCTCATGTTCCCCAAGAAATCGCAGAGGCGTTTATCAAGATACGCGATTTTTACAATGCTCAAGAAGACAAGCGTTGGACGCTGTTCTGAAAATTGCATACGTCAAAATCGAACCCCCCGCTCCAACCACAGCCCCTAGGAGTCTGTCGGGTTTAGGTGATCGTAGCGAGGGAAAGCCATTTTGAGTCAGATTTTTTGATTGAATGAGGCGAATATTGAGCATATTTAACGAATTCAATCGGGAAATCTGGCCAAAATGGCTTTTCCGCAGTAGATTCATCCTAAACCCGACAGACTCCTAGCCGCCGTTATATTTACATTTGCAAAGCTCGGTCCTTATGTACTTCACGAGATTTTTTATTGCAGCATCATCGAAAGCATAGCCCCAATCCGGCATATTCTCATTCAGACCAACGCTCTTGCCTCCGTTCTTTATGACCTTGAAGAGGAATTCATCGGTGCGGGTTGAAAGAATCGCCGCATCGGTAAGATTCCTGGGCCTTATGCCTTCGCCAAGATCTTCGGATAAGGGGCCATCTCCTTTGCCCTCCATGCCATGGCAAGGCATGCAATTTTGCATGAAGTTCCCCGAACCGGAATCCATTCCTTCCGCAAAGGCGTCCTGGCTTATTGAATAGTCGCTCTTGACATCCGGTGGGACAGGGTCTGTTGCCGATGCCTGACCCGCAACAGCGATTCCAGACAATAACGCTACTACAAGAAGGGTTTTATTCATCGCTAAATCCTCTTTATTCAAGGGCTGTTCAAGCCGTCCGGGGATGCCACGGCCGAAGAAGCAAAACAAGAAGCATATTTAAAGTATAAGAGTAATGCAGAAAGACGGCTATGCGCTGTATTTACCCTTATTTTTCAGTCGCCCCATATGACTGTATCTCTTTATAGGAACCAGGCGCAGATTTGCCTTTCAATGCCATCTCTATCGGCCGGTCCTCCACGGCTGTCTCAACAAGGCGGATCATTGCCTGATCGTCACCCAATAGTCTCTTGATGTCTTTCAGGCGCCAGTCACCCTCCCAGTTGCCAACCAGGCCATTCCATACCTGGGTAATCGCAACCAACTCCGCATCAGTGAATTGCTCAACCTGCTTGGTGTTTAGATTGGCCATGTCCACATACTTTTTCATCGTATGCGTAACCACCGCAAAGGGTGGACCGCAGCGGGAACAATATTGGAGTATTTTTTCCGCCTGGTGGCAGGCGGTACATCTGGTATAGGCAAGAGTGGTAGCCTCATCCGGGGTATAGGCGAGATAGCCTCTTCGCTTGGCCTCATCCAGTATCCAACTGCCAGCAGGATTGGGAATAACCAGCAAAGCTGTTATTGCGACAACCAAAAAAACAGGGAAACCAACTACCCACAAGCGCTTTTTCATGGCCCCCGGCTCTAGTACATTGGAATATTCTGAAGTTTGCATGGCGCCAGAACCAAGCTTCCTCATCCCGAATTACTCAGACAAGAACCAGTCTCAATGGTTTCAGGGTGGTGAAAATTTTTCTATACAAGGAACAAAGCATCATTGAAAGAATGGCATTACTTTAACCACAGGTTTGATACTGCATTCCCGTCTACTTTAAACAACGCATTCTCTACAATATCGGCAAACCAGATGTCCCCTGCCCTATCCACCGCTATGTCTCTCGGCTTGCTCTCCCCCAATCCAACCTTAACCTCAATGAACTCTTTGGTTTTTGGATTGAACGCGCCTATTTTCCTAATGCCCCTGATGGAGAAGAATATTCTCCCCTCCGCGCCCACGGTCAGGCTATCCATGGAGCTACCGCCCGGCAAGGGGAAGGTTTCAAATTTTTCCGCCACCGGATCAAACATTACCACTGACCGGCCTTTGTTGCCCCCAAACCATAGATAGCCAAGGCGGTCCATGGCGATATCCATGGCAGCCTCAAAAAGGTTGGGCATAGGAAACTCCCGCACAGAGCCGTCCCTGGTATCCAGCCTCCCCAGTTTATTGCCCACGTTCTCAATAAACCATATCCGGCCCTTGAAGTCAGCAACCAGGCCGACCGGCCGGGAATCCGGCGTGGGAATCAAATACTCCTTGAATTCCTCTTTTTGAGGGTCGAACATGCCGATCTTATTACCATAAAATTGGGTAAACCAAATCTTGCCATCGGCATCACTGGTAATCCTGAAGGGCGAGCTCTCAATGGTTGGAATATCGTATTCCTTGAAGGACTGGGCAGCCGGATCAAATACAGCGAGTTGGTTTGCATCCTGCTCGAGAAACCAGACCTTCCCGTCGTTATCCAGCGTCAAATCCGAGGGGAAGCTTCTATAAGTTGGTATCTCGAATTCCGAGTAGGTCTCCTTGGCGGGTTGGAACCGCGCGATTTTATTGGTATTCGCCTCTATGATCCAGACATCGCCTTCCTTGTCGACTTCAATCCTGGCTGGCAGGGCGTAATCCGTCGGCACTTTATACGAAATAAAGGGTTCCGCTCCCGAGGCCGGCAACGACAATAAAAGGAACAGAACCAACCCAAGGGCAATCCGTCTTTTCATTCGGCCTCGCCTTCACGCTGTCCCTTTAGGTGCTTCAAGCGCCCTATGGCCAAAACAGCAATGACGGCCAATATCAAAAAATATAAAAGCCATCTTGCCGCACTCCCAGATGAAGCTGCCTGGGGAGTGGAGTCTCTGGACGATGCATTCTGCGCAATGGAATCTTCCTTGCCGGTCTGCGCCAGGGCATCGGCAATGGAAAGCACTCCCAGTCTCTTTGCTTCCGTGTTACCTTCGGTAAACCAAAGCATAGAGCGTTTGTGATCTATGACCATATCCCCCGGCAGACTGCTGAAGGTGGGAATCTCATACTCCTTAAAAAGCGCGCTTTCCGGAAGAAAAACCCCTACTTTGTTCCCCCTGTATTCCAGGAACCATATATTGCCATTGGCGTCAGCCGCTATGGCATTGGGCGAACTCCGCCTGGTGGGAATAAGGGCTTCATCAAACCTTTCCAGGTCCGGATAGAATGCACCTATCCGGTTTGTATTCAGCTGAACGAACCATACCTTCCCGTTCCTGTCGATGGCAATTTTTCCAGGATTCGCAAAAGGGGTGGGGATATCATATTCATAAAATAACTCTTTCCCCGGATCAAACTTCCCGATCTTGTTTGCGTTGGGCTCGACAAACCAAATAAACCCCTCGGCATCGACAGCCAGGCTCCTGGGAAATCCGTTAGGCGTTGGAATGGGATACCCTTTAAATGAAAAATTTTCGGGGTCCACGCGATAGAGCCGGTTTTTGTTGGATGCCACAAACCAGATGACACCGGCATCATCTACAAGCAGCTCTTCCGGGACAGCATCTATGGAGAGATTGAACTTGGTAAAAAAGCCATCGGAAGGCGTATATTTACCGAGCACATATTGCTCTTGCGCATTCTGGGCCCACCTGCGTACGGTGAACCAGATTTCATCATTCTGTCCCAAGACAAAGGTTGCAAATCCAACCTCGCCCCAGGAAGCGGGAAGAGGAAAAGAGGTAAATTCCTTCTTTTCCGGATCGAGCCTGGTGAGCTTTTTACCAATTTTTTCCGTAAACCAGATATACCCGGATTGATCTATGGCAATGGTTTGGGCCGAGCTGAGCCCCTCCGGCAAAGCCACTTCCTTGATTAGCGACTCCGATGCAAACAGCACCCCCGCATGGGCAATTATGCCCACGACCAAAACAGCCCAAAAGCAAAAAACGAGAAGTCGGTTAAGGGGTTTCGTCCTGGGTAAGACCTTTATGCTTCCAAGGCTTGGGATCACCATGTCATCGTGGGTTCGTAAAAATGTCTGAGTTGCCAATTCGCATCCTTGTAGGAAGCGCCTGTACGATCCTGGTCGCCGATGCGGTACTTACCAACCTGGATCTGCTGGGCACGCTCATGCCGGTAAAAGTCGGCCATATTAGGCGGCGGAAGGGCTTGCCTTACTCCCATCATCGGATTGTGGCAGGAAGTGCATCCCATTGTCTTGGCATGCCGCCCCGAAACCACCACGCTAGATATAATGCCGGCCCAGACCGCCCATATGATCAACGCCAACAACGCCTTCTTACCGAGGCCAATCTGAACGCCAACTGCATTTTTTCTCTTAAAAATAAGCGGAACCAAGCAGAGAAAAGCAATCACGCCAAGTGGTAACCAGAATGTAAAAAGCGGGATCCACTTCTTATTCTCACCTACCAAATACCAAAAAGGCCTAAAGATAAAAAACAGATACCACTCGGGCGCCGGAATATTCATACCATCATCGGGCAATGGCGGCATGGCGGGATCTGTTGGCACTTGGTAATAATAAGCCAGCACAAAGGGTATCGACCACAGCAGGATTACCGCTATAGAAGCCCTGATCGCGTGCTTGGGCCAAAAGCTGTAAAACGACTGGGGGTAAGGCGGATCGTATTTCGGATCGTGAATGACTTCTCTTTCTTTCGTGGCCATGACAGTCCCAATAAGTCTGCGTTATAGCGGCTCGGAGATGCCGTGCTTGCGAACCATCTTGAAGTGAAAATATAAGAATCCAGCCAGAAGCAGCGGAATCACTAATATATGAGTGTAATAGAGTAGCTCTAAGGAGAAGGTGGAAAGAAAGAAATTCTTTAGCGGTTCGCCGATAACAAACCAAGTGTCAATATAGTCCATCCAGATCGCAAACGACCAGTATGCCCGCCAGTCCCACGGCAGCATAATCCCCGTAACCAACAGCAAGAACACCGCCAGCAGTTGAAAAACCCCACTGATCCAAGTAAATTGGCGCGGGCTTTTAAATGCCTTGTAGAAAAAAACAATAATCATATGGGAGAAAACGGTCGCCATCAGCAGCGTGGAGCACCACCGATGAAGGTTTCTGATCAACCACCCCAAGGTTACATCGTTACTCATGGCCTCGATGCTATACAGGGCCTTATCCGGTTCCGGCGTATAGAAAAACAGCATAAAAACACCGGTGAGCACCTGAAGGATAATGAGTGAAAGCGAAAGCCCCCCGAAACAGTGAAAGAAAGTTACGTGGGCTGGTATCGGCTTGGCCCTCTTTTTCTGCCACCAATCTGCTAACATTGACGCCATTATTTCATGCTCCTCAGTTCAGCAGCCTCGATTTTTTTAGCCTCGGCCATATCCATACCATAGGTTTCACCCGTAAAATCGACCTTCCAGGTATTGCTGGCTGTATCTATGGTGAGGGGTATTTTCTCGTTTATGGTATAGCCATCATTGAAAATAGACGGCATCTTGTAACTTATATCAACGATAGCCTGGGTGCCTTTGATTTCGGCTTTCCCAACAGTCACCATAAATCCCGGCGGGTATTTCCTGATTACCTCCAGGAACTGGTCTTCTATCAAGTGAGACCGCTCTGCGCTAATCATCTTGAAGGCGGCGCGCGCAGGACTGCCTCCACCTTTTTGTTTTGCCTCTGTGATGTATCCGTAGAACCTTTTTAAAACGACTTCAGGGCCCTCTTCAGGGAGAATCGACGCTGTTGCTCCTTGTTGATCGCAGCCAGCCAGCAGGGTGAGGAGGAAAAAGAGAACGTAAAACAGAACACCTGCGCAAATGCCGCCGTCAGAGCGTCCCCGTAAATACCATAGAGACAAGACACTCACCTCTTCTTACGTTACAAAAACCATCCCCCCCAGAAGGGGGGGATGAGGCTGTTGCATATGTTGCCCCTTTTTCTCCAAAGGGGCAAGCAGGGTGACCCTTACAGGCTCTGAACGCGCTCTGCTATGGTCAACTCACCCTCTTCCAGGACACCTTCGAGCTGCTGTGCCTTGGCGTACTCGCCAACATCGAAGTTGGAGTCACCCTTGGCCGGGTCATCCACATAGAATGTCCCCCTCATTTCCAAGTGCAAGGGGCCGCAGAAGTGCTGGCAGAAGATCTCAAACTCGCCGGCGATATCCGCAGTAAACTCCGATACGGCACTCACTCCGCGTGGAGAACTCAGGTTGGTGCGGAAACCATAGGGCCCGTAGATGGTAAATCCCATGGTGACATCAGGGTTCTTGGTGATACCCGCAGCCCGGTCGATATTGGTCACGATGAGCCTTACCTTATCACCCTTGTTCACCCTGATCTGCCGCGGAATATAGCCGTAGCTGAAGGACTTGACCTGAATCTCCTTCACGCCATTGACCATTTTGATACCCGGCCGCGCCGTGGATTTCGGAATCAGGTAGTGATGCGATTTCATCTTATGCGCAGGATTGAGCTGCTTCATCGGGCCGGTAATCAGGCCATCTTTCGTCGCATTACCCAGATTCCAGCGCTTGATCTGGTAGGACCAGATATTCTTGGCGTTGTGCGGCTCGCCATCCACCGGCATGATCTTGAGGGTCTTGCCATAGGTCGGGCTGTCCTCCCGGGCGTCCCACATTTCGAAGTTAACCGGATAGACGATGCCGGTCGGGCTGAACAGGCCGGTCGAGAACTTGTTGAGTGCGAAAACATAGGAGTTGTCATTACTGATGGAGATGTGACCTGTTCTGTAGTGGGTCGGGATCTCGTCTACAACCACCTGCTTATGGATGTCGATCTTGACGTTGGAATCCGCCACAAAGCAGCTCTCATAGGCATACTTGGAGGTCAGGCCTTCGGTGCTGTCCTTGCCCGGCTCATAGACACCACCATCCTTGTCATACACATCCATTACGGAGTGCAGGGGGCCGGCGCAGGTCGGTATTACCTTGTGCACCGCCAGCTTGTCGACATCGATGAAGGTCATGGTGGCGGACAGCTTGTCACTGACCAGCGCCAGGGTACCCTCAGGGATGACATCCACGCCATGCGGGTTCTTGCCGACCGGGATTTCCTTGATGAACTTGAAGGGGTTGGCGGAGAACACACCCACAGTGGAGTGGTAGTAGTTGCCCGCGAACACGTATTTCCCTTTTCTGCCAGCGTCAAGGTAATCCGGAGCACTGGGCGCGGGGCCCCAATCGATGATCTGGGTCTTACCGGTCTTGATCTCCATTTTCATCATCTTGCCGGAGTATTCACCGGTACCGAAAAGGTGCTTGCCGTCGGTGCTCAGGGCGATATGGTGGAGACCGAAAGGAAAGGGGATAGAAATCAACCGCTCCAGGAAACCGGTCTGCAGGTTGATCTCGCCAATGGTGTTGGCGCCCTTGTCGTTGACATAGAGATACTTGCCATCCGGGGTGCCGTTTTTGTTGCCATGGTTGGTACCACCATAGGACACTTCGTGCAAGTCCACACCCACGTCAATATGACGGTAGGTCTTGAAGCTGGGGATACCGATCACGGCCACCCGGCCGTCCAAACCACCGGCGTTATACATGATCATCGGATCATGCAGCGGGGAGTCTTGCGGCTCCGCGGCTCCATACTGCCAGCTCGGAATCACCTTGTCCCCCGCCTTCTCATCAGCGATGGCCGTTGATACCAATCCCCCCGACGCAAGAATAACCCCCGAGAGAAGGCTCATCATTGGAAAGTTGCGCTTTATGCGATGCATCTTTTATCCCCCATGCACAAATAATTTTATATAGAGAAGCCTAACCTGAAACCTTCATGAAGGCCTTTACCCTTATTAGCAAAGACAGCGGCTTCTCATCCAGACACCAACTCCCGCTGCTTTCAAGGCCATACCCTGCCCTTCTCCGCGGATTCACCGCCTTCCTTATCTGTCTGCTCACCGCTGAATTTGCTCAATTCACCGAGCGCGCGGTCCACTGCGGTACCGAACTCCATGCAACCAGAAGGCGACTGACGGTAACGTAGGCTAATGTTAATACGATGTCTTAGGCCGTTAAATTGACCTGCGTCAATTTGTCACAGGCATTTTTTCTTTGCCCGGACATCCGCTCCGCAACAGACATGCACGGCAACATAACCCATTAAAAAGAAAAGGTTTTTCATAGCAGCGCCGGGGCATGATCTAGAGGCTGAAAACCTCTGCGGCTTCCGTTGCGCCGCATCCAGAACCCTGCTTGCACCCCAAGGCGGCCACGATACGCCGGGCCGCCGCATAACCACAGGCAATGCGGTCTCTGACCGAAACGCCCCCACGGTAATTTGCCTCCAGATGGAGTCCCGGCAGCCTTTGCAGCCGCTCATCTATGGCCTGCATGCGTGCAAAATAGGCGCCATGATAAAGTGGCAGCGCCCGGTCATGGCGGTCTATGTGCACCATCTCGGGCTCGCCTTTGATGCCAAGCAATGGGCTCAGAGTTGCCAGCACTTCGGCAGCACTGCGCTCATCATCCCAGCCCAGCACCTCCGGGCACCGGCTTCCACCCAGATAATTGGTCAGCAATACCTTGCCGTCGGGGGCGCGATCTGAAAACACGCTGCTCATCCAGAGGGAGCCCGTTACTGCATATCCCGCCCGGCGCGAGGCAAGAAAGCCGTTGCCGTTCAAGGGATGATCCACGGCATCCCGGGCAAATCCCATGTGGACCACAGAGACAGGCGCATATTCAATTTCCACCAGATGCCGGGACAAGTCGGCATCCAGAGGGGCGGTAAGCGCGGCAGCGGCCGTCGCCGGGGCGCTCAAGACCAGCTGCCTGGCCCTGAGTGAGTGCTCACCCGCGCGGGAGACGCCCTCTATCCGCCAGCCTTTCCCTTCCGGCCTCAGCTCTGTGGCCGCCCGGCCCGGGCGAAAATGGACCCCGGGGGCATTCGCCAGGGTTTTTATCATGGTGGACATCCCTCCTTGGAATGAGAAGGCCTCGGCAACGGAAGCACTACGCCGCCGCAGGAGCTTGTGCACAATCATCCCAACGCCCAGACTGCCATAACGGCGCTCCAAAGCAGTCAACCGGGGAAGCACTGAATAGGCATTGGCGGCATCAGGATCAGAGGCCAAGGGACCGGCAATATAGGGATCGATAGCCCTTTCCAGCATCTCCCGCCCCAAGCGGCGCGTAACAAACTCGGATACGGTTTCCCGGGCATTTCCGCCAGCAGGAATAAACGGCTCCAGCGCCAGGCGCAGCCGCCCCCCCAGGCTCCAGGTTGGAGAGGTAAACATGGCACCAAATGATGCCGGCACCGCCTCGAGCCGTCCCTCATGCACGGTATAGCGCGCCGGCCTCGATGGAGCCGGCGCCTTGCTGGCTGCAAGTCCGGTCTCAGCCATGAAGCGCCCCACATCCGGACGGGAATTCATAACCAGGGAGGCGGAGCGCTCCAGCAAATAGCCCGACTTGCGATGGCTCCCGATCCTGCCCCCGGGTTGTTGTTCTCTCTCCCAGACTTCTACCGTCAATCCCGCCTGCGACAACCACCAAGCCGTTGCCAGACCGGAAACGCCCCCGCCTATGACGAGTACATCGACGTCAGACATGCCCATTACGAAGCCACCGGGCAGTTGCTCTTCTCAGGAGGGCAAATCGGGATCATTGGCGGCCCTTACCGCGCCGATACAATATAAAAAGATGCCGCTGGCCAACAGGGCGGTGTAGAAGTTGGTCACTTCAAAACCGCCCCTCCAGGCCAGCGCGCAGTCCAGCGCCCCAAGGATAACCAGAATCACTCCCAGGGATTTGCATACCGCGCCTTTTTTGGAGTCTTCTTCATCCAGCGAGGCATTCATCTGTTGCTCATTCAAAGCTGGGTTCTCCTCTCTATCCAAAATCAGCCGAACAGGGTTGCCGCAGAAAATGGCGGGCGGAAAAAACAAGCGTCCCCAGGGTCAACCCTGGGGACGCCATTCCAGAAGAGTCGCCGGGCATACTGCAAAATCAACGGGATACGCCGGCAACATGAGCAAGGTTGGGCTCCTAGGCTGCCGCTTCCTCTTCCTTGCGGGCAATGGCGGCGCCACGCGCCCACCAGACCAGCCCGCCAAAGATCAGGGCCGCGACAAAGATCGCCGTCATTGCCGGCCTGGCGCCTACGGGGGCCTTCAGAATCAGCCAATACCAAGTGGTCATGGTATGTTTCGATCCTGTTTCATTGTTGCTGCCATCCCAGGCCGCAAAGGCGATAGGGATGAACTTGCCTTCCTCGAACTGGAGATCCTTGTCTGCCTCGCCGGTGGTCCGAGGGCGCTTCATGACCACCTTCCAGGTGCCATGGGAGTAAGCGCTTTTGACCTCGATACCAGCCTTGGCGGCATCCCTTTTCTCGATGTTGGCGAAACCGGTGCTGTTCATCAAACTGATGGTCTCCGGGCTTTCCGTCGTACCCGCCTTCCACTGCCAGATATTCACCGGGTGGGATGGGTCTCCCATGCCGAAATAGGGTTTCTGCACGCCCTTCGGGAGCACCGCCGGGATCTGTATGGCCACCGCATCCTCGTATACTTCGTCGGGGTCCGTAACCTTTATGGCCATCTCGTCGCCGGGAATGCTCTTGGTGCGGTCATCCCACTCCAAAAGCAGCGCCACATCCTTCTCGTTAAACACCGCCTTCACCGTAATGGTGTCGTTCGCGGGCGTGAAGTGACGCTCCTTGCCGATGAACTGAGGCACCATATAATAGGTGGTCTGCGCCGCTGCATCCCACTGGGGATCGTTCGGGTCCATGGGCAAGTCGCCCTCCAGCAACGCCGCCTGGATGACCGTATTGCTCGGATTCACCACCTTGTCCTTCTTGGCCAGGGAATTCACATAATTGGCCACGTGCCAGCGCTCTTCGATGCTCAGGCTCTTCTTGCTCTCGGGATCGGCGAACGAGGGCATCTGGGTTCCCGGTATGCCCGTGGTGATGCGGGTGAAGATGTCCTTCGGATCATTGCTGCCCCGGAAGGTCCAGGGCTTGGTCAGGTTCCTGGGCCAGGTGCGATCACCGGCATCCCCCTTGAGGGCCTTGATGGCGCTGCCCTTGCCTTCCTCGCCATGGCACTCGGTGCAGCGCTCACCCTCGTGGAAAAGCTTGTTGCCTTTCTCGATGCTCTCCGGAGAAGACGGGATTTGTTTGCCGTAGTCTACCTGGGTTTCCGGTTTTTCCTCCGTATACTCGGAGAATTCCTTGACCACCGCCACCAAGTCCCAGATATCCTGGTCCGACAGGATGTCACCCCATCCCGGCATGGCCGATCCACCAGGATTCATGGGTTGCTTGCCCGGCTCGAAGTTGCCAGGCATGCCGTACTTGATCATCCGGAAGATGTCCTCGTCATTGGGAACCATGTCTTCGCGGCCGGTGGTCTTGATCTTGTACAGACCCGAGGTGAAGTCCCGTGGAGGGGGGTTCAGGCGCTCCGCTGCGGCGCCGCCGCCATCACCCTCTTCGCCATGGCACCAGACGCACCGCTTCATATAGATCTCTTTACCCTTCTCCGCGTTTCCTTGGGCCGCAAGCGCGGGCCCGGCTACGCAAATACCGGCAATGAGAGCCGAAAACATCAGGTTTTTCATCTGCTTATTTCCGCTTATCATTTTATTATTCCCATGACCTGGGTTTATGCCCGGTATAATCGAACAGGAACAGGATAACCTGCCAGATCTCTTCCTCCGTCAGGAAATTCTGCCAAACCGGCATGGCGGATATCCAGGGTGTCGCCTCCTTGGGCAGACCCGGGCCACCAGTAGCGATGCGCCAGAACAGGTATGACTCCGTGAGCTGGGCAATGGTGGTGACATCCTGAAAGTTCACCGGCAACGGGTTCACGCCGGGCGCAAATGGCCCCTCGCCATCCAACTTGTCGCCGTGGCAATACTGGCAATTCTGGATATAGATCTCGCCACCTGCCTTAACATGCGCTTTAAAGGCCTCAGGATCCTCCGTCTGGAGCTTACGCAGGGGATTCTCCAGCGTCATGAGATTAAAACGCTTGCCAAACGCCTTCATGGTCGAGGGGGGCGCCGGGTGCTGGGCGCGGGCCTCTGTTGGCGGCTCAAGGCTGGGCAACTGGCTCTGATAGGTCAGATATGCCGCTCCCAGTGGAATAATGACAAACACCAGGTTGCGGATCATCTTTTTGCTGGGATCCTCCACCAGCGCCTTGATGGGGGCCACCAGTTCCTTGGTCTTCTCTTCATCGAAGGTAAAGACCATAAAGACGCCGGACACCACGAAAAACATATACATGGTGAGGAGGCTCTTGGGAATGAGCGCGCCCAGTATGTGGTCAAACGTAATAACAAACGCCGCGTATACGAATGCAATCACCAATGCGGCCTGAAGTAGTCTTGGAATTTTCATGGTTGTTACTTTCCTATTTCAAGCCAGACAGGTAATCCACCAGCATCTCCAACTCACTCGCGTAGAGCTTGACACCGAAGTCCGGCGGCATGATGGGCGGATAGCCTTCTGCCATATCGGCGGCCGGATCCACTATGGCCCTTCTCAGGTAATCCTTATCCTTGCTGCCGCCAATGGTGGAAAGATCGGGGCCGAGCTCACCGCCGACACCCGCAAACTTGTGACAGGCGCCACAGGCCAGTTTCGCAATGATCTCCTGTGCATCCTTATAGGGGGGACGCGGGCCTCCACCAGCGGCTGCCGCGCTTTTCTCCTCTGGAGGGGGAGCCCCGGTAGGGATTTCCACCGTCACCTCGGCGCCGCCCAGATCCTGCAGATAGGCAGTCACGGCCTTGACCTCTATGTCATTCAGGCCAATGCTGCCCCCGGTGACATCCGGCATGGGGCTTTCGGTATCGTTGGTGCCCGCCTTGCCGAAACCAGCCACCACGAAGGCCGAAGGCTTGACCAGGGACTCATGGATATAGGACTCAAGATCCGTGGCCTCACCTTTGTACTTGGGATCCTTGAGCCGGTCCGGCGTATGGGCCACCAGTTGATCCAGCATGGGCGCCCGGCCGAGGGAGTTGTGACACAGGGTACAGGTCCCTTTGCCGTTAAACACCTGTTCGCCCAAGGCGATAAACTTGTCCATGGTCATGGAGCCGAGATCCACCTTCGCCTCGGTAGGCGGGGCCGCCGGCTCGATCTTCGGGATCATGAAGTTGGAAAAGCCCCAAAATCCACCGATCAGTATTACGCTAAAGACAATTACCTGAAGGAAGTTTTTCATGCTCAGCCCTCCTTCCAGTAGCCGGTAGCCGCGGTTTTGGTGGCGCTCACCTGACTAAGCCAGAAAACAAAGATCACCATGGCCATGAATATAAGGGTTGCAATGGAAACCACATCCGCCGCAAACCCCAGGGTCGGGGTAAATGCATCAGGCGAAGCATCACGAAAGATATCCTTCACGTGCCAGTGCTGGCGGATACCGGAGCGGATATAGCCCATCAATCCCATCAGCCAGGTGAAGGAGACCGCCAGGATAAACAGGGCGTACTGGGCCCGGTTGGGTATCCTGCCCCAGTGCATGGGACCTACCTCCTTGGCGCCCTTATACATCCTGGAGTCGATAATCAAACTCATCACGATAAGGACAAAGGTCGTCAATA
Source organism: Sedimenticola sp. (assembly GCA_011051655.1). Taxonomy (GTDB): domain Bacteria; phylum Pseudomonadota; class Gammaproteobacteria; order Chromatiales; family Chromatiaceae; genus DRKS01. The sequence continues at coordinate 31,590 of DRKS01000044.1, forward strand.
CCTGCGGGATTGAGGCCGCAACCTTATACACCGTGTTGGTGAAATAGCCATGGTAGATGCCGAGGAACAGGATATTGACCGCCCCCGCCGCGAACATCCCGATCATGATGGCGTTGCCGGCCTTGGCCCAGGATACGGTGGGCACCCTGTTGGCACGGCGAAAGAGTATAAAGCTCAAGAGGGTGCAGTTGATCATCAGGTTCACCGCCGTATTCTTCGCCGGCATGATGCCCAGAGCGCCCAGGTAGGGGTGGTATTGCCCGCCCAGCGCCTTCTGCTCCGCATTGGTGAGGATCAGGGTGTGCGGTGTAAACCACACCAAAAAGGCGGCCACGATGACGATGGCGATGTACTTGATGTACTTGGTATAGCGCCCCGCCCCGTCACTGCGGCCCATGCCGCACCACAGATAGTAGTTGGCGGAGAGAAACAGCGCCCCGATCAACACCGCCTGAATAATGAACAGCCAGGCGAAGATGCCCCCCATCAGGGTGATGCCCATCTGCTGGCTGTACATATAGATTTCAGCGGTCAGGTAGTAACCGGCGAAGGGCAATGGCAACAATGCGGATATGGCAATGATGTTGGCCGTGTACCCCATCCAGTCATAGTGCGCGCGCAGTTCGCGGGTCTTGGCGCTGAGGAACTTGAACGCCGCATAGGCGCCGACCACACCTCCGCCAAAGGCCACATTGGCCACGATACGGTGTATGTTGATGGGGTTCCACAGGAAATTGCCCATCGCCGTGGTGATGTCCCCGACGAAGGCCCCGGATGCATCCATGCCGGACGGGCTCATCATAAAGGTGGTCCAGGAGTTGGCCAGGAGCATCAGGGTGGAGCCCGCCGCATTGAGCAGCAGCCCCAAGGTCAGATGCACCCACTTCTTGAACCCGCCCTGGAGCCAGTGCCAGCCATAGTAATAAAGGTACAGGAAGGCGCTTTCGGCAAAGAACAGGAGCGCATAATAGAGCATGCTGTCATCGAAAATCTTGATCAGGTATCCCATCAGATGCGGATAGAAGATCATCAGCGAGAAGAACAGCAAGCCGCCCAAAATGGCCGTGAGCGAAAAGGCCGTGATGCTGACCTTGATAAACTCATAGGCCATGTCATCGTAGCGTTTGTCACGGGTTTTCATGCCAATGGCTTCGATGATGAAGACGAAGATCGGCACCGCCAGAACGAACGCGGCGAACCAGAGGTGCAACTGGGCCACCATCCAGACCACCACGCGGCCATTGAATCCCGGAATGGTCGGATAATCCTCCGCCGTCAACTTAGGCGCCACGATCGGAGCAGGCCCAGCGGCCTCCTCCCCCTCGGCTCCAGTCTCGCCTGCCGCGGCCGCTGCCTCTGGAGCCGCCGGCGCTTCCTCAGCAAAAGCAACTGAAGATGCGTCCAGTCCCGGCAAATCGACGGCAAACAGAGACATCAGCAGCGCGAGCAGGAGCGACATGCCCCCAATTTTCGCAAGATAACGTAGCCTCATTTTCGCTCCCGTTAGACCTTTTTTATAAAATTAATTAGTTATGCTTATTCTACTAGCCGCCGGAGACACTAGCCGCTGAAGATAAGGGATAACCCCTGCATTTTCATCATGATGAAATCCAGCAGGAGAAAAACAACGATGAACGCACCAAACCCCGCGGCAAACGCCAACCAGACATTTTCAAGAATCTTATCCATCTCAGTGCCCCCCATCCGGGCCTATGGTGACCAGCCACCAAAAGAATATGAACAGAATAACAGCAACGGTCGTAAACAAGGCCGGACCCGCCCAGGGGTATTTCTCCTCTTCCGACTGCGCCGCATTTGGGTCTTCAGCATTCATCTCATCACCTCTTCGCCTTCTGGTTATTCTGCAAAACTCATCGACGCCTGCCTACGTTTGACAGGAGCAAAGCCGATGTCATAACATCCCCGCCCATGAAAGTGAGCAGAAAAAAGATCTCTGACATCGTGATTTTCGCGGGGATGTTAACGAACGCCGCCGTGATCGTCCTGATCTTTATCTATTACGTTCTCAATTAGCGGCGGCGCTCACCTAATCTATCCTTATTCTTCTTATCCCTGCTTTCCCTTGCATTGGCACAGCTTGCGGATATAGCCAACCAGCGCGTCAATCTCTTCATCCGTCAGGGTCTTGCCCCACGGCGGCATCAGCTCTGACTTGCTGACCGCCGGCCCACCGTCCTTGATGGCGGTCTTGATGTCCCCATCCGTCAGCTTGTTCATCTCTTTAGGGTCGGTGAAGTTTCTTGGCGTGGTCGCAAAGTCCTTGGTGACATTGGGACCCTTCCCCTTACCATCCAGGCCATGACACTGGGCGCAGTAAAACTTAAATGTCTTCTCGACATCGACCGCCTGCGCCGAACCGGCGGCGGCAAGACCGAACACCAGAAGAAGCGCGGAAACTATTGTTATACGAGGCATTCTCTATATCTCCTTGGCAAAATTATTTGAACTTGCCAATAAAAGTAGTCACATTCTTCACATCGACTTCGTTCAAGATCCCCGTAAATACCGGCATCATCTTGACGGGCTTGAAGACTTTCGGCTTCATCATGTAGGCGTAGATCCAGTCGGGGTTCAGGCGCTTGCTCGCCCCTACCAGCGAGGGCCCGCTCAGGCCGCCCAGCACCTTCTTTCTCTTCGGGTATTGATGGCAGCCCTTACAGGGCATCTTTTTCATGAAGACCAGCTTGCCCTTGAGCTTTTTGCCTTTACCTGCCGCGCCTTTTTTCACTTCCGGAGTGGTAAGGGTCATCAGGTAATCGGTAACGGCGCCGGCATCTGCGGCCGACAGCTTGGGGTGATTGCCAGGATTCTTTTCAGTGAGGGAGTTGTACTTCAACGGCCTGATCGGCTTGGGATCCGCCAGCCACCCCTTCAGCCATGCCTTCTGGAACTTGCTGCCGGCATACCAGAGCTCCGGTCCTTTCTTGGCCAATTGATCATCAATGGTCTTCTCTTGGGCCGGCCCCTGGGTGTAATGGCAGCCATTGCAATTCTTACCCGTAAACAGCTTCTCCCCCGCCGCAGGGTCCGCCTGCCCAGCGGACGCCACCAAAAGCATGGCCGCAGCCAGGGAAACAGTGCTCGCTAATCTCATTTCATTATTCTCCTCGAAGTGGAAGGTCATAGGCCGAGGATAAAAAAGACCGGGGGAACATGCGGCAGACACAGCTGCCCCTCCCCCTTACTTCCTTACGCCACCTCTGCCTCAGTACGGACTTATGATTTTCTGTTGCATTTTTGTCTTCCCGGCAGAACATCAGTAGCGGGAAATAACTGACCTATGACGTAGGTTAATACTAATACGATGTCTCAGGCCGTTAAATTGATCCGCATCAATTCTCCGGGCAATTTGGGCATTCTTCATCGCCTATCCTGGCAGGCTGGCCATGCCTCAGGACCGGCTAAATACGTCAATGTTGCGATTACCTCTTCCCTGGCGGCTCATGATTGCCGGCCCGCCATTCCCAGGGCATGACAAAAGATGAGCGCCACATACCATCCCTCATATTCTGCGCAGCCCCCTGGGCCCGGTTGTACTTGTCGGTCTGCTTCGGGTCGGCCACCCCCCAGCCGCTCAGCACCACGTTTTCGTTGACCTCGACCCTGCCGGAATAGCAGACCGCTATCAAACGCCCCTCCTCATCCTTTTTATCGCCCTTGCAGGTGATCACCTGGTTGCTCAGCAGCTTTTGCAGCTTTTCAATGGCCACGACCCCGCAGCGAAAAGGGATGTGCTTTTTTTTCGTGAAACAGAGCTGATCGATATCCGGCGCATCGATGCCCCAAAGACGGATTTGCTGGCCATTGATTTCAATGGTTCTGGCATCGATGACCTTGGGTTCGCCCTCAACATCGGCAAAAGCCGCCGGCGGCAGCAACAAAGCCACAGCCATGCAAATGAAGATCAGAACCCTTGGAAGTGGAGATTGCGCCATTAGCGGACACCTTTAAATTAAGGAAATAGAATTAATATGGGGCCGGGAGAAGTTCAGCCTAGTGATCCCTGCCGGCCACCGGGCAACTGATGGACAGTAAAGAGTGCTGCCGTAAACAACAACAGCGCACCCCCTTGATGAGCTGAGGCCAGCGGGACCGGAACATGCAGCAACAGGGTGGATATGCCCAGGCTGATCTGCAACCCCAGTGCGGCAAGCAACAGATGCACGCCCAACCTGGCCCTGGGAGGCAGCCCGGCCCGGCGGGATATCCACCAAAACACCGGGATTACAAAAAAGAGCAAGGTGGCGAGTACGCGATGATCGAACTGGACCGTCGCAATATTCTCAAAGAAATTCCGCCACAGAGGCTCCATGCGAAAAATCCCATCGGGCACCACCTGCCCGTTCATCAGGGGAAAGGTGTTGTAAGCAAAGCCGGCCTTGAGGCCGGCCACGAACCCCCCGGACAACAGGGTGATGAAAATCAGCCCAACAACCAGCCAGGCGTAACGCCGGAGGGCCGAACCGCCCCCACGCGAAGACGGTGATTCCGCCGGGAAAAAAAGCCCCAGCCCCACCCAGAGCATGTACCCATATATCAGGACTGCAAGGCCGAAATGGGCGGTCAGGCGATATTGGCTGACATGAGGTTCATTCACCAGACCGCTCTTCACCATATACCAGCCCAGCAGCCCCTGCAGCCCGCCCAGCACAAACATCATGACAAGCCTGGGCGTCATTGACCTGCCAACCCGGCGGGTCGCTATGAAAAAGAGCATGGGCACAAGGAAGATGATACCGATGAAGCGGCCCAGAAGCCGATGCGCGTACTCGAACCAGAAAATGGATTTAAATTCCTCAACATCCATGTGGAAGTTTATCTTCTCGTATTCCGGGGTCTGCTGATAGAGCTCGAACACCTCCTCCCATTCGGATTGATTCAGGGGAGGGAGAACGCCGGTAACCGGCTCCCACTCCACCATGGAGAGTCCGGAGCCGGTCAGGCGGGTAACGCCGCCGAGCAGCACCATGGCGAATATGACGGCACAGCAGATGAAAAGCCAGATTGCGACTGGCCGCTGACGAGGAGAATTTGTCATTTAAACCTATCGGGATATCAGAAATTCGGCAGATCGGACACAGCGGTTGCGAGAAACCCGTGAATAGTATCAAATGCCCCACCCGGCGCAAGCTCGCCGTAAATTCCCGGGGTGGCCGGGAGCACCCTGAACCAGAACCCGATTTGATATAGATCAAGGGATTTTGCGCCACCGGTGATTAAATGCTACCGAACCCAATGGCGGGTCGCTGTATAAAAGCAATTCTACACAAAACTCTAGGGATATTTCAGACACTTAGCGAGATCATTTCCTCCAGGCTGTATGCTTCGGGAACCATACTGCAGCTACTGGCGAGGGGGGAAGTCGCGCCTTGGTCTCTGCTGTAAACTGGGAACCCATGCCAGGGTGAAGGTGCGTTACAGGCAGTATCGACGGGTTGTTTGTGGGTAGATATTGCTCAAGGCTGCAGCGACAACAATTACTGGTCACCACTATTTTTCACAACAACTTTGAAGGAGACGGCTCATGGCTGACGAAACCAGCACCCAAGACGCCCCGGAAGAGAAAGTTCCGGTCATGCAACAAATCATTGACAATCCATTTCTGCTGCTTTTTCTGGGCATTGCCCTGCCCACGGTTTTTTACACCCTGTGGGGCGTGATGGAAGTCGCCACCATACCTGTCGCCCCATAAGAATATAACCACCTACAAAGCAACCTAAACCAAAGAAGAGGGGAAGAACCCATGACTTCATTTATGCCTCCTGCCCAACGGATCTGGTGGAAGGTGCCGGTAGGCCGTCAAGAGATCGTCTGGATCTTGATCGCGCTGGTCTGGTGCCTGATCATGTTTTTCATGATGCCGTACTGGCACGTCTATGGAAAACAGAACATCTCCAACGAAGCCTACCAGACCACACCGGCCAAATATCAGGCCAAGGTCCAGGCCATGATCGACAAGTACAAGGTCCGTGAAGAGACCGCCCAGAAAATCCCCGTGGTGGCCCCGCCGGCGGGCAGCGATGTCTATCTGCTGGCCCGCCTTTGGCAGTGGTATCCCATGCTGGAGCTGGAGAAGGACAAGAGCTACCGCCTTCACATCTCCTCCATGGACTGGAACCACGGCTTTTCCCTGCAGCCTGTCAACATCAACATGCAGATCGTTCCCGGCTATGAAATGGTCGTAACCGTAACCCCCGACAAATCAGGTGAATACACCATCGTCTGCAATGAATATTGCGGCATCATGCACCACACCATGTTGGGCAAGATCTGGGTGAAGTGAAGGAGTAAAAAAAATGTCACAATTTAGACAATGTCCTGACACGGGACTCTTTTTCCACAAGCCCGCAGAGAGCCTGATGAAGGCGAACGCAGTAGCGGGCGCCGTCTGCCTGTTGATCGGCGGCATCCTTGGTCTGCTGGTCATCCTGACCCGCTGGCCGGCCGTGCATCTGCTGCCCGCCGATGCGTTCTACATGGTCCTGACCGCCCACGGCATCACCTGCCTGATCTTCTGGATCATCTTCTTCGAGATGGCGATCCTCTATTTCGCGGGCTCCACCCTGCTGCGCAGCAGGCTGGCCACGCCCCGCTGGGCCTGGGCAGGCTTCGTGCTGATGATCGTCGGCGTGATCTCCACCCTGACCGCAATCTTCCAGGGCGGATCGAGCGTCATGATGACCTCTTACGTTCCCATGCCGGCGGCGCCCCACTTCTACCTGGGGCTGATCCTGTTCGCCGTGGGCGCGCTCATCGGCTGCTTCGTCTTCCTGGGCACCCTGGTGGTGGCCAAGAACGAGAAGACCTATGAGGGCTCCATCCCGCTGGTGACCTTCGGCGCACTGACCGCCTGCATCATCGCCATCTTCACCATCGCCTCCGGCGCCGAGATCCTGATCCCCACCTTCCTGTGGTCCGTCGGCTACATCAGCCATATCGACGCCGCCATGTACCGGGTGATCTGGTGGGCCCTGGGCCATTCCTCGCAGCAGATCAACGTATCTGCCCACGTGGCGGTCTGGTACCTCATCGCCGGCGTCCTGTTTGGTGCACGCCCCATGTCGGAGAAGGTCAGCCGCGCCGCTTACCTGCTCTACATCCTGTTCCTGCAGCTTGCCTCCGCGCATCACCTGCTGACGGATCCGGGCATCAGCTCCGACTGGAAGATCTTCAACACCTCCTACGCCATGTACCTGGCCGTGCTCGCCTCCATGATCCACGGTCTCACCGTCCCCGGCGCCATCGAGGTGGCCCAGCGCAACAAGGGCCTGACCAACGGCATGTTCGAATGGCTGCGTAAAGCCCCGTGGGGCAACCCGGTCTTCTCCGGCATGTTCATCTCCCTGATCGGCTTCGGCTTCCTGGGCGGCATCTCCGGCGTGGTCATGGGTACTGAGCAGATCAGCATCATCATCCACAACACCATCTATGTACCGGGCCACTTCCACGCCACCGTGGTGGTCGGCACCACCCTGGCCTGGATGGCGTTGACCTACCTGCTGATCCCGGTCCTGTTCCGGCGCAAGATGATCCTGCCGGGCCTGGCCAAGTGGCAGCCCTACCTGTTCGGCGGCGGCATGTCCATCGTCGCCATCTTCCACATGGCCGCAGGCACCCTGGGTGTCGCACGCCGTCACTGGGACATGGGCTTCGCCGGCAACCCGCTGGGCTTCGAGTATCCGGGCACTGCCTACCTGCTGATGGGCATCGCCGGCGTCGGCGGCGTCATCGCGGTCATCGGTGGCGCAGCCTACCTGTTGATCACCGTCGGTTCGCTGCTGTTCGGCGAGAAGCTGGACGCCTCCGCCGGCATCCTGCAGAGCTTTGGCGTGCCGCTGGCCGACTCGGTCTACAGCACCGAGAAGCCGGAGCGCCTGCCCATGGCGCCTGCCGAGGCCGTGGAAGGTCATGGTGATAGCGGCTTCGAGGCCCCGGGCACCTTCGTCCTGGCGATGGTGCTGCTGGTCAGCTTCGTGGTCTACTACTTCATCAACTGGAAGTACCTCTCCGAGGTCTGGCCTCTGTCGTAAGCGGAGCAAATGGAACGGGGCGGGCCCTGGGTGGGCCCGCCCCTTTTTTCCGGCGCGGCATAAGCCGGAAAATCCGACAAAAGCACCTTGTCAATATGCCACTGATGTGATGTTATCTACCCCCGAAATTCAGCGCCTCCTACCCACTAATGGTTAAACAAATCGTCAATCTGTTTAAGCTTCGCATCGGCGTCATCATGTCCGCCACCGCTGTTGTTGCGTTGGCCATTACACCGGGCCGCCCGGTGCAGGGATGGGAGGTGATCGTGCTCGCGCTGGCCGTGCTGATCGCCGCCGCCAGCGCCGGCGCCTTCAACCAGTATTACGAGGTTGATCTGGACCAGCGCATGGGGCGCACCAAACGCCGGCCTTTCGTCACCGGTGAATTCCAGCACAGCCGCACATGGCTGCTATTGATTTCCGTCCTGCTGCTGATTGGAGTGGCAGGCGCAGGCTTTGCCCTCAACGGCATGGCCGCCTTGCATATTTTTCTCGGCGCCTTCTTCTATGCCGTCGTATACACCGTTCTGCTGAAGCGGCGCACCTGGCTCAATATCGTTATCGGCGGCGCTGCCGGAAGCTTCGCCGTACTGGCTGGAGCGGCCGTGGTGGATCCCGTGGGACTCACCCCCATCCCGGCCCTGCTCGCCATAGTGCTTTTCCTCTGGACGCCGTCCCATTTCTGGAGCCTGGCCATCGCCCAACACAAAGACTATGCCGCGGCCGGCGTTCCCATGCTGCCGGTCGTGGTCGGTGATCCGGTCGCCGCCAGGGCCGTCCTGGGAAACACCCTGGCCCTGGTCACGGTCTCCATCCTGCCCTTCTTTTTTGGCATGGGGTGGATCTACCTGCTCGGGGCGGTCGCCGGCGGCGGATATTTTCTTTACCGCAATCTCCAGCTGGTGAAAAATCCCTCCCCCAAGGTCGCCATGAAGAGCTTCTTCGCCTCCCTGATCCAGTTGGGCGTACTATTGACCTGCGCCGTGCTCGACGTCAGCCTGCCCGGCTGACGTCGGGCCGGGCCACCTCATGCGGTATTCCATCAGGCCCCTCCTTGGCGCCGCCCTGATATCGCTCCTTGCAACCAGTCTTGCCCCCTCTTTCGCCGAAGCTCCGCCAAGCATAAGCGCGGCCTCCACCTCTCGGGACGCCACCGGCAGCGCCTTCGACGCCCAGGCTGCGCTAAAGGCCAGCCAGGAGGCCATCGGCAGGAAAATCGGGGACTACCGTTTTCTAAGCAGCACCGGGGATGTACTCAGCACGAAGGAGCTTCTGGGCAAACCGCTGGTGCTCAGCCTGATTTACACCAGTTGCTACCACACCTGCCCCATGACCACCCGCAACCTGGCGGAGGTGGTGGCAAAGGCCCGGGATGCCCTGGGGGAAGACAGCTTCACCGTGGCCCTCATCGGCTTCGATACGGACCACGACACCCCCGCCGCCATGCGCTATTACGGCCGCAAGCAAGGCATAGATGACGCCAACTGGCGCCTGCTCAGCACCGACCAGGCCAGTATGGATGCCCTGGTAAAGGATTTGGGATTTCTCTACTACCCCTCTCCCCGGGGATTCGACCACCTGGTGCAAGCCACCGTCATCGACGCCAAGGGCGTCATCTACCGCCAGATCTACGGCGAGGTGTTCAACACGCCCCTGCTCATAGATCCGCTAAAGGATCTCATCCTGGGGCGCCCCCAGCCGGGGCAGACATTTCTTGCCGGCCTGGTAAAAAAGGTAAAACTTTTCTGTACCACCTATGACCCGAGCCGGGACGCCTATGTCTTTGACTATTCGCTCTTTCTCGGCATCCTTATCGGTGCATCCATCATCCTGGGGACAATCGTATTTGTCATCCGTGAACTCATGCACGGGCGCAACCCCCCCAAGATTTGACGCAAGTATTAGAAAACATTAATATTTCGCTGCCCCTTTTTTCCACCCGCCTCCCAAGGCGGCATGCGAGGAATCAACGACTTGAAACCGACCAGCAACCCCATAAAGCGCGCCTACCTGTACCTTGAGGAATGGTTCAACCTCTCCTTTGGCGAAAAATGGAACCCCCTCTATCACCTTGGCCCGCTGACCTTTTTCTTCTTCTGGATCGCGCTGGTTACCGGGCTCTACCTGTTTATATTCTTTGACACGACGGTCTCGGGCGCCCATGCATCCCTCGAGGTCATCATCAATGAGCAGTTTTACATCGGCCGTATCATGCGCGGTCTGCACCGCTACGCATCGGATGCCGCCGTCGCCACCATCTTTTTGCATATCTTCCGGGAGTTCTCCCAGGACCGCTACCGCGGCATCCGCTGGTACTCCTGGTTTACCGGCATACCCAATCTCTGGCTGGTCGGACTGCTCGGCATCACCGGCTACTGGATGGTTTGGGATGAACTGGCGCTCTTCATCGCCATCGGTTCTTCCAAGCTTATGGATGCCCTGCCGATCTTCTCGGACTCCATGGCGCGCAATTTCATGCCGGGGAATCTCGGCGGCCGGTTTTCCACCCTGCTGGCCTTCCTGCACCTGCTGGGGCTGCCCATGTTCCTGATATTCATGCTCTGGTTTCACGTCAGGCGCCTTTCAAAGGTGGAGATCAGCGCCCCCAAGGGGCTGGCCATCGGCGCCCTCCTGGCGCTGACCGTGCTGTCTCTCGTCGTGCCGGCGCTCAGCCATGCCCCCGCGAATCTTTCAAAGGTGCCCACCGTCCTCCACCCGGACTGGTTTTATCTGAACATCTACCCGCTGGCGAAAGACTGGCCGGCCGGCCAGGTCTGGCTGCTGGTGGGCGGCATCACCGTCCTGATGATGTTCATGCCCTGGCTGCCGAAGAAAAAGACCGGTGCCGTGGCGGTGGTCGATTTGAACCACTGTAACGGCTGCGGTCAATGCGCCGACGACTGCCCCTTCGACGCCATCACCGTTCAGGCCCGCACCGACGGCGCCAAATGGAAGAACGAAGTCGTCGTCGCCCCCCAACTGTGCGCCGCCTGCGGCATCTGCACCGGCTCCTGCCCATCATCCAATCCTTTCCGCAAGACCAGTGATGATGGCCTGCTCAAGACCGGCATCGACATGCCCGGCCTGCCCCTGGATCAATTCAAGAGACAGACGGACGAGGCCCTGGCCAAACTCGAGGGCGACATCAAGATCATGGCCTTCGGTTGCGACAACAGTTACGACGTCGAGACCCTGAGCGCCCCCAACGTGGCCGCGATACGCTTTTTCTGCATCGGCATGATGCCGGCCTCCCTGGTGGAATATGCGCTCAAAAACGGGGCCGACGGCGTGTTTATCTCCGGCTGCCGCCACGGCGACTGCTATTACCGGTTTGGCAACCACTGGATGGACATGCGCATCCACGGGGAACGCAAGCCGGCCCTGCGCGCCCGGGTGGACCGCAGCCGGATCAGGATATTCGGCGCCGCCGACACCGACGGCAAAAAACTCAAAAAGGAATTTCAGGCCTTCTGCGATTCGCTCGCCAGCCAGCCACCGCCAACCGGCGCGCCACACACAACCGCCCAGGCCGAGGAGGCGCGCCATGACTAGTCCTTTGCGTTATCTCTTGCAAGCCCTGAACTTTGCCGTCTTCATGGCGATCATCGGCTATTTCTCCGCCAACCCTGCGGTCCGGAACCTTGAAGAGGGACTGGCCCAGGTCACCCTGGCCATCGGTCACGCCGGGCAACCGGTGCGGCCCTGCCGCGAGCGCACGGCCGAGGAACTTGCGGCCCTCCCCCCCAACATGCGCCAGCCCATGGATTGCCCCCGGGAGCGCTCCCCGGTGATCGTGAGGCTGATCATGGACGGCAAGCCCATCCTGGACATGACGGTCAATCCCCCGGGCGCCTTCAAGGATCAGGGCATTGACATCTACCGATCCATACCCATCCCCGCGGGCAAACACCACTTCGTGGCGAAACTGAAAGACAGCGTTCGCGAAAAGGATTTCAATTATGTCGGTGAAAAGGTGGTCGATTTGGCCCCGGCGGACCTGTTGTTTATCGATTTTCATGCCCAAATGGGCGGCTTCCTCTTTAAATGACGGAATTCTACTCCCTCGACGTCCCGGAGGAGCCGTCCCTCCGCCGGCAAACCACGGCCTGGCTTCTGCTGGCCCTGCTCTCCCTGGTGGTGGGCGGCCTGTTCGTCATCCTCATCGTCTTTTCCCGAACCCCGGGCATCCAGGACATCATCCCCTGGGTGGATTTTTTCAAAACCGCCCTGGTGGTCCACGTGGATCTTACCGTACTGGTCTGGTTTCTCGCCTTTGCCGGCATATTGTGGAGCCTGAACAGCAGCGACGCCTGCCCGGCCTGCGGCTGGCCTCCCATCATCCTGTCCATGGCGGGCGCCCTCGGCATCACCCTCGCGCCCTTTCTGGGGGCCGCCAACCCCCTCATGAACAACTATGTCCCGGTGCTGCGAGACCCCATATTTTTTATCAGCCTGGGGATCTTCGGCCTCGGCTTCAGCCTCCAGGTGCTGCGGGCCCTGTTCTTTTCCCGGCCGGTTGGCCGGTTCATGAACGGCGCGGCAGCGCTGCGCTTCGGGCTGTTCACCGGGCTGGTTGCGGCGCTCCTGGCCGTCATGGCCGTCGCCTGGTCCTACAGCGCCATCCCCGCCAGCGTGCAGGGAGAGCACTATTACGAGCTCCTGTTCTGGGGCGGCGGACATGCCATTCAGTTCACCCACACCCAGCTGATGCTGGTGGTCTGGCTGTGGCTCGCCACCGCCTCCGGCATGGCTCTGAAGATCAGCCCCCGGGTGGTGCTCGTTCTGCTGGCCCTGGGCGCGGCGCCCGTGCTGCTGACACCCGTGATCTACCTCACCTATCCGATAGAGGCGCCCCACCACATCGCCTCATTTACCTGGCTGATGAAATATGGCGGCGGGCTGGCGGCGCTGCCGCTGGCGCTGGTGATCCTGCTGGCCCTGAAAGAGGCCGGGCCTGCGCCCAAGGCGCTGCGGGCCGAGCGCTCCGCCCTGATATTCTCCATCCTGCTGTTCGGCACCGGCGGCATTATCGGCTTTCTCATCAGCGGCAGTAATGTGAGGGTCCCGGCCCATTACCACGGCTCCATCGTTGGCGTCACCCTGGCGTTCATGGGCATCACCTACTATATCCTCCCCCGGCTGGGCTTCCGCAAGCCGGATGGGAAATGGGCGCTGAGACAACCGGCCATCTATGGCGGTGGACAACTGGTATGGGTGCTGGCCATGGCCTACACCGGCGGCCACGGCGTGCAGCGCAAGACCGCCGGGGCGGCTCAGGGCTTGAAGAGCACCGGGGAATATATCGCCATGGGCATCATGGGCCTTGGCGGGGTGGTCGCCATCATCGGCGGCATCATTTTCCTGGTCGTGGTCTACAAGGGCATGCGGCCGGAGAAATCGTAGCCCTAAAACAGGACAGAATTAACAGGATAAACAAGATTGGGACACGGATCTATTCAGGTACCAAATAAGATTCTGCGTAACATGGTAAGAAAAGGAATATTCTCGCGCAAAGACGCCAAGAATAACACCAAATGAGATTGGTGGGGTTGTCGTTGACTCATCCATTGCTGTGCATCGTGCACTTGGCCCCGGGTTGCGTGAAACGGTATCCAAGATGGTATCGGCGCACGAGTTGATAAAAAACAGTATCACACCGAGTGATGGATGGCCTCCAAGAGAATCAGGTGTTTTTTTCTTTGCGCCTTTGCGTCCTTGCGCGAGTTATTCTTGTTTTTCGGTTGTTGCTTGGTTCCGGCTATCCCCGTCCCCGGCGTGAAGTTATGCAGCCTTGTTGGCGGAAACCGTAATTGCAACGCGCCATCCAACTTCCGATAGCATTTGTACCAGCCGGTCAATCGAGCACTTGTCAATCCTGCCATGCAATACTTCATTTAAGCGCGGCTGAGTCGTTTTCATGGCCTTCGCGGCGGCAACCTGGGTTAACCCGCTTTCCTCGACATAGCGCCGTACCTCTACCATAAGCTGTGCGCGTAGTTTAAGATTTTCCGCGTCCGGCAAGCCCAACTCTTCGAAGATGTTGGCATCTGCCGGGGTTGTATGTTCAATGGTCATAGGCTTGTCCTGTTCTGAATCACTTCACGGAGCCGGGCTCTGGCAATATCCAAGTCCTTTTTAGAAGTCTTTTGCGTCTTCTTGTGGAAGGCGTGCAGGATATAAACGCCTTCCTCGAACTTCGCCAGATAGATAATCCGGTACTCACCATCTACATGAATACGGACTTCCCGCACACTTGTACCGATGCTGGACATCGGCTTCCAGTCGTCGGGGTCCTCACCCTGTTGGATAAGATGAAGCTGGAAACCGGATACCTGCTTGACGGCTTTCGGGAAAGCCGTGAGCGCCTTATAACTATTGCCGATCCAGAATAATCGCTTCATCAGGAAAGTATATCAGATATGATATAAACAGCAAGCGAAGATCATTAAGAGGGCAAAGCCCTCTTTTTGTTTGGTCCGCAAACCAAGATTTTTCCTGCAAAATATCCCGGCGCATATTGTGCAGCGGGGGCGTAGCCGGACCAAAAAAGGCTTTGACCCGAATGGCACTTAATGGCACTTGGATAAGAGCATATGGTTGTAAAATCAGTCAGTTACAAATGCTCTATGCATTGCTTTAAGATTGCTATTCTTTATTTAGAAGGAATATCTACCAATGTTTCTAAGTGCGTAAGCAAAAATGAGTTCAATTTCAGCCGTATTCGGCAGATCTTTAACCTATTGAATTATCGAGAAAAACATTCTTATCCAAGTGCCATTCGGCTTTGACCCCTTAGGCTGTTAGGCTATTAATGCTGTTAGTCCATCAGTTCACTCAATTTATATTTACAATGTTTGAATCCCAAACCAGCAAGCCTAAGCCCCATGAGGAACAATGTCATGGGTTCTGGTACCTGCGATGACTGAAAAGTTATGTTGTCCACCTGAGTGGCATACCATGGCGTACCTACTCGAAACCATTCGAGATTGGAATAATCTGGGCTGGAAAATGAAATGGTTGTTACAGTCGTATACCCTGGCAGAAAAACTGATGTGCCGTCAGAGGTCTCAAGCCACCTCTGATCAGTAAGCCCATTCGTCAGGAAATCCAAGCTGAGGAGATCAAACAGCGATCCATCGACCATCCTGAATTCTACATACTGATTGGTTCCATGGAAATAAAGAGCATTTGTAGGATTTCCAAATAATGGATCGCCGATGGACGAGTAATCAGACTTAGAGGTAACCATCATGCCGCTTTCGGTATACACACTGTCATACGGCAACATTGTAGGGTCAGGAACAGTATCAAAAGTCATTACCGTCGCAAGTGCAATTGACGGCATGATCAAGGCAAGTCCAGCCAAAACCCCTACTAACGATGACACGTTCAATAAAAGTTTCTTCATTCTATTAATGTTTGTTGTATACATAGCAAATTTCTCCTTATTATGTGCGCATGCCACGCGCTAACGTTTTGCTAACCCAGACCAAAAAGGGCTTTGGGTTACGGCTGAAAGCCGGATTGGTCGGCCACTCGGCCGACTGAAAAAGCCACGAACCGCAACCAATGCGCAATCCGCGTGAATCGGCATAACTACGAACCGGTGTTGCTTCGCAACAGCTCATATGCCGGCTAAAGCCGGGGGATTTACAGATCCCCTATTTGTGACTTTAAATTAGATTAGATGAAACGTTGTAGCCGCCGTCGGTGCCGCCGCTTGCCCAATCACAACCCGACGTGCCCATATCGGCAACGGTCGGCAACCGCCAGTCGCTATAGCCCTTGTAGTTGGCTGCGTTCATGGCGTCGATCCAGTACAGCGCGCCGCCCCAGTTCATGCAGCCGGTCGTCTGGATCTTTTCCGCATAGCTCGATCCATAGGAGTCACCTGGGTGATCCCCCAGATCGGTGTTATAGCTCAGACCGAAGCTGTTGCTTGCCGCTAAGTTTGCGTCCTGCAGCCACATCAGCCCCGTGCTGGTATCCGTGACCGTACCGTCCGAATTATCGATCAGGGTCGCCTGTACCGTGCTGCTCAGTCCCAATACCATTAATCCCGCCCAGACAATTCCTGATCCTTTTTTCATCACGCTCGCCTCTCTTTATTTCTGACCGGCATCCAACCATCCCTGTACGCCCAATCCCGCCTTCCGGTAACTGCTCCATGCGTCGCCTAAAGCGCCTACTGTTGGTACTCTACCTCCTGCATCCATGCAGTCGGGCGCACAGCCCATTATTCAGAGACACACAAGGCAAATATCCTGCCAATAATTTATTTTCCTTAATATTCAGTTTGTTATACACGGCACGGCACGGCACGGCACGGCACGGCACGGCACGGCACGGCACGGCACGGCACGGCACGGCACGGCACGGCACGGCACGGCACGGCACGGCACGGCACGGCAAAAGTGTAAAAAATCCTGATAGTTTTTTTGCAAATTTGCCGGTTACAGCAGATTTATCCGGCATCGCAGGGTGCAATAGCGCAGCGTATTGCACCAGACAAGAACCAGCAATCACTGCAATAACAAAGGGTTATATCAAATGAAACAGGAAGCCCGGGCTCAGAAACCAGTACTCAGACATGAGTGTAAAATTTTCTGACAGATGGATTAAGGGGTTAATCGCGGTTAAGGGCGGGGGAAGGTATGAGCTCGGGCTCGGGCTTCTCCTGGGCGGTCCCCTGGGCAGGCCCCGCCCCTTCGGTCCCCACGATGCGCTGGACCGTCTCGAACGTAACCACGGACAGGATCATGATGATTATAAAAAAGGCAATATTCCTGTTGGCGAAGGGCTTGCCACGCCATTTCTCAAGCTGGACCAACAGCCAGTCTGAAAACACATAGAGCATTATGCCGGCGATTGTAAAATAGACTATCTGTAACATAACGTTTCACACACCTCTTTATGCCAAATCGCCAAACCGGCAAATGCAGATAAAAGGACGGCCATTCTACGACAGACCCACCCGGGGTGGATAGACGTGAAAGGCCATGAGATACACCGCCACTCCGCTTGCGCAGACATAGAGCCACAGCGGCAGGGTCCAGCGCGCAACCCGCCGGTGCCGGCCAAAGCTGCCCCTGAGCGCAAAGGTCAGGGTCGTCAGCACCATGGGCACAATGAGCGCGGCCAGAATCACGTGGGATGCGAGGATGGTAAAATAGATGGGCCGGATTGCCCCCTCTCCGGCGAACTTAACATTCCCCACCTGGCTGTGATAAGTGAGATAAGAAACCATGAAGACGGCGGACACGGCCAATGCCGCAAGCATGAATCTACGGTGGACGGTCCGGTTTTCCCTGCGAATATGATAATAGGCGATGCTGACCAGACAAATCGTCAGGATGTTCAGCACGGCCTGCAAATGCGGCAACAGCGGAATTACCTTCATGACCCGCCTTGCTTCCCGGCCTCGCCGGGCCGCTTCGTTTTGTGCTTGCGCCATTCCCGCCACAACAAGAAGAAGCATACCGACACGATGGTCAGATTCACCACGATCGCGCCCACCATGATGCCGGGCATCTCCCGGGGCTCATCATTTACAAAGCTGCGCTCCTCTTCATCCTCTGTGGGGACAGCCTCAACGACAGCATTTTGCGCCACGGCCACGGCCGTGCCCACAGGGGCTTCCATCCCCTCCCGCCCCCATGCCCCCGGGACCAGGGCCATAGAAAGCGCCATAAACATCAAAAGGAGACCCCAGCCGCTTTTAGCCGGCATCCAGGCAACAATCTGATTTATTGTCTCCGAAAAACCCATTATATTTACCCGAAGAAACAAGTTGCGCGAAATTGTATCAAATTAAAGGCGCCAAACCGCCGCCAGGAGAGACATCTTGATGAAATTTTTCAAAGGCACCATCGCCGCATTGATGGGAATACTGGCCATATCGGCCGCAATCGCCGGCGGCCACGGCATTGAAATCCGGGATCCCTGGATACGGGAAGCCCCACCGGTAACCAAGGTCCTTGCGGCCTATATGACCCTGGAAAACCACAGCGATCAACCCCTGACGATAACGGACTCCAGCAGCCCCGCCTTTGAACGGGTCGAAATCCACAAGTCCGAGATGCACGCAGGCATGGCCCGCATGAAACATCAAAAAAACCTGGAAATCCCCCCCCATGGCCGGGTGGAGCTAAAACCGGGGGGATATCATCTCATGCTGATGGGCAGGAAGCATCCGCTCCACGCCGGGGACAAGGTGGAGATAACGCTGGGCTTCTCCGACGGAACCCGGATGACCGCCACCGCAGAGGTGCGCAAAGGCATGCCCGGAAAGCACGGCGACATGGATCATTCAAAGCATGGCATGAAACACTAAGGCCTGTTAACACTAACCTTTTTGCCGGAACTCCAGGATCTTCAGATACTGCGAGACCATCGTCCTGGGCTCATGGGGCGGCGCAAAGGCCCCATGGACCCGCTTTTGCGGCCCGATAAGGTAGATCGAACCGGTGTGGTTCATTTGATAATTACCGGACTCGCCTACAGGCTCCTTTACATACCCGGCGCTCATCTGGCGGGCAAAGTTATCGATCTCCCCGGCCGCGCCGGTCACCCCGATGAAGTCCTTGTCGAAATAGGTCACGTACTCGGCAAGGCGCTCCGGCGGATCCCGCTCCGGGTCCACTGAAACAAAAACGATCTGCGTATCCGCCTTGATCTCCGGATATTGATCCAGCCCGGCATACAGCTCCCGCATCACCGAAAGGGCCATGGGGCAAACATCCGGACAATGGGTATAGCCGAAAAAAAGCAGGGTCCACTTGCCCCCCAACCGGTCGAGGCCGAAGGGCCGTTTGAGATGATCGGTCAAATTGAAGTCCTGCAACTGCCGGGGCTGGGGCCAAAGCACCGCCTGCAGCTCGGGCGGCGGCTTGCCGCCCGGCGCCCTGAAAAACATCACGGAGGCGAATAGCGCCATGATCAGGCTCACCCCAAGCAACGCCTTCAGCGGACTGTTTTTTGTCTCGGAACCCATACTGCTCTGTCTCTCTGTGAAAAAATAAAAGGGTTATTCCGGGCGGGCAGTACCCCGCCGCCGGAGCGGACAGTTGGCGCTGTCATATTCGTCGCCAAGCTGCTCCCAGGCATATTCGAGGGCGAACTTGATGCGCGGAAAAAACTTGTTCTTGCCGAGATGGTCCACCAGGCCGTTATGCTTCAGCTTGTCCACGATCTGCTTTTTCGTGCGCGCCATCAAGACCTCGATACCCGCATCATGCAGCCGGCGCACCAGGTGGCGCAACACCTCTTCGCCGGTAGCGTCTATCTGGCTGATGCCGCCGCCGTCAATAATGAGAAACCGCAGTTTTGGATTGGCCGCCTCCACCTCCAGGACCTGGTTCTCAAAATAACCCGCATTGGCAAAGTACAGGGCGCCATCAAACCGGATCACGGAAATATATTCGCTGGTGGGCAGATCGTAGATGGCGACATCCCGCAAGGTGCCGTCCGGGTAGCGCGACAACACGGCCAGCCGGGGCCGCATGGTGCGCAGCAGAAAAAGGACCAGCGACAGCCCCACGCCGGCCAGGATGCCGTAGTCAATATGCGGCGCCAGCAGCAGCGTCAACACAAAGGTGGTCAACGCCACGATGCCATCATGACGCTGCACCTTCCAGATATGGATCATGGGGGCTATCTGGATCAACCGCACCACCGCCATGACGATGACCGCGGCCAGGGTCACCTGGGGCAGATGGTAGAGCAGCGGCGTAAGCCACAGCAGGGTGGCCCCCACCGCCAGGCCGGCAATCACCGATGAGAAACCGCTGACCGCCCCGGCGTTGATATTGATGGCCGAGCGGGAAAAGGACCCGGACACCGGGTAACCGGAAAAAAGACCCGAGGCAATATTGCTCAACCCCTGCCCGATCAGCTCCTGGTTGGCGTCCAGGCGGTGCCGGCTGCGGGCCGCCATGGCCTTGGCAATGGATATGGCCTCCATGAAACCGATCAGGGCGATAACGACAGCAGAAGAGAACAACTGGCCGATGATATCCCCATCGAACACCGGAACCCCGAAGGGGGGCAGCCCCGCCGGAATCGCCCCCACTATGCCGCCCCCCGCACCATGGAAATCCGTCACCCAGGACAGCAAGGTGGTAACCACCACGGCCACGAGCACCGCCGGCACCCTGGGCGCGAATTTCATCAGGCCGATCATGATGGCAAGCGCCAGCAGGCCCATGGCGAGGGTAAAGCCGTGGCTGTGCTCCACGGCGACCACCAGGGTGTTCCATATGGTTTCATAGTGCTGCACCCCCTTCTCCACACTCACGCCAAAGAACTTGTCCAGTTGGGAACTGGCGATGATCAGCGCCCCCGCATTGGTAAACCCCAGCACCACCGGATGGGAGAGAAGATCCACCAGCACCCCCAGCCGCAACAACCCCAGGCACAACTGGAACAGCCCCACAAGCATGGCCAACAGGATGGCGTAGGCCAGAAACCCTTCGGAGCCTGCCACCGCCAGGGGCTCCAGGGCAGCGGCCGTCATCAGGGAGACCACCGCCACCGGACCGGTGGACAACTGGCGGGAAGAGCCGAACAGCGCCGCCACAATGGGGGGCCAAAAGGCCGCGTACAGCCCGAAACGCGGCGGCAGTCCCGCCAGCTGGGCGTAGGCCATGGATTGGGGAATCAGCACCAGGGCGACCGTGATGCCGGCAATCGCATCGGCGCGCAAACGGGAGGAATCCCGCAGCTCACCGATCCAACCCAGGAACGGCAACAGCCGCTGCCAGACAAATTGTAATGCCTCCTTCCCAGAACTCACTCACACGACCCTGCAAACATTGGCTGGATTTAGCGCGACGGCCACCGGGACATCGCCATAAATTTATTGTATCCTTCGCGGCTGATTCGACCCACGATTGGCCGCCATTCTAATATGACGGGCGGATCCGGGTATATCCCAGGTTTTTATTCGAAGAAATCAAGACATTGAAAAAACTGTTTCCGTTATCCCTGCTGGCGTTCCCCGGCCTGGCGCTGGCCTCCGGCGAAAGCGCCGACATTCTCAATCTGACCACCCACTGGGTGGGGTTCGCCGCCCTGGGCATCTTCACCGTGGCCTATCTGCTGGTAATGGCGGAAGAGTTCACCCACTTGCGCAAGTCCAAGCCGGTCATCCTGGCGGCCGGCATCATCTGGGCGCTGATCGGCATGATTTATGTGCAAAACGGCATGACCCACGAGGCGGAGCAGGCGGTGCGCCACAATCTGCTCGAATATGCCGAGCTGATGCTGTTCCTGCTGGTGGCCATGACCTACATCAACGCCATGGAGGAGCGCCGCGTCTTCGACGCCCTGCGCTCCTGGCTGATCCGCAAGGGATTCGGTTTCCGCCGGCTCTTCTGGATCACCGGCGTTCTGGCGTTTTTCATCTCGCCCATTGCCGACAACCTGACCACCGCCCTGCTGATGTGCGCCGTGGTGCTGGCCGTGGGAGGCGATAACAGCCGCTTCATCGGCATCGCCTGCATCAATATCGTAGTGGCCGCCAACGCCGGCGGCGCCTTCAGCCCCTTTGGGGACATCACCACCCTGATGGTCTGGCAAAAGGCCATCTCGACCCCCCAGGGCACCGTGGCTTTCGGCTCCTTCTTCACCCTGTTCGTTCCATCCCTGGTCAACTGGCTGGTGCCCGCGGTGATCATGAATTTTGCCGTTCCCAACGTGCAGCCCAGCGCCTCCGATGAAATGGTCAGCATGCGGCGGGGAGCCAAGCGCATCATGGTGCTGTTCCTCATCACCATTGTCACGGCGGTCAGCTTCCACAACTTCCTGCACCTGCCGCCGGTCATCGGCATGCTGACCGGCCTGGCCTACCTTCAGATCTTTGGCTTCTACCTGAAGAAGACCTTTCAAAAATGCCAGGCAAGGACGGGGCACCGCCCCGACAATCAAGAGCATGACGGCCAGATGGGCGACATCGTTGCATTTGACGTGTTCAACAAAGTGGCACGGGCGGAATGGGACACCCTGCTGTTCTTCTACGGCGTCGTGCTCTGCGTCGGCGGCCTGGGCTTTATCGGCTACCTGAGCCTGGCCTCGGAGGTGATGTATCTGGACTGGGGGCCAACCCCGGCCAACATCGCCGTCGGCGTGCTCTCCGCCATCGTGGACAACATCCCCGTCATGTTCGCCGTGCTGACCATGCAGCCGGACATGTCCATGGGCCAGTGGCTGCTGGTGACCCTGACCGCCGGCGTCGGCGGCAGCCTGCTCTCCATCGGCTCGGCCGCCGGCGTGGCGCTCATGGGCCAGGCCCGTGGCTACTACACCTTCTTCGGTCACCTGAAGTGGACGCCGGTCATCGCCCTGGGCTACGCCGCCAGTATTGCGGCCCACATGGCGGTCAATTCGGGTCAGTTCTAAATTAATTTTGAGCTTCCGCGGCGCGGGAATGCGCCGCCATCTTAAGGGTGACGCCCGACCTCAACCAGGGCAAAATAAGGATTATTCATCCCCTGGGCACCTCTGGCGGAAACAAAAACCTTGAACCGCTTGCCGCTTCTGATCTGCCTGACCCTATCGGCACTGCCGGCGGCGGCGCTGGCGGGGACGGGCGCACCGCTGGACCTCACCGGGCACTGGGCCGGCTATCTGGCCATCGCAATCTTCATCGTCGCCTACGCCCTGGTAATGGCGGAGGAATTCATCCAGCTGCGCAAATCCAAGCCGGTAATCCTGGCCGCCGGCGCCATCTGGGCGCTGATTGCCTGGATCCACCAGCAGCATGGCATGCCCCATCTGGCCGAGGAGGCGGTGCGCCGCAACCTGCTGGAATACGCACAGCTGATGCTTTACCTGCTGGTGGCCATGACCTACATCAACGCCATGGAGGAGCGCCGGGTGTTCCGGGCCCTGAGGGCCTGGATGGCGCGCAAGGGATTCAGCTACCGGCAACTCTTCTGGCTCACGGGCATTCTTTCCTTTTTTATTTCACCCCTGGCGGACAACCTCACCACCGCCCTCCTGATGTGCGCCCTGGTCATGGCCGTGGGCGATGGCAACGGGCGCTTCATCGGCCTCGCCTGCATCAACATCGTGGTGGCGGCCAACGCCGGCGGCGCCTTCAGCCCCTTTGGCGACATCACCACATTGATGATCTGGCAGAAAGGCCTGGAAACGTCCCAGGGAGTATTGCACTTCCAGGACTTTTTCAACCTGTTCCTCCCCTCCCTGGTGAACTTCCTGCTGCCTGCGGCGGCCCTGCATTTCGCCATCCCCCCCGGCGCGCCCAGGCAGGGAGAGGACAGGGTGTTCACCAAGCGGGGCGCCAGGCGCATCATCGCCCTGTTCATCACCACCAATGCCATCGCGGTCGGTTTCCACCATTTTCTGCACCTTCCCGCGGTCATCGGCATGCTGACCGGCCTGGGCCTGCTGCAATTTTTCGGCTACTACCTGAAAAAGACCTTTCACAAGGATCACGGCCTCCATCCCGATGACCCCGAGGCCGACCGCAAGCTGGGGGATCTGGTGCCATTCGACGTGTTCAACAAGATCGCCCGGGCGGAATGGGACACCCTGCTCTTCTTTTATGGCATCGTGATCTGCGTCGGCGGACTGAGCTTCCTGGGCTACTCGGCCATGGCATCGGACATCATGTACGGCCAGTGGGGGGCCACATCGGCCAACATCGCCATCGGGATACTGTCCGCCATGGTGGACAACATCCCGGTGATGTTCGCGGTGCTCTCCATGCAGCCCGACATGTCCATGGGGCAGTGGCTGCTGGTGACCCTCACAGCCGGCGTGGGCGGCAGCATCCTGTCCATCGGCTCCGCCGCCGGAGTAGCCCTCATGGGACAGGCCCGCGGACACTACACCTTTTTTGGCCACCTGAAGTGGGCACCCGTCATCGCCCTGGGCTACGCCGCCGCCATCACGGCCCACATGTGGATCAACAGGGCGCTGTTTTGATGATGTGAAAGGGTGCGGTTATCAGGGGACTGGGGACAGAAAGAGCGAGGCCCATCGATTCGGCGTAAAACCGGTTGCCCGCCCCCCGGCCACTGACAACTGACAACTGACAACCACCCCCTTGGGCTATTGCGACTGCACCATCATCGGCAGCGGTATGGTCTTGCCATTCACCGTCAGCAGGCCGTCGCGCAGGCTGGCGGCGGTTTCGACAGCCGTTCCATCCCGCACCAGGATCTCCTGGGTCAACAGGCTGTCGATCTGTTGCGCCGCCACCATCGATGCCTGGGCCCGGAGCCGCTCCGGATCGGGACCGGGCTCCGGCGCCTGCTCTCCCGGCATGCGCTGCCGGGCAGCCTGGGCCATGAGCATCCGCCGCGCCTGCTGCTCGAATACCTGGCGCAAGAGCTTTTCCGGCATCCGCAGACCGGCGTCCAGCAGCAGCTTGCTCAATACGGTGGAGGGGTTGGAAATCTCGGCCCATTGCAGTCCTTCCGTCTGAAGCTCGATCCACCCTTCGATAACGCCCTCCGGCGTCACCAGGCGGAGCCTGTCGACAGAGAGCCTGGGATCGGCCGCCAGGAGGGCGGCGGCATTGCTCATCACTACGCCGAACAGGGCCATGCCCTGTTGGTCCGGCGGCAAACGCCGGCTGTTGATCTCCTCCACGCCCTGCCGGATGGCGGCCAGCGCCGCGGCCGGCAGGTTTCCAAACCGGGCGTCCAGGACCATCGGCCCAAAGCCCGCCCCGTCCGTCCTGACCGAGTCCAGGGCGTAGGAGACACGCCCCTCCACCATTTCGCCGGCGGCGGAGGTCTCGGCCTCGATGAGCAGGTTCCCGATATCCAGTCCGCCGCCGCCCCCCGGCCGCACCAGGATGCGGCCGATGCCGAAGCGGCTGCTGCCCAGCATGAGGCCGGCGGCGGTGCGGCCGGCCCTGGCATCCAGCGAGATGGCGCTGATCTCGGCCCCCGCGCCCCCCTGCTCGCGGATACGCAGGAAGGGCAGCCTGAAGTCGATGGTCAGTTCATCATGGCCCGGGCTGAACGCCGCCGTCCCCTTGGCCCCCCCGAAGCGGATGGCGGGTTCTCCATTCCGGGCCGGCTGTTCCAGCTCCGGAAAATCGATCAGAATCCGGCCGGCGCCATCCAGGCCGATGCGGGTCTGGATCGGCGCCGGGCCATCCGCGGGGAACAGGGGTTCGCCGCCGGGCAGAAGGCGGGTGTCGATGACGGCCAGGGCGGGGAGGACGCCATGCTCCCGGGAGTAGGGCGCATGGGTGATCCGGTTTCGCAGCACAAAACCCAGGGTCTTCGGCGGGGCGCCGGCATCCGCGGGGACGGCCAGCTCGAACTCGGTCTCGGCGCTGGCTCCCAGCCAGCCGCGCCGGTAATGGTTGCGCACGACCCTGAAGCCGTTTTTCTCGAGGCCGGCGACCAGGGCCTGGTAGTGCGCTTCGGCCTGCATGCCCACCACGGCGGGGGCGGCCAGCAGGATCAGCGCCGCCAGGACGAAAAGGATGAGGATGATCTTTTTCACGGGGGCGCTTCGGGACAGATCCGGACCCCGCCCGGCGGATCAGGCGGTCTTGGCCGCCTTGCCGGTGTCGCCGATGACGTCCGTCACCGCCCGGCGGATGCCGTCCGCGTCGAGGCCGCACTCGCGCATCTGCTCCGCCGGGGAGCCGTGTCCGATGTAGCGGTCGGGCAGGCCGAGGTTCAGGATGGGGACGACCCGGTGGGCCCGGGCCAGGCACTCGTTCACCGCCGATCCCGCACCCCCCTGGACCGCGTTTTCCTCGATGGTCACCAGCAGGTCGTGGCCGTCCGCCAGTTGCAGCACCAGGGCCTCGTCCAGGGGCTTCACGAAGCGCATGTTCGCCACGGAGAGATCCAGTTCCTCCCCCACCTCCAGGGCGGCGGCCAGCCTGCTGCCAAAGGCGAGCAGGGCGACCCGGCGGCCCCGGCGGAGCCATTGGCCCTTGCCGAGAGGAAGCGTGGACGGCGCATCCTCCACCAGGGCCCCCGGACCGACGCCGCGCGGATAACGCACCAGCGCGGGCCCTTCGTATTCGTAAGCGGTCTGCAGCATCCGGCGGCTCTCGTTCTCGTCCGCCGGCGCCATGATCACCATGTTGGGCAGGATCCGCACATAGCTGAGATCGAAGCTGCCCGCGTGGGTGGCGCCGTCCTGGCCCACCAGGCCGGCGCGGTCCACCGCCAGGGTCACGTCCAGGTTCTGCAGGGAAATATCGTGGGCCAGTTGATCGAAGCCCCGCTGTAAAAAGGTGGAATAAATGGCGACCACCGGCTTCAGCCCCTCGCAGGCCATACCGGCGGCAAAGGTCAGGGCATGCTGTTCGGCGATGCCCACGTCGAAAAAGCGGTGGGGGAATTCCTTTGCGAAACGCACCATTCCCGAGCCCTCGCACATGGCCGGGGTAATGGCCACCAGCCGGTCGTCCTTCTCCGCGGCGTCGCACAGCCAGTCCCCGAATACCTGGGTGTAGGTGGCGCCGCCCTTTTTCTTCTCCATCTTGCCGGTGTCCGGGTTGAAGGGCGTGACGCCGTGGTAGACACAGGGATCGCCCTCCGCCGGTTCATAGCCCCGCCCTTTCTGCGTCACCACGTGCAACAGCCGCGGCCCCTGCATGTCCTTCATATTGCGCAGGGTCCTCACCAGGGTGGGCATATCGTGGCCGTCAATGGGACCGATATAGTTGAAGCCCAGCTCTTCGAACAGGGTCGAGGGCATCACCATGCCCTTCATGTGCTCCTCGGCGCGCCCCATGAGCTCACCGACCCCCGGAATCTGGCCAAAGGTGTTCATCCCCCCCCTGCGCACCCGGGTATAGAGCTTGCCCGACAGCAGCCGCGCCAGATAGTTGCTGAAGGCCCCCACGGGGTTGGATATGGACATGTCGTTGTCATTGAGAATGACCAGCAGGTCCAGGTCCAGGGCACCCGCGTGGTTCATGGCCTCGAAGGCCATGCCGCCACCCATGGCGCCGTCACCGATGATGGCGACGACCTGGCGCTTCTCCCCCTTCTGCTTGGCGGCGGCGGCCATGCCCAGCGCGGCGCTGATGGAGGTGCTTGAATGCCCGGCACCAAAGGCGTCATAGATGCTTTCGGCGCGACGGGGAAAACCCGACAGGCCGCCCTTCTGGCGCAGGGTATGCATGCGGTCCCGGCGCCCGGTCAGGATCTTGTGGGGATAGGCCTGATGGCCCACGTCCCACACGAAGCGGTCATGGGGCGTATCGAATACCCGGTGCAACGCAATAGTCAGCTCCACGACCCCCAGCCCCGCAGCCAGATGCCCGCCCGTGCGGGAGACGGTATTCACCAGAAAGCCGCGCAGCTCATCGGCAAGCTTTGGCAGCTCGGATTCAGTCAGCCGCTGCAGATCGGCGGGAATCCTCACCCGGTCGAGCAAGGGGTATTCCGCCCCGGCTGTGGCGGCATCGGTTTCGTTGGAAAAGGACATTAGAGGGTTTCGGGAGCCAATAATAACCATGCGAAGCACGGTAGTTTACCTCATTCGCGCGCTTCGCGCTGCACCCCGTTAACCCGCATTTCTCACCAGGATTTGGATTTTTGGGGCAAGCTGGCGAAGCAGGTTGGACGATCGGCCGCCGAAGCATAGCCGTAGCTATGGTTCAAGGCTGATCGTTCAAGATGCGAAGCCAGATTGTTCCAAAAACCAAAT
>DRKS01000045.1 GCA_011051655.1 Sedimenticola sp.
CACAGCCCCGGCGTCCTCGCCATACTTTGGCAAATCCAGGCGGCCCGGCGGCTTGGATTGCCCTGGCTGTATCTCGGCTACTGGGTGCCCGGCTGTAAAAAAATGAGCTACAAGGCGCAGTACCGTCCCCTGCAGCTCTTCAGCCAAGGGCAATGGCAGGAATTCACCCGCGCAGACAGCATTCAAGTGCCGGGGATCAATTACTGATATTTTTGTTTTGGGGTAGGCCCGCTGAAGCGGCCTTGTGCTATACTCCCGCCGCACTCATCCCTTGGCAAGGCAACACAGGAGACCGAATGGCTAAAGAAGATTTTATCGAAATGGAAGGGACCGTGATCGAAACCCTTCCCAATACCATGTTCCGGGTGGAACTCGAGAACGGGCATGTGGTAACCGCGCATATCTCCGGCAAGATGCGCAAGCATTACATCCGCATCCTTACCGGCGACAAGGTCACCGTTCAGCTGACACCTTATGATTTGACAAAAGGGCGCATCACCTACCGCGCCCGCTAAGGGAGCCTTTACCGGGTTCCCGTTATCCCCTCTTGCGCATCAGTGGACGGCGCAATCCTCAAGATCGAACACCAGCTCTCCGTCGGACACGCCAATGCGAACCCGGCCACCACCGGCAAGCTCGCCAAACAACAGCTTCTCGGCCAACGGCTTCTTGATCTGCTCGCGGATGACCCGGGCCATGGGACGGGCGCCCATTTTGGTATCATAGCCATGCTCCGCCAGCCAGTCGCGGGCCTCCGGCTCCACCACCAGCGACACCTTCTTCGCCTCCAGTTGGCCTTCCAGCTCAAAAAGAAACTTGTCCACCACGCTCCTGAGAATATCGGGCGAGAGAGGTTTGAACTGGACAATGGCATCCAGCCGGTTGCGAAACTCCGGTGAAAAGATCTTCTTGATCGCCTCCATGCCGTCACTGGAGTGATCCTGGGTTCGAAAGCCGATGGAGGAACGGCTCATCTCCTCGGCCCCCGCGTTCGTAGTCATCACGATCACCACGTTGCGGAAGTCGGCCTTGCGCCCGTTGTTGTCGGTCAGGGTGCCGTGATCCATAACCTGCAACAGCAGGTTGAATACATCCGGATGGGCCTTTTCGATCTCATCCAGCAGCAGCACGGCATGGGGGTGCTTGTTGATCTCCTCGGTGAGCAGACCTCCCTGATCAAAGCCGACATAGCCCGGCGGCGCCCCGATCAAGCGTGAAACCGTATGCCGCTCCATATATTCGGACATATCGAAGCGAACCAGTTGCATGCCCATGATGCGCGCCAGTTGGCGTGTGACTTCCGTCTTGCCCACACCTGTCGGGCCGGCAAACAGGAACGATCCCACCGGCCGCTGATCCGTCCCCAGGCCGGAGCGGTTCATGCGGATGGCCGACGTCAGGGTATCGATGGCCTCTTCCTGCCCAAACACCACCATTTGCAGATTCCTGGAAAGATTCTTCAACGATTCCACATCGGAAACGGACACCGTCTTCGCGGGGATGCGTGCGATCTTTGCAACGATATTCTCGATATCGATGACGCTGATGCTCTTCTTGCGCCTCGAGGCCGGCTGTAACTGCACGTTCGCCCCTGCCTCATCGATCACATCAATGGCCTTGTCCGGCAAGTGGCGGTCATTGATGTATCTGTCGGAAAGCTCCGCCGCCGTCCGCAGCGCCTTTTGCGAATAGCGCACGCCGTGATGCTCCTCAAAACGGGATTTGAGCCCTTTGAGGATCTCGAATGTCTCATCCACCGTTGGCTCAGAGATATCGATCTTCTGAAAGCGCCGGGCCAGGGCCCGGTCCTTCTCAAAGACGCCGCGGAACTCCTGATAGGTCGTGGAGCCGATACAACGCAGGGCTCCGGAGGCCAGCATCGGCTTTATGAGATTGGACGCATCCATCACCCCGCCCGAGGCCGCACCGGCCCCGATGATAGTGTGAATCTCATCGATGAAGAGAATGGCGTTGGGTTTTTTGTCCAGTTCGGCCAGCACCGCCTTGAAACGCTTTTCGAAATCACCGCGGTATTTGGTGCCCGCCACCAGGCTGCCGAGGTCAAGGGAATAGATGGTGCATTCCTTCAAGACGTCCGGCACCTCCCCATCGACGATCTTCTTCGCCAGTCCTTCCGCAATGGCCGTTTTGCCTACCCCGGCCTCGCCCACCAGCAGGGGGTTGTTCTTGCGCCGGCGGCACAGAATCTGCCCGGTGCGCTCAACCTCGTGCTTACGCCCGATCAACGGATCTATCTTGCCCAGGCGGGCCTGCTCATTCAGGTCCGTGGCATAGGTCTGTAACGGGCTTTTTGCCGGCGCCTCAGCTTCGTCTCCCTCATTACCCGGAACGCCGCCCTCTTCTTCCGAATCCCCATGGACCTTGGAAATGCCATGGGAAATGTAATTGACCACGTCCAGCCGGCTGATGCCCTGCTGGCCAAGGAAATAGACTGCCTGGGATTCCTGCTCGCTGAACATGGCCACGATCACATTCGCCCCGGTAACCTCCTTGTTGCCCGATGACTGCACATGAAACACCGCCCGCTGCAGCACCCGCTGAAAGCCCAATGTGGGCTGGGTCTCACGGCCGTCATCCTCCGGAATAAGGGGGGTTGTCTCCTGGATGAAGGCATCGACCTCCTGCCTCAGCCTGTCGGTATCGGCACCGCAGGCCTGGAGCACCCGGGCGGCGGTGGGATTATCCAGAAGGGCAAGCAACAGATGCTCGACGGTCATGAATTCATGATGCCTCTCTCGGGCCTGTTTGAAGGCCTGGTTCAGCGTAAATTCAAGTTCTTTACTCAGCATGGTTGCCTATCCTCGACTGCACTCAGCCGCACCATTCACCAACAAGACCCGGCATCTCCCCTATAGTAAGGGCTGCTCCAACGGTCAACTCTGTTCCATCGTGCAAAGCAAAGGATGCTGATTTTTGCGGGAGAATTCATTCACCAAGGCAACCTTGGTTTCGGCGATATCACGGGTAAAAACACCGCATACGCCCATTCCCCGGGTATGAACATGCAACATCACCTGCGTTGCTTTCTCCCGGTCCATCTGGAAAAAGGACTCCAGCACATGCACCACAAAATCCATCGGTGTGTAATCGTCATTCAGCAGCATCACCTTATACATCGGGGGTTGCTTCAGCTTCGGCTTCCCCTCCTGAACGGCCAAGCCGTTGTCACTGCTGCATCTGTGTCGCTTTGCCATTACTGTAGATTTTAGTTGAATTGGCGGTTAATTGGGGCGGGCGCACCCACCCGGAATAATTTCAATGCCCTATTTTAGGGCAATATTGACAGGGGCTGTTTACCGCATATTTTACAATGTAAATAACCTCTTGCTGCAAATGGGCCCTATTATTTGACCAATCGCCATTGACCGCTATAATTCATCGGTACAGGGCTTGCCGACGTTCGTATCTAAATTTTTTCCGACTGCATGGATTTCAGGTCAAGCCACCTCCGAGAGATTATAATTACTGACTATAACCTTTTGTGTAGATTGGGAAAACCGGCCGTTTTCCTGCAATGGAGAAGGAGGAGCGCACATCATGTCAACTGGTGTCGTCAAGTGGTTCAACAATGCCAAGGGGTACGGATTCGTCACACCTGATGAAGGGGAAAAAGACGTCTTCGTCCATTTTTCATCCATCGCGATGGACGGATACAAGACGCTGAAGGAAGGGCAAAAGGTCCAGTTCGAAATCACCCAGGGCCCCAAAGGGCTGCATGCAGCCAATCTCCAAACAATAACCGACCAATAAAGCTTTTAGTTTTTGGGCCCCGAAATTTTCGGGGCAGCCAGCCTTCCTTGGGTTGGCGAACGGAATACGGAACACAGCATGCGGGATCGAGCTGAACAGGAGGGGGACGCCAACCCCCCGCCTGGCAAATACGCCTATCCCGCATTCCACTAGCCCTACTGCCCTCCGCTGTGTTTCGTATTCCGCATTTTATTTCAGGGGGGATTCCTCTCCCGCCCTTCCAGGCCCATCGCCATTACTGAACAATGTTCACAGGATTCCTGTTGTATGCGGAAAAAAGCCAAAAGCCGGGTAATCGTCGGCATGTCCGGTGGTGTGGACTCTTCTGTCGCCGCCTTGATTCTCAAGGAACAGGGCTGGGAGGTCGAGGGCCTTTTCATGAAGAACTGGCAAGAAGACGATACCGAGGAGTACTGTTCGGCCGCCGTTGATCTTGAAGATGCCCAAGCGGTGGCGGATTGCCTGCAAATCCCTTTAAACAGCGTTAATTTCTCGGCTGAATACTGGGACAGCGTATTTGAATACTTCCTGGCCGAGTACCGCGCCGGCCGCACTCCCAATCCGGACGTCCTGTGCAACCGGGAAATCAAGTTCAAGGCCTTCCTCGATTATGCCCTGGCCCTTGGAGCGGATTGTATTGCAACAGGCCACTATGCGCGCATTGTCCGTGAACCTGACGGTTTTCACATGCACTGTGGCGTAGATGAAGGCAAGGACCAGACCTATTTCCTCTATATGCTCGGCCAGCCTCAGCTCTCCCGCAGCCTCTTCCCGCTGGGGGATCTGAAGAAAACACAAGTGCGGCGCATCGCCGCAGAGGCGGGATTCCCGAATCACGAAAAAAAGGACAGCACCGGCATCTGCTTCATTGGCGAGCGCAAATTCAGCGATTTTCTCAGCCGCTACCTGCCCGCCAATCCAGGCCCCATCGAGACGCCCGAAGGTAAATATATCGGCGAACACCAGGGGCTGATGTATTACACCCTGGGGCAGCGCAAGGGTCTTGGCATCGGCGGCCGGGCCGGGGCCTCTAAGGCCCCCTGGTTTGTGGTGCGCAAGGACCTGAGGCGCAACCGCCTGCTG
This sequence comes from Sedimenticola sp., assembly GCA_011051655.1. GTDB lineage: Bacteria > Pseudomonadota > Gammaproteobacteria > Chromatiales > Chromatiaceae > DRKS01. Next base: position 4,855 of record DRKS01000045.1, read on the forward strand.
GTCGCCCAGCAGCATGATCACCCGCTTCTGCTCGCCAGCGGACTGGAGGCCGGCCAGCTGCATTGGGTGGCCGGCCATCCACCGGCGGCGATCCCGGGTGCATACAGGGCCCGCATCCGGCACCGGCAACCACTGCAGGAGTGTGAAATAGTTCATTTGGATGAAGCATGCTGCCGGGTCCATTTCAGCCGGCCCCAGCGGGCCATCACACCGGGACAATCCATTGTCTTCTACCAGGGCGACGATTGCCTGGGTGGTGGTATTATCGAAAAAACTCTGGAGCCTTCATGAAAACAGACCGTGACCGCATCATCGCCCTGGCCGGGATATTCCAGGCCGCCGCCCTGACGCGGCAGGTAGCGCAAAAAGGCGTGGCCGATACAAAAGCCATGGAGGCCAGCATCTACAGCCTGTTTCAGATTGACGCCCCATCGGTGGAGGCCGTCTACGGCGGGGTCAAGGGCGTCAGGACCGGCCTGCAGCAGTTGCATGCACAGCTATCTTCCGCTGCCCTGCAGAACCCGGAAATCGCACGCTACGTGCTGTCTCTCATGCACCTGGAAAGAAAACTTGCAGCCAACCCCGGCATGATGAAGCAAATCACCGACGCCATCCGGTCGGCCTCCGGGCAACTGGAACACTTCCCCATGCTGCACAGTAATATCCTGGCCCGGCTGGGAGATCTCTATTCAGAGACCATCAGCACACTCCAACCCCGCATTATGGTCAACGGGGAGCAGATGCATCTGCAAAATCCCGATAACGCCAACAAAATCCGCGCCCTGCTGCTGTCCGGAATCCGCTCCGCCATGCTGTGGCGCCAATGCGGCGGCAAGCGGCTCCAGCTGTTGTTTGGCCGGGGGCGGATGGCGGCACTTGCCAAGAATTTACTGGAAAGTATCCAGGATGAGGCTGCAAAGGACGAGCCCAAGGAGACCTTTTAGCTATATAATGCCGCGCTCTCGAATCATCTGCACAGAGTAAATCGATTATGGAACTTTCCACCCTCACCGCCATATCCCCGGTCGACGGCCGCTATGGGAGCAAAGGCGCCGACCTTCGCCCCATCTTCAGTGAATTCGGCCTGATCAGGCACCGGGTGCTGGTCGAGGTGCGCTGGCTGCAGGCCCTGGCCGCACATGACGGCATTGCAGAGATCCCGCCCCTGGGCGGGCACGCCAACAGCATCCTCGACGGCATCATCGATAATTTCAGCGAAGACGATGCCCACAGGGTCAAGAACATCGAGCGCACCACCAATCACGACGTAAAGGCGGTGGAGTATTTTCTGAAAGAGAAGATCGCCGGCAATCAGGAGCTGGAAGCCATCAGCGAATTCTTTCATTTCGCCTGCACCTCGGAAGACATCAACAACCTCTCTTATGCCCTGATGCTGCGCGAAGGCCGCGGCCAGGTGCTGTTGCCGCAGATGGATGAGCTCATCGGCGCCATCAAACACCTGGCCCATGATCATGCGGACAAGCCGATGCTCTCCCGCACCCATGGCCAGCCGGCCTCCCCCACCACCCTGGGCAAGGAGATGGCCAATGTGGCCTACCGCCTGCAGCGCCAGCGGGAGCAGATCGCCGCCATCCCATTACTGGGCAAAATGAACGGCGCCGTAGGGAATTACAATGCCCACCTGTCCGCCTATCCCGACGTGGATTGGGTCAGCATCGCCCACGATTTCGTGCAACGGCTCGGACTCAACTGGAACCCCTACACCACCCAGATCGAACCCCATGACTATATGGCGGAGCTGTTCGATGCGAGCGCCCGCTTCAATACCATTCTCATCGACTTCTGCCGGGATGTCTGGGGTTATATCTCCCTGGGGTACTTCAAGCAGAAGACGGTGGCCGGGGAGGTCGGCTCCTCCACCATGCCGCACAAGGTCAATCCCATAGATTTCGAAAACGCCGAAGGGAACCTGGGCATGGCCAACGCCATTTTCGGTCATCTGGCCGCCAAGCTGCCTGTCTCGCGCTGGCAGCGTGACCTGACCGACTCCACGGTGCTGCGCAACCTCGGCGTCGGCTTCGCCCACACCAGCATCGCACTTCAATCCACCCTGCGGGGCATCTCCAAACTGGAGGTGGACGCCGCCAGGCTGGCCGAGGACCTGGACGGCAACTGGGAAGTGCTGGCCGAGCCCATTCAAACCGTAATGCGCCGCTATGGCATCGAGAAGCCCTACGAAAAACTCAAGGAGCTGACCCGTGGCCACCGCATTACCCAGGATGACCTGCGCATCTTTGTCGATAGGCTGAACATACCGGAAGAGGCCAAGGCCGCATTGCGGGAGCTGACGCCGGGCGGCTATACCGGCAATGCGCGGGAGCAGGCTGAAAACATCTGAAGCACAATCTTGTGAACCGGTTCACAGTCACAACCGAACTCTTCTGCCAAGATTAATTCAACAAGCTGGCCTGGAGTCGTCTCCCCCCAGGATCATTGTCCCCCGGCCGGTTTGTTGCTCTCTCTACTCTCTGCCTCTCATACGGTCTGCCTCCCAAATTGGGCAGACCGTTTTTTTTTTGCCCATTGCCCTCCCGCCGTCCCTCTTCTACGCTACCCATAGATATGGAACTACAGCGCACCCTCCTGTTATTGCTCATCCTGGCCGGCTGCTGCCCCGCCATGGCGGATGACCCGCTGGAAATCATCCGGCTGAAAGGCCGCACGGCAGACGAGATCATCCCCCTGATCAGACCCTTCGCCGGCCCGGACGGCGCCATCACCGGCACAGGCAACCAGCTCATCATCCGCACCTCGCCAGAGCGAATGGCGGACATCCGGAAGATACTGGAGAAAATCGACCGCCCGCCCCGCCGCCTGATGATCTATGTCCGGCAGGGACGGCTGACCGACAGTGAACACCAGCGCATCAGCGCCGGCGCCAATGTGGATATCGGGGATCATGCCACTGTGGAAATCGGCGACAAGGCGCCAAAAGAGACTGTCCGCCTGCGCGCCCGCGACCAGCGCACCCGCAGCAACCTGGATATCACCCAGCGGATTCAGACCCTGGAGGGCAAACCCGCCTACATCGCCACCGGCAAGGCCATCCCCATCCAGGAACAGGGCACCGTCATCTCCGGCGGCGTGATTTACCAGCAGGCCACCACCCGGTACCGTGACACCACGGCGGGCTTTTATGTCATTCCCCAGCTCAATGGAGACCGGGTCACATTGCGCATCAGCTCCCATCTGGACCGCCCGGGCCAGATCCACGGCACCTTCGAGGTGCAGCAGGCCCGGACCACCGTCTCCGGCCGGCTGGGTGAATGGCTGCCCATTGGTGGCGCCGACCAGACCGAAGGCCGCACTGGCACAGGTCTCGTGCGCCGCCATACCACCGCCAGCCGTGATGAGCGCCAGATTTTCCTCCTGGTCGAGGAGATTCCTTAGGGACTAATGTATTTCCCCCCTCCGTCGCTATAACTCCTGCTGAATCAGAAGCTGGGGAGCTCCATCCCCTCCCAATGACAATGTGAGAACCCGCGATGGATTTCAAAGACTATCTCAAGATCCTGGCCGCGAAAGACGGCTCCGACATCTACCTGACCACCGGCGCACCCCCCTGTGCAAAATTCCACGGCGTGCTCCGGCCACTGGAAAAAGAGACCCTGAAGCCCGGCCGGGTAAAAGAGATGGCCGATGCCGTCATGACCGCCGATCAGCGTGAAGAATTCGAACGCACCCTGGAGATGAACCTGGCCATTGCCGAGCCCGGCATAGGGCGGTTCAGGGTCAACATTTTCAAGCAGCGCAATGAGATCTCCATGGTGGTGCGCAATATCAAGACCGAGATCCCCAACGCCAAGGACCTGAATCTGCCCCCCATTCTCACCGAGGTCATCATGGCGAAACGGGGCCTGATCCTGTTTGTCGGCGGCACCGGCTCGGGCAAATCCACCTCCCTGGCCGCCCTTATCGACCACCGCAACGCCAACAGCGGCGATCACATCATCACCATCGAGGATCCCATCGAATTCGTACACCGGCACAAGCGTTCCATTGTCAATCAACGGGAGGTCGGAGTGGACACCCTTTCCTACGCCGACGCCCTGAAAAACACCCTGCGCCAGGCCCCGGATGTCATTCTGATCGGCGAAATACGCGACCGGGAGACCATGGAGCATGCCCTGGCCTTCGCCGAGACCGGCCACCTGGCCATCTCCACTCTGCACGCCAACAACTCCAACCAGGCCCTGGACCGCATTATCAATTTCTTTCCGGAGGAGCGCCGGGCGCAGCTTTTCCAGGACCTGTCCACCAACCTGCGGGCCTTCATCTCCCAGCGCCTGGTCCCCACCGTGGACGGCAAGCGCGTGGCCGCCATCGAAATCCTGCTCGGCAGCCCGACCATTCAGGACCAGATCAAAAAGGGGGATTTCAGCGGCATCAAGGAGGTCATGGAAAAATCCGAGGCCATGGGGATGCAGACCTTCGATGCCGCCCTGTTCAAGCTCTACAAGGAAGGCAGGATAACCCTGGAGGATGCGCTCAAAAATGCCGACTCCCCCAACAACCTGCGCCTGCGCATCAGCCTTTCGGAGTCGGGGGGGGCGGAAAAAGACAGCACCGGTCTGAGCCTGGAGGAGATCGCCAGCGCGGAGGATGAGCAGGAAGAGGAAGAAGGCGTCGGCATTATGAATTTTTCAGCCCCCGGCCAGGCCGGTTCAGAATCCTGACAAGCGGCTGAAACCCTCCCGCAGCCGATCCCGGTGCAGGGCGAGCCACTGGAGGGCCATGATCCCCGTGGTGGAATTGATGCGCCCGTCGTAGATCTCAGCAATGGCCTCGTCCGCCCTGAGCACCTCCACCCGGATATCCTCGCCTTCGTCATCGATGCCGTGGATGCCCCCGGCATTCGCCGCATCCACCCGGCCGCAAAAGAGATGAATACGCTCCCCCGAAGTGCCGGGGGTGACCAGAAACTCGCCGATCGGAAGCAGCTCCAGAATCTCACAGCCGGCCTCTTCCAGTGACTCCCTGCGGGCCACGTCTTCCGGGGTTTCCCCCGCCCCGATATGCCCGCCGATAATCTCCAGCAGCCAAGGATGATCCCGGGACTCCAGCGCGCCGATGCGGAACTGCTCGATCAGCACCACCTCGTCCCGCCCTGGATCATACAGCAGCACCGAGACCGCCCGCAGCGGCTCCACCCGCTCACGGACGATCTCGTCACTCCAACCGCCCGCAAAGAGACGGTGGCGCAAACGATAGCGATTCAGCTTTAGAAAGCCTTTGTACTGCTCTGTTTTTTCTAATATTTTGTACTCGTATTTCATGGGCGGGATCAGGCTGTCAGGTAAGCATGGTGCTGCTGTCATCGCGGCGAGGCGCCGCTCTCCTACACGATAATAGGAGCGGCGCTTCGCCGCGACAGATGCCCCACGGAGCCCCAAACCTTTTACCTTTCTCCCTGCCTCTTCAACCTCAATCCAGCGACTGATAATAATCCATCAGGATCCTGGCCACTTCCGGGCGGGAGAACTCCGGCGGAGGCGCAATGCCCTGCCCCAGCATCTCACGCACCCTGGTGCCGGAGAGCAGAACGAAATCCTCCTTGGTGTGATCCGGCACATCACGCATCATCACTACCTTGTTGAGTTTTTTGGAATAAGCGGTGTGGTCGGCCTTGAAGATCTCGATCTCCAGGGCCCCCGGGGGCACTTCCTTATCGAAGATGGTCTGGGCGTCGAAGGCGCCATAATAGTCTCCCACGCCGGCATGGTCCCGCCCGACAATCAGGTGGGTGGCCCCCATATTTTGACGAAACAGGGCATGCAGCACCGCCTCGCGGGGACCGGCGTAGAGCATGTCGAAGCCGTATCCGGTGATCATTACCGTATTGGGCGGGAAATAGAGTTCCGCCATCTTGCGGATGGCGGCATCACGGACGGGGGCGGGGATATCGCCCTGCTTGAGCTTGCCCAGCAGCATGTGGATGACGACGCCATCCGCATCGAGGGTCTCCAAGGCCATCTTGCACAGCTCCTCATGGGCGCGGTGCATGGGGTTGCGGGTCTGAAAGGCCACCACCTTTTCCCAGCCGTGCTCACGGATCTCGTTGCGGATCTCGACGGCGGTGCGGAAGGTGTCGGGAAAATCGGCCTGAAAGTAGCTGAAGTTCAGCACCTGGATGGGGCCGGAGACGGCGAAGCGGCCCTGGCTGTTGAAGGCGGCCACGCCGGGATGGGCCGGATCCGTGGTGCCGAAGACCTTCCCAGTCATGGTCCGCATCTGCTCGTCGCTGAGCTCCTCGATGGCCTCCACATCCTGGATGGCCAGCACCGGATTGCCCTCCACATTTGGATCCCGCAGGGCAATGCGCCTGGCGCCGCTGATGGCGCTGATATCCTCCACCAGGTTCAGCACCGGCACCGGAAAAAAGAGGCCGCCGGTGGTGCGCATGTTCTCGGCGCAGCCCAGGGCATCCGCGGCATTCATGTAACCGGTCAGCGGGTTGAAGTAACCGGCTCCCATCATGACGGCGTTGGCGGCGCTGGCGGACGACACCACCACCGAAGGCAAATCCCCGGCCTCATGTATCAGCGCATGGTGCTTCTCGGCGTCGTAGACGAATAGAGGGTTCAGGGTGTCCGAACCATGGGGCTTGATCATTTGTTGTCTCTCCTGAAATCAGAAAAATGCCCCGGCGCAACAAGATCCAGCACTGCACCGGGGCACTCATTAAGAATCTTTGGTTATTATCCCACAACTTTAGCTAACAAGTTGATATAAAGAACTTATAACCATATAAGCAAAAGGATTAATCACGGGTTTCCCACAGCGCCTGCCTCAGGCCCGAGGCGCGGCGCAGCCGCCGCGCCACCGCGGCGGCCAGGACCCCGGGGGATGCGCTGATCTCAAACCGGCGGCGGGCGCGGGTGATGCCGGTATAGACCAGCTCCCGGCTCAGGATGGGGCTGTCTTCTTCCGGCAAGACCAACAGCACACGCTCGAACTCCGACCCCTGGCTCTTGTGCACCGTCATGGCGAAGGCGGTTTCATGCTCAGGCAGGCGCGCCGGCGGGATCTTGCGTATGACCCCTTCGCTGGTTTGAAAGCAGGCCCGCAGCCGGCCATCGCTCTCCCGGTCAGGCAGGAGAATCCCCATATCCCCGTTATAGAGATGCAGCTCATGATCATTGCGGGTGATGATGATGGGACGCCCGGCATAGCAGGCCTCTCTGGCATCGATCAGGCCCTGGCCATCGAGCCGGGCCTCGATCCCCCGGTTCAACGCCCCCAGGCCCGACGGACCGCCCCGAACCGCACAGAGCACGCGGAAGCGGTTGAAGGCCTCGAAGATCCGCTCCGCCGGGGCGCCACTTCCCATTCTTTCCAGATAATCCCGGTAGACCCCCGCCGCCCGGCCGGCGATTGCATCCTGCGCCGGGACAACACCGATATCCGGCAGTTGCTCATTTTCGAGCAGCGCCAGGCAGGCGTCCGCCCGGCCCTGGTTTACGGCAGAGGCCAGCCGCCCGATGCCGCTCTCATGACCAAACCTGAAACTGCGGCGCAGCAGGACAATGGCATCGCTGAGGGGCGGCGCGGCGTGGTTCCGCGCCGGAATCTCCTCTCCCGTCAACAGGGTCAGCCGGTTGTGGAAGGCATCGGAAAAGCCAGGTGCTTCGCCGCAGATATCCGCCAGCACGGCCCCGGCCTCCACTGAAGCCAGCTGGTCCCTGTCACCCAGCATGATCAGGCGGGCCCGCTCCGGCAGCGCCCGCATCAGCTTGGCCATGAGCGCAAGATCCACCATAGAGGCCTCATCCAGAATGAGCACATCCAGCAGCAGGGGGTTGTTCGCATCATGCCTGAAGTAGACCGAATCCAGGCTGCCCCCCAGCAGCCGGTGCAGGGTCGAGGCCTGCTCGGGGATGGCCTCGCGCACTGTCTCATCCACGGGCAGGCCCTGCTTGGCCTGGTGAATGGATTCCTGCATACGGGCCGCCGCCTTGCCGGTAGGGGCCGCCAGGGCGATCTTCAGTTCCCCTCCTCCCGGCTGTTGGCGCAGCAGGGCCAGGATCCGGATGACGGTACTGGTCTTGCCCGTGCCGGGCCCGCCGGAGATCAGGCTGAAGTGGCGCAGCACCGCCGTCGCCGCCGCCAGCTTCTGCCAGTCGGCCCGCCCGTCCGGGGCCTTCGGGAACAGTTTGTTCAAATCCGCCCGCAGCCGTCGTTCATCCACGGCCTCCACCAGATGCCCGGCCCGCCGGGTCAGCGCCACCGCCGCTTCCTGTTCATATTCCCAGTAGCGGTAGAGATAAAGCCGGCCGGCTTCATCCAGGACCAGGGGACGGTAGTCCCCGGGGCGTCCCACCACCGGACTTTTCAGCAGCGCCCGCTCCCAGCATTCCAAATCGGGGGTTTCAACAAGGCCGGAACCCGAGCGCCAGCGCTTACCGGCCTCCGCCGCCAGATCCAGGCAGATATGGCCATTGGCGGTCCAGTTGCTGGCCAGGGCCGCCCCCAGGGCCAGCTCTGGTGAGCCACCACCAGACAGGCGGCGCATCAGATGGGCGAAATGCACATCCAACTCGGTCAACACCCCCTGCCTATTAAGAATCGTCAGCTCATCCATACCAGGCGCTCGTGCAAGCTCTTATCAAATACTCATCCAACGCATTAATCAACGCCAGTGACGGCCGGTCCCGGTAAACCCCGGACCCCGCCCCCGGATCCATGCCGCGCAGAAAGAGATAGAACACCCCGCCGAAGTGCCGCTCGTAGTCATAGCCCGGCAGACGCAGTCCCAGGTGGCGGTGGAGGGCCAGGGTATAAAAAAGGTACTGGAGATAGTAATCCTCACGGGCGATCACCTGGGACAAACGCTCGCCGGCATAGGCTCCGATCTCATCGCCCAGCCAGTTTGATTTGTAGTCCGCCAGGTAAAAACGCCCGTCCGCCTGGAATACCAGGTCGATGTACCCCTTCATGAAGCCGCTCACTCCGGCAAACGCCATCCGCTCGATGGCCTGCCGGATGGGGCCTTCTTCAGCAAAACCCTGCTCCAGCAGGAGGCTGCGCAGCTCTTCGGCCTTCATCGAGGCCAGGGGGTAATGAAATTCCAGCTCCACCAGGCGCCGGGCCGGACTCACGGATTGCAGGCGCAGTGAGCCGGCCTCGTCGAGGGGGGTGGCCAGCACCCGCTCCACCATATCCGCCACCACCGGCGCCCAATTCAGATCGAAGCCATGGGCGCGCAGAATATCCCCCGCCAGCGCTTCCAACCCGGCCCGCCGGAGGCAGGTAAAATCCAGCCGCTCGAAGATGGCGTGCAGGCAACGGCCGGCCCGCGCACCCCGGGGAAATCCGAAAATATCATGCCCCCTCCTCCCGGCCGCCGGAGTCATCTGCCGGGCGTCGTAGTCCGGCGGCTCAGCGCCATGCCCGGAGACCAGGGCGGTAAAACTGGTCACCCGGGAGACGGGACCGAGGGGGCGGCCGAGCTGCCGCGCCGCGCCGGTAACGGCCTCATCCGCCCGCCCTTGAAGCGGCCCGGTCTCTCCCCGGGGCAGCGGTTCCACCAGAATGCCTCCGGCGGCCTTCTCCGCCAGCTCGTCGAGGCGCGAACGCAGGGCCTCGTCTCCCAGGCGCTTGAACGACGCCTCGGTCCGGGCCACCGAGCCCGCCGGATGGAGCAGCCAGGCCAGGGCCGATTTGCCCGCGCCACTGACATTGCCCCAGGCAAGATAGCAGCGATGCTGCGCGCGGGTCAGGGCCACGTAGAGCAGGCGCAGGCCCTCCGCGAACTCCTCCTCCATGGCCAGCGCGCGGCCTTCCTCCATGCGGTCGGATCCAAGCTCCAGCACCGGCCGCCAGGCCTCCGCCGGATCATGGAAGCTGAAGCTCCCGGCCTTTTCGGCATACAGCCTGCCGTCCCAGAGGAAAGGGCAGAACACTACCGGATATTGCAGCCCCTTGCTCTTGTGGATGGTGACGATATGGACCAGATTCTCATCGCTCTCGAGGCGCAACTCGGTTTCTTCGCCGCCTGGGGCGCCCCCCTGGCGGCGCTGGGAGAACCACTTGAGCAGACCTTCCATGCCGGGTCGGCCGCTGCTGTCGTATTTATGCAGCAGCTCTTCGAGATGCAGCAGGTTGGTCATGCGCCGCTCGCCGTCGGCAAAGCCCAGCAGGCGCACCGCCACGCCGCTGTCGGAGAGCAGATGATGAAACATGCGCACGAATCCCTGCTCCCGCCAGCGGCGGTGGTGCTCGTGAAAGAACTCCAGGTGGGCCTCCAGCGCCTGCTCATCCCGGCAAAGGGCCTCCATGGCGTTGCCGCTGATCCCCAGCATATCCGTGGCCAGGGCCGCCATTACCCGGGACTTCCCGCCCGGTTCCGCCACCGCCCGCAATACCCGTTCCAGCTCTTTGGCCTCATGGGATTGAAAAACATCCTGCCGCGACTGCTGGACACTGTGGACGCCCAGCGCCCGCAGCCGCTCTCCCACCAGACGCCCCTGGCGATGGCTGCGCACCAGCACGGCGATATCACCGCCGCTCAGTTTGCGCCCGCCGATGGAGACCCCGCCCTGCCGGCCCTGATTCAACAACCGGACGATCTCGGCCGCGGTGGCCCGGGTCGCCGCCTGCTCCGCATCGGCCTTGGTCAGGGGTTTGGCGCCGCCCGCCATGAACCAGATCCTGAAGGGCGCCCCGGCACTACCCGGATCGCAAAGGCCGTCCCGTTCCCTGTCCGCCGCCCCAGCCCTGTGGAAAGGGATCCAGTGGTGGAAAAAGCTCTCGTGGGGCTGATCGAACAGGGCATTGACGGCAGCCACGAGCCGGGGATCGGAACGCCAGTTCAGGTCCAGGGTGTATCGATTCCCGGCGTCCTCCCGGGCCTGGCGATAGGCAAAGATATCCGCGCCCCGGAAGCTGTAGATGGCCTGCTTGGGATCCCCCACCAGAAAGACCGGCAGGCCGCTGTCCCGGTAGATGCGGGAGAAGATGCGGTACTGGGTGGGGTCGGTATCCTGGAACTCATCGATCAGAACCGCCGAATAACGCCGCCGGATGGCCTCCCCAAGAGCAGGCCCGTTTTCGCCGGACAGGGCCTGATCCAGGTTCAGCAACAGATCGTCGTAGGATTGAACCCGCTCTTTCGCCTTGCGCGCCCGCAGCTCCCGGTTGCAGTAAGCCAGAAGGCTCGTCTTCAGGCCGGCCAGGGCCTGCCCGCAGGCGGCCTCCAGGTTCTCCCGCGCCGCCGCCAGGGCCTCACAGGCATCGAAGAAGGGGTGCCGGGGCGGCGTGCCGCCCTTTTTCACCGAGGCCGACAGGACACCGGTGGTGAATTTGGTGAAATCCCTGAACCAGGGACCGGGCCTTGGGCCCAGACAGGCATCCATCTCCCGGAACCAATTTTCCAGGGAGGATCTGCGATATCTGTTGCCATTCAGGCCGGTGGCCGTGCGCAGCCGCTCCCGCACCTCATCCCCGGCTTCCAGCCACAGCTCCCTGGCCTGATCGAAGGCATCCTGAAACTCCGCCTCCCGCAGTTCCAGATCCCGCGGCGGCGTTCCGCCCCGCACCTCCAGGCAGGGCCGGCCCAGTCCGCCCCGGACGGCCGCCAACAGGCGCCCGGGGGTTATATGCCGCTCCAGCAGAAAATCCGCCAGTGCCGGTGAAACATCCTGCACCCGGCGGCGCCAAAAATCGTCGGCGATCTCCTGGAGCAGATCATCCTCCTCCGGCGCCAGGGCGGTCTCGAAGGGCATGCCGCTCTCGAAGGCGCTGTCGCTCAGCACCCGCTGGCAAAAGCCGTGGATGGTGAAAACAGCGGCCTGATCAAAGTCCAGGACGGCGCGCCTCAACCGCCGCAGCGCCTGGGCCCTGTCCGGGCAACGGGCCAGCAGCCTGCGGCAAAGATCGTCATCACCCGCGCCCGCCTCAAAGGCCTGAAGGGCCTCCACCAGGCGGCTGCGGATGCGGCCATGCAATTCCGCGGTGGCGGCATTGGTGAAGGTCACCACCAGGATACTGTCCACCTGCCGCTCCCCCTCCAGCACCAGGCGCAGGTAGAGCCCGGTGATGGTGAAGGTCTTGCCCGTGCCGGCGCTGGCCTCAATCAGATTGAGGCCGTCCAGGCCGGCGTCGAAAAGGTCCAGTTTCTCCATAGGATCAGGGGCTGTCATGGGCTCGATGTTATTCGTAATGCGACCGCTTCGCATTTACATACGCATTTTTCTGGGCTATCATCCCGGATATCCGGATTTCCCCGCTTTCAGAGGTCAACGATCACATGCACAGTTGGAAAAAGGCTTTACTCCCGGTGATGGCCGTCACCCTGCTCTCCGGCCCGGTGTATGCGGGCGGCGAGGTCAATCTCTATTCCGCCCGCAAGGAAAATCTCATCAAGCCGCTGCTGGACAAGTTTACCGGACAAACCGGCATCAAGGTGAACCTGCTCACCGGCAAGGCCAAGACCCTGTTGCAACGCCTCCGCAGCGAGGGCCGGAACACGCCGGCGGATCTGCTGCTCACCGTCGATGCCGGCAATCTGCACGCCGCCAAGGCCGCCGGCCTGCTGCAACCGGTGCAAAGTGCCGTTCTCGAGGCCGCCGTGCCGGCAAACCTGCGCGATCCGGACAACCAGTGGTTCGCCCTCTCCACCCGCTCCCGCGTCATCGTTTACAGCAAGGAGCGAGTCAAGGCCTCCGAGCTTTCCACCTACGAGGATCTGGCCAGTCCGAAATGGAAGGGGCGCATCTGCATCCGCTCCTCCGGCAATATCTACAACCAGTCCCTGCTGGCGTCGCTGATCGCCCATCACGGCGTCGCCGAGGCCGAAAAGTGGGCCAGGGGAGTGGTGGCCAACATGGCCCGGCCGCCGCAGGGCAACGACCGCGCCCAGGTGAAGGCCGTGGCCGCAGGCATCTGTGACATTGCCGTGGTCAACACCTATTACCTGGGGGTGATGCTGAACAAAGACGCCGCCCAGAAAGAGGCGGCCCGGCAGGTCTCGGTGTTTTTTCCCAACCAGAACGGCCGCGGCGCCCATGTCAACGTCAGCGGCGCGGGCGTCGTCGCCGGGGCGAAACACAAGGAAAACGCGGTGAAGCTGCTGGAGTTTCTGGTGGGCGACGAGGCCCAGAAATGGTACGCCCAGGCCAACCACGAGTACCCGGTCAAGGCGGGTATCCCGGTCAGCGCCACCGTCAATGCCTGGGGCTATCCCTTCAGGCAGGACGGCCTCAACGTGAGCGAACTGGGGATACACAACGCCGAGGCGGTCAAGGTCTTCGACCGCGCGGGCTGGAGGTAGCGTCTTCGGCGGATCGAGGACAAGCATGACCGCCGCCGCCCTGGCCCCCGCCCCGCTCCCCCGGCCCCGGGTCCGCCCGCCCTCGGGCTGGACGCTGGCGGCGGCCGCCATCGCCCTGGTCATCGCCACCCCCATTCTCACCGTCCTCGGTTTCGTCCTCTACCCCAGCACGGAGACCTGGCGGCATCTGGCCGACACCGTGCTGGCGGACTACATCGGCAACTCCCTGCTGCTGATGCTGGGGGTGGCGCTGGGCGCCGGCAGCATCGGCATCACCACCGCCTGGCTCACCAGCATGTACCGCTTTCCGGGCCGGCGGTTTTTCATCTGGTCCCTGCTGCTGCCGCTGGCCATGCCCGCCTACATCATCGCCTACACCTATACCGGCATGTTCGAGGCGGCCGGGCCGGTGCAGGGGTGGATCAGGGAGGTCTTCGGCCTGCGCTACGGGGACTACTGGTTCCCCGAGATCCGCTCCCTCGGCGGCGCCATGGCCATGTTTTCACTGGTGCTCTATCCCTATGTCTATCTGCTGGCGCGGGCCGCCTTCCTGGACCAGTCCGTGTGCGCCCTGGAGGCCAGCCGCACCCTGGGCTGCGGCCCCTGGCGCAGTTTTTTCACCGTCGCCCTGCCGCTGGCGCGCCCCGCCATCGTGACCGGCCTTTCGCTGGCGCTGATGGAGACTTTGGCGGACTACGGCACGGTGCAGTACTTCGGCGTCAGCACCTTCACCACCGGCATCTTCCGCACCTGGTTCGGGCTGGGAGACAGCGCCGCCGCCGCCCAGCTCTCCGGGGTGCTGATGACCTTCGTCTTCGCCCTGGTCCTGCTGGAGCGCTGGTCGCGCCGGCAGGCCCGCTTCCACCACGCCACCGGCCGCTACCGGGCCCTGCCGAACATAAGACTGGCGCCGCTGACGGGCTGGATCGCGGCCATTGCCTGCTTTCTGCCCCTGTTCTTCGGCTTTCTGCTGCCGGTGGGGCAGCTCTCGGCATGGGCCCTCATGACCTTCGATGAAATGGTCAACGCCGGTTTTTACCGGCTGGCGCTTAACAGCTTTCTGCTGGCGGGGGCGACCGCCCTGCTGGCGCTGATCCCCGCCCTCGTCCTGGGCTATGGCAACCGCAATCACGCCACCCCGGTGCTGCGCTTCCTGACGCGCCTTTCCGGCATGGGTTACGCCATCCCCGGCACCGTCATCGCCATCGGCGTGCTCATCCCCTTCGGCGCGCTGGACAACCGTATCGACGCCTGGATGGTGGGGCATTTCGGCTTCACCACCGGCCTGATCTTCAGCGGGACCGTTTTCATCCTGCTGTTCGCCTACCTGGTGCGCTTCTTTACCGTCTCGCTGAATACCGTGGAGTCGGGGCTGGGCAAGATCAGGCCCTCCATGGACGATGCCGCCCGCACCATGGGCCATGGCGGCCTGGAGGTGCTGCGCCGCATCCATTTGCCCATGATGAAAGGAAGCCTGTTGACCGCCCTGATTATCGTTTTCGTGGACGTGCTCAAGGAGCTGCCGGCGACCCTGGTGCTGCGCCCCTTCAATTTCAACACCCTGGCGGTGCGCGCCTTCGAGCTGGCATCCGACGAGCGGCTCGCCGACTCCTCCACCGCCGCCGTCGCCATCGTGCTGGTGAGCATCGTCCCCGTGGTTTTGCTCAGTCGCACCATCGCCCAGTCCAGGCCGGGGCGGCGGCCATGACGGCCCAACTGCGGCTGGAGACAGTTGCCGTGAGGCTGGATGGTCAAACCATCGTCAGCGATATCAGCCTGGAACTGGCGGCGGGGGAGATCGGCTGCCTGCTCGGTCCCAGCGGCTGCGGCAAGACCACCCTGCTGCGCGCCATCGCCGGTTTCGAGCGGCCCGCCGCCGGGGAGATTCATCTGCGCGGCCACCGGGTGGCCAGCCCCCGGACCCTGCTGGCGCCGGAGCAGCGCCGGGTCGGCATGGTGTTTCAGGACCTGGCCCTGTTCCCCCACCTCAGCGTCGGCGCCAACATCGCCTTCGGCATGCGGGGCCGGAGCAAAAAAGAGATCGATGAGCGCATCGGGGAGTTGCTGGAGCTGGTCGGATTACCCGAACTGCGCGACGTTCATCCCCACCGGCTCTCCGGCGGCCAGCAGCAGCGCATCGCCCTGGCCCGCGCCATGGCGCCGCGGCCGGACCTGCTGTTGCTGGACGAGCCCTTCAGCAGCCAGGACACCGAGCGCCGGGAGCAACTGGCCCGCGAGGTGGGCCGGATCCTGCGCCAGGACGGCATCACCGCCCTGCTGGTCACCCACGACCAGCACGAGGCCTTCGCCATGGCGGACCACATCGGCGTCATGCGAGACGGCCGGCTGTTGCAGTGGGACAGCCCCTACAACCTCTATCATTGCCCCCTGTCACGGGAGGTGGCGGATTTCATCGGCCAGGGGGTGCTGATTCAGGGACGGGTGCTGGAAGAAGGCAGGCTCGAAACCCCCCTCGGCGTGGTGGCCGGAGACTTTTCCCAGCCCCTACCCCCCGGCGCGGCGGTGGATCTCCTGGTCCGGCCGGACGACATCATCCATGACGATCACAGCGACAATGCCGGAACCGTTACGGAAAAGGTCTTCCGCGGCGAGCAATACCTCTACACCCTGGGCCTGCCCAATGGCACCAGGGTTCTCTGCCTGGCGCCGAGTCATCACGATCACAGGATCGGGGAAAGGATCGGCATCCGGCTCGACCTGGATCACCTGGTCATATTCCCGCGCAAAGCGGCGGACGGCTGAATCAGCCCTCAAGGCCCTCTCGGAGCCTGTCGGGTTTAGGTGGATTGTAGCGAGGGAGTGGGAGAGTGAGCGCAAATATTCCCGGTTTTGAGGCGCATAGTGGGCCTACGCAACGAAAAACCGGGGATATTTGAGCCGCTCTCCCACTTGTGCAGCCAGTTCATCCTAAACCCGACAGGCTCCTGGGAGGGCCTTCCTCAGCAGGGCGTCCAGCTCTTCGATCCGGAAAGGCTTGGTCAGGGTCTTCAGGATATTCAACCCATGGGCCGAGCCGAGCTTGTCCGCTATTTCCAGGTATTGCTTTCCATAACCGCTGATCAGGATGATGCAAGCCCGGCTGTTCCTTGCCGCCAGTTCCTGCAACACCTCGATGCCGTCCATATCCGGCATGACCAGATCGAGAACGATGACGTCCGGCTCCCCATCCAGCGTCTTCATTAATTCTCTGCCATTGGCCACTATCCTGGCATCGAAACCCAGCAGGCCGGCCCTGCCCTGCACCAAATTGGCGATATCCAACTCGTCATCCACGACGACCAGTCTTGGTTTGTCCATTTCATTCCTTCCCGATCAGGGGGCTCCCCTATCCACCAAGCCAGATCCGGCCTGAAGTACGGCTTATCAAGCAACCCCGGGATAAAATCTCACAGCCGGTTTCCTGGTGAAAACCGGGCAAGCCCTCCCCTTATTATAGGATTTTCCGTCCCAATATTTGGATAATATCCGCCTGTTGTCGGGACCGGATTCCGCTATTCCCCGGAAGATCGTATTACAATATGGCAACCCTGATTCTTTATTCCGATTCAACAGGTTACAAGAAAGATTTCCGGTGTCTGACAGGGCCTGCCCGAGCCCCGTTACCGGGAATACAGTGATTTCCACCCGTTCCAACAACCTCCGGAGAAGCAACTTGCAGCAATTCATCCCTGGCCAGCGCTGGACCAGCAATACCGAGCCCGAACTGGGCCTTGGCACCCTCATCGCCGCCGAAGGTCGCACTGTCCGCATCATCTTCCTGGCCACCGGTGAAATACGCAACTACGCCATCGGCAATATGCCCCTCAGCCGGGTCCGCTTCGGGCAGGGCGACCGGATCGAAAGCCATGAGGGCTGGTTCCTGAATGTGGATACGGTGACAGAGGAAGGCGGCCTGCTCATCTACCAGGGAAGACGGGATGACGGCACCGAGGCCATGCTCGCCGAGGGCGAGCTCAGCAACTTCATCCAATTCAACAAGCCCCGGGACCGCCTCTTCGCAGGCCAGATCGATGATGACCGCTGGTTCGAATTGCGCTACGAAACCCTGCGGCAGGTCGCCAAGCTGGAGCAATCACCGGTGCGCGGCCTGTGCGGCAGCCGCACCAGCCTGCTGCCCCACCAGCTCTACATCGCCCATGAAGTCGCCTCGCGGCACGCCCCCCGCGTCCTGCTTGCCGATGAGGTCGGGCTGGGCAAGACCATTGAGGCCTGTCTCATTCTGCACCATCAATTGCTCACCGGGCGCGCCCGGCGGGCGTTGATCGTGGTGCCCGGGCCCCTGGTCCACCAATGGCTGGTGGAGCTTCTGCGGCGCTTCAACCTGCGCTTCAGCATCTTCGACGAAGAGCGCTGCCGGGCCATCGAGGAGTCCGGCCAGGCGGCGAACCCCTTCCAGGCGGAACAACTGGTGCTGTGCAGCCTGGGCCTTTTCACTCAATCCCGGCTGCGCCAGGACCAGGTTGCGGACGGGGACTGGGACCTGCTCATCGTGGACGAGGCCCATCATCTGGAGTGGTCTGAAGAAAAAAGCAGCCCCGAATACCGGATCATCGAGCGCCTGGCGGAGCGGACCCGCGGCGTACTGTTGCTTACCGCCACTCCGGAACAGCTGGGGCGCACCGGCCATTTCGCCCGCCTGCGCCTGCTGGACCCGGACCGGTTCTACGATCTCGACAGCTTCCGGCGGGAGGAGGCCCTCTACGAACCGGTGGCCGAGGCGGTGGAAAAGCTGCTGTCAGGCGAACCCGTGCCCGAGGAGAGCACCCAACAACTCCTGAACAGGCTGGGTGAGGAAGACGCCGCCCCCCTCCTCCACCGGCTGAACGCCCCGGCAGCCGCCAAGGATCAACGGGAAGAGTCCCGCGCCAGGCTGATCGAAATGCTGCTGGACCGTCACGGCACCAGCCGGGTGCTGTTTCGCAACACCCGCGCCCGGATAAAGGGGTTTCCCAAGCGGCGGCTATTGTCCTACCCCCTCCCAAGGTCCGGGCAATCCGATCCCCGCGTCCCCTGGCTGATCCAAACCCTGCGCAGGCTCGCCGGTGAAAAGATCCTGCTGATTTGCGCCAAGCCCGCCACCGTCATGGCGCTGGAAGAGACCCTCCGCACCCGTGAGGGCATCCACAGCGCCCTGTTCCACGAGGGCATGAGCATCGTGGAGCGGGACCGCGCCGCCGCCTGGTTCGCCGATCCGGAAAAAGGGGCGCAACTGCTGCTGTGCTCGGAAATCGGCAGCGAAGGGCGCAACTTCCAGTTCGCTCACCACCTGGTGCTGTTCGACCTCCCCCTGGACCCGGACCTGCTGGAACAGCGCATCGGCCGCCTGGACCGCATCGGCCAAAGGGAGACCATTCATATCCACGCGCCCTTTATCGAGGGAAGCGCCCAGGAGGTGCTGTACCGCTGGTTCCACCAGGGCCTGAACGCCTTCGAAGAGATCTGCCCCGCCGGCCACAAGATCTTCAGCGATCTCCGGCCCGCCCTGGCACAGGCCATGGAACATCCGGATGACAAGGCCCGGCTGGATGCCCTGATCGAGGACACCCGCGAGCGGCTGGCCAGGGCCAGTGACGCCCTGAAGCGGGGCCGCGACCACTTGCTGGAGCTGAACTCCTGCCGGGAACAGGCCGCCGAAGCGCTGCGCGCCGCCATCGAAGACATCGACCGCGATCCCGCCCTGGCGAACTACATGGCGCGCCTGTTCGCCTGCTACGCCGTTGAAATGGAAGAGCACTCGGCCCACAGCCACATCCTGCGCCCCACCCCTCACATGCGCTGCGACAGCTTCCCCGGCCTGCCGCCGGAAGGGCTCACCTTCACCTACCGGCGGGACATCGCCCTCAGCCATGAAGACCGGCACTACCTGACCTGGGAGCACCCCATGGTGCAAGACGCCATGGAGATGGTCCTCAGCAGCGAAACCGGCAACTGCGCCGTCACCACCGCGCGGCATCCTGCCATCGAGCCGGGCATGCTGCTGGTTGAAACCCTGTTCCTGTTGGAATGCACAGCACCCAGGCGACTCCGCGCCGGCCGCTTCCTGCCGCCCACCACCCTGCGCCTGCTCCTCAATGAAGAAAACGAAGAGCTCGGCGACCTGTTGCCCCATGCCGAGCTCTCCAAGGAGGCGCTGCCGATAGACCAGGCCAGCGCCGGGGAAATCGTGCGCAAGCGCCGCTCACGGATCAGCGCCATGCTGTCCGGGGCCGAAGCGCGGGCGACGGAGCAAATGCCCGCCATTATCCGCCGGGCGCTTGGGCAAACCCTCGCGGCCTATACGGCTGAGATCCGCCGCCTGGCGGCCCTCAAAAAGATCAACCCAAACGTGCGCGACGAAGAAATCGAGGTGCTGCAAGAGGAACTGCGGGCCCTGCACCAGCACATCCAGGGCGCCCGCTTGCGCCTGGAGGCGGTGCGGGTGGTGGTGGGTTGCTGATCAGGCGACCCTGAACCCTCCATAGCCGGGCAGGCATTGGGACATGCCGTCTGCGGCGGGAAATTCTTTCATGATACCATCGGCAAACACCGGGGAACCCAACAGGAACCCCTGCGCCTGGGGGCAGCCTATGGAACGCAGGTATTCCAGTTGAACCTCCGTCTCCACCCCCTCTGCAATGACGTTCAACCCCAGGCCCTTGCCCATGGCCACCACCGCGGTGATGATGGAATGCTGCTCATGGAGAGATTCGATGCGATTCACGAAGGCGCGGTCCAGCTTCAGGGTTGTCAGGGGAAGCGCCTGCAGATAGCCAAGGGATGAGTAGCCGGTTCCGAAATCGTCCACGGCTATCCTGACGCCGAAGTAGGTAAGCTGCCGCAGCTTCTGCACCACGTGCTCTATGTCCCGCATGAGGGCGTTTTCGGTAATCTCCAGCTCCAGCAATTCACCGGGCATCCGGTTCTCGTGCAAAATGCCCAATACGGTCTCGACGAAGTCCGCCCGGTACAACTGGGCGGCGCAGACGTTGACGGATATGCGCACGCCGTTGATTCCCGCCCGGCGCCAGCGGCGGTGGTCGGCGCAGGCGCTGCGCAACACCCATTCGCCGATATCGGTAATGAGGCCGGTCTCTTCCGCCAGGGGGATGAAATCCCCCGGCGGTATCAGTCCCTCCTGGGGATGCCGCCAGCGGATCAGGGATTCAACCCCGGCAATTTCACCGCTGCCGATGTCAATCTGGGGCTGGTATTGGAGCACGAACTGGTTTTCCGACAGGGCCTTGCGCAAACCACTCTCCAGGGAAAAATGCCTCGATACCCGGCTCATCATGCTGCCGGAAAAGAATTCATAGCCATTCTTCCCCCGGCCCTTGATGTGGTACATGGCCATATCTGCATTTTTCACCAGTGTCTCCATGTTCTCGCCGTCGTCGGAGTAGAGCGCAATGCCGATACTGAGGCCGATAAAAATCTCATTGCCTTCGAGCAGGAAGGGGGCCTTCATGGTCTCTATCATCTTTGCCGCCGTCCTTGCTGCATCTTCCCGGCAACCGATCTCCGGCAACAGGAGATTGAACTCATCCCCGCCAACCCTTGCCAGGGTATCGCTCTGACGGAGACAGCGGCGAAGACGCTGCGCCACCGCCTGCAACAGCTTGTCTCCGGTAATATGGCCAAGGGAATCGTTGATAATCTTGAAGCCGTCCAGGTCGAGAACCATGACGGCAAGCAACTGGCCGCTGCGCTTCGCCCTGGACAGGGCGGTTTCCAGGCGATCCCAGAAAAGGGCCCGGTTTGGAAGGGACGTGAGTACATCGTGGTAAAGCTGATAGTTGATGGTCTCCTCCGCCCGCTTACGCTCGCTGATATCCCGGATGACACCGAAAGAGCCTGCAAAACCGCCGCCTGGATTCGGATGCATCTCTTCATGGATGCCCATCGAGTTCAACTCAACCGTAATGGGGCGGGAACCATAGGGTGAGGCCGGTGCGCCGTCGCTCTTGCGCACCACCCTGAGTTCAATCTGGTGAGTAAAGTCCTGCTCGGTCCTGTTTATATCGAATGCAAAGTCGGCCTTTTCAATATCTTCCTGGAAAATGATTTTGGAATAGTGCTCTCCGATCAACTCCTCTTTGGAATACCCCAGCAGCCCCACTATCCTGTCATTGACAAAACGGAAGCAGCCATTCTTGTCGAGCATGTAGATAATATCGGGGGAGCTATCTACAAAAAAACGGTAGCGCTGCTCGGAGCTGGCCAGGCGTTTTTGCATCAGAAGATTTTCCCTTTCCAATTGCTGTTTCCGCATGGAATTTTCAATGGAATGCAGCAGCTCCGCCGTTGCATAGGGTTTTCGTAAAAGGTCGTGCGCCCCCTGTTGCAAAACCCGGATGGCATCATCCAGGGCGGCTGCGCCAGTCAAAACAATCACATTGGTATGCGGATGATGCTCCTTGATATATTGCAGCACCTGGTGGCCGTCGATTTGCGGCATCTTGAGATCCAGCAGAACCAGGTCGAAGGGCCTTTGCTGCAGGCAGCGTATGGCCTTCCCGCCCCCCGAGGCCGTCACGCACTGGTAACCGTTGAGTTCCAGCAGCCCTTTCAGGCTGTCGCACATGCGAGGCTCGTCATCCACCACCAGAATAGTGGCGTTACAGTCCTCCTTCGGTGTGATGGTTTTATTCTGAAGATCACCGTAAAGAACGTAATCAATCACCGGCTGTCCCCCAAGTTTTTTTGCTGTTAACTTTTCTTCGCTGTCTGAGGAAGCAGGATCCGGAATTCGGTCCCTTTGTTCCGGCTGCTGCTGCAACTGATGGTCCCACCCAAATCCGTTACCAGTTGTTTGACGATAGTCAGCCCCAAGCCGGAGTGTCCCCGGCCCTTGGTGCTGGCGACCGGCTTGAACAGATCCTTTATGACATGGTCCGGCATCCCCGGGCCGTTGTCCGCCACGGTCAGCTCGACGAACAGTTCGCCATTGACATTCACCTGGCCCCTGGTCCCGATAAAAACGGATCCGCCCTCCGGCATGGCCTCTGCGGCATTCTTGATCAGATTGGTGAGGATCTGCTTCAGGCTGTTTCGGTTAGTTGAAAGTAGCGGCATCGATTCATCCAGGTTTAGTTCATCCTGGATTGCGCATGCCGAAAAAAGGGATACCCTGAAGATGGAGAGCAAATCCCGTATCAATCCGTTCAGGTCCAGTTCCCCTGCCGGCTCCTCTTCAGCCGTGGGCAGATCCCTTAAACGAAGCAGGATGCCCGCCACCCGCTCGATCTCCTCTTTCAGGATGCTGAATCGAAGCTGGGTCACCCGGTCACCCTTTAACTCGGCGGCAAGGATCTCGAGATAGTTTTTTATAATGCCCAAGGGATTGTTGGCTTCGTGCACCAGTTTTCCGATCCGCTCCTGTTGCCGCTCTTGTGCCGATTCCAGGAATTGCTGTTGGACCGCGGCCAAGCGATGGCATCGCGAGATCGCCTGTGCCGCTTCGGTTGCAAAGCAGGTCACCAGGCCGCCTTGCTGGAGCAGTTCCGGGGGTTGTCCGCAGTCCAGGCCTGCAACCAGCACCCCGATATCCTGCCGCCCGGCAATGAGCGGGATGCAGAGCAGCCCCTCCGCCCCAAGCAGCCTGATTATCTGCTGGTCGATCACCGAGAGGCTTGCCGTATTTGAAATATCGAACGAGGAGAACGGGGAGCGCTGGAGAATGGCCTCGGCAACCAGGCTGCGGCCGGCCTTCACAGGGATGGAGATTTGTTCCTGCTTTTCATCACCCGGCAGGCTGGCGGCGGCAACCGACAACCGCCCGGCTTCAGTGTCGTATAAAAAGCAGAGACTGCGGGAAAGCCCGAAAAGGATATTCAGATCCACCAGGATGGCCCGCAGGACAGCATCCAGATCGCCATCGTCCTCCATGTTTTGGCGCGCGCCATCGAGCAATGCGATAGTGCGGACCTGTCTGGCCAATTCCAGTTTGGCCCGTTCACTCTCTGCCTGAAAAACCGTTTCAACGCTGGAGTCCCTTCCGGCATCCGCCCCGGGATCGAATTTTATTCCCATCGCCTCGGCGGCTTCACAGACTTGCCGGTCAGCATCCTCGAGCAAATCTTCCAACAAGGGCTGTGTCAGACCAAACAGGAGATCGGCCTGTTGGGATAATTGAATCGGGTCCCCGCTTCCCTGGCTCAGCTTATGGCCAAGATTGATCAGCCTGGTAAGGCGTGGCGTATCCAGAATCGATTCGGCGACTTCCCGCTGATACAAAATGGCATCACTCAAAAATGACCCAAGTCCCCAATCATCGATCAGCATGGCCCCCACTTCGGGGGCGGTTGCACCGAACAGCTCCCGCTCCCCCGCATTCAGTTCCTCTGTGGTTTTCGCGCTCAGCAGCAACTGTGAATAGCCGTCGGGAGATTCTCTCAGCAGCACCAGTTGGCCAATGTTATGAAGCAGGCCCGTCAGGTAGGCCTCATCCTCCGGCTCGTAACCCGTGAGCCGCGCCAGGGATTTTGCGCTATAGGCGCAGGTCAGTGAGGTTTGCCAGAATCTCGCCACAAGGCGATCCCCCTCGCCGTCAAACCCCGAAAAGAATTGATGAACCGCAGAAGTGACAGCGATGGTCCTGATGGTCTTGAGGCCGAGGACGACCAGCAACCGGTTGAAATCCGTTGTATCCCGCCACTGGGCGTAAACCGGGGAATTGGCCACCGCAACGACCTTCGAGCAAAGGGCCACATCCTTTTTGATAATGCCGGCGAGTTCCTCGAAACCGACATCGGGTCTATGGCACGCCTCGATCAGTTTGAGCAAGGCCTGGGGGGCGGAAGGAAGCTTCCCCACATTTATACAGGCGGCATTTTTCTTGGATGGGGTGTTCATAGCTAACATGCTATTTTAAAAGTAGAGCATAACTCTATGATATGCCATACTTATCTTGTAATTTTTTGGAAGCATCCCTGGATGATCACCAGACAAACCTTCATATGAGCGCGGGAACCACCAACGGGGAGCCGGCTTCCCGGGTTGCACTTCGGGATAAAACGCAAAACACCAGGGCCAGGGTCATCGCCATCACCAGCGGCAAGGGGGGCGTGGGCAAGACCAACATCGCCGCCAATCTTGGAATTGCGCTGACCTCCCGCGGCAGGCGCGTGTGCGTGTTCGACGCCGATACCAATCTGGCGAATATCGATATCCTCCTGGGCCTGACCCCTGCCTTCACCCTGGAACACCTGCTCGACGGCGCAAAGGCGATAGAGGATATTCTTTTGGATGGTCCCGCCGGACTGCATATCGTTCCGGCCGCCTCGGGCATTGCGGAGTTCATCGACCTGGGCAGGGATCAACAGGAGCGGCTGCTGGCGGCGCTGAAAAAGCTGGAGTCCGATTTCGATTATCTGCTGATCGATACCGCGGCGGGCATCAGCGAGTCCGTGCTTGGCTTCCTCCAGGCCGCACCCTACACCATTTTGGCCATCACCCCGGAGCCAACCTCTCTCACCGACTCTTTTTCCCTGATCAAGGTGCTGAAGAGGCTCAGGTTTGATCACCCCATCTTTGTAATCGTCAACATGGCCTCCAGCCAGGACTCCGCCAGCGGCACCTTCAAGCGCTTCAGGGACGCCGTTGCAAAATACCTGCAAATCAAGGTGCATTATCTTGGCTGCATCCTCTCCGACGCGGACCTGGGCAACGCGGTGCTCCGGCAGAAAGCCGTCCTGCTGGAATCCCCCGCCGGGCAGGCCAGCCGTTGCATTCAGACGATTTCAGAGCGGCTGGAGCGGGCCCTTGAATCTGCAAAGAGCAAAGACGGCTTCAGCGATTTCTGGGCCACACTTCTGCAACCCTTCGGCGACGCCTTAACAGAGGCCCCATTGGCGGCCACCCCCCTGGAGGAAGGAGGCAATCCCGAAAACATCAAGCAATACCTGCAAGCGAAGGACATCACGGAGGAACAGGCGGAGGCATTGCTCCTGGAGCTGATACAGATTTGGATGGAACGTTTCGGACATCCTCCACCCTCCCTTCTCGATATCATTGAACAACCGGCCATCCCGAACGGCGTTGCCAAATCTGGCCACTGTGCAACAGAGTTGGAAGATGCCGAAAACCGGGCGGCCGTAAAACCGCCAGAGAGGGAGTCGCTTGAGATCCAGGAGGCAGAGGTTGCCGGCCTCCGGCGTGCTATCCATTATGCCAGATTACTGGCCAGCTCTGAGCATGGACGATAATTGTTGCCGGAGTTTGAGGTAAACGGCAGCGCCAAGCAAAGATTTGATTTGAGATGGGCATGCAGCACTCCCTACTCAGGTATCCGCAGGAAGTGTTCACGGTAGTAGCGGAGTTCCTCAATAGAGTCCCGAATGTCGTCCAGGGCCAGGTGCTTTGAATCCTTGTTGAATCCCCCGGCCATCTCCGGCGCCCAACGGTTGGCCAGTTCCTTGAGGGTGCTGACATCCAGGTTCCGGTAGTGGAACCAGGCCTCCAGCCTGGGCATGCAGCGGGCCATGAAGCGCCGGTCCTGGCAGATGCTGTTGCCGCACATGGGGGACTTGCCGGCCGGGACGTACTTCTCCACAAAGGCGAGGGTTTCGGCCTCGGCCGCGGCCTCATCATACCGGCTTGCGCGCACCCGCCCGATCAGGCCCGATCCCCCGTGCTGCTTCTGGTTCCAGTCATCCATGCCGTTCAACACGGCGTCCGGCTGATGAATGGCGATGACCGGTCCCTCCGCCAGGATATCGAGATTGGCATCCGTGACGATGGTGGCGATCTCGATGATCGCATCCTTCTGGGGGTCCAGCCCCGTCATTTCCAGGTCAATCCAGACCAGGTTGTTGGGATCCTGCGCCATTCAAAACTCCGTATTCAATAATGAAGATGGTCAGATGAGCCGATTCTAGCAGAGCAGCGCCACAGCCTGTATCCTGTTGTCATGCACTGGTTTACCCAACTGTTTCTGCTCGCCCTCGGTCTTGGCGTTGCGCTCCAGGCATGGCTGCTTTGGCGGCACCGCCGGCATGTATGGGCCCACCGGGACCAGGTGCCTGCGGCCTTTTCCGGCGCAATTTCGCTCCAGGAGCATCAGAAAGCCGCCGACTATACCATCGCCCGCATCAGGCTTGCCGGATTCGAACTGGCGCTTGGCGCCATGCTGCTGTTGGCATGGACCCTTGGCGGCGGACTGGGCTGGCTGAGCCGGTTGTGGCAAAACACCGGACTCGATCCCCTGCCGGGCGGAACGGCCTTCATTCTCTCGGTTTTTTTGATCATGGGGCTGCTGGATATACCCACAGCGGCCTGGAGGACATTCGTGCTGGAGGCCCGTTTCGGCTTCAACCGCACCACTCCCGCCCGCTTCATGACCGATCTTCTGCTGCAAACCCTGCTGTTGCTGGCGATCGGCGGCCCCCTCGCCTGGGTTTTGTTGTGGGTGATGGGGAGCGTCGGCCCCCTTTGGTGGCTCGCCGCCTGGGCCGTATGGGTCGGTTTCATCCTGCTCATGACCTGGGCCTATCCGACCCTCATCGCCCCCCTGTTCAACCGCTTCAAACCGTTGGATGATCCCGAACTGCGCCGGCGCATCCAGCAACTGCTGGCGCGCTGCGGCTTTACCAGCAAGGGTATTTTCGTAATGGACGGCTCCCGCCGCTCCAGTCATGGCAACGCCTATTTCACGGGACTCGGAAAAAGCAAGCGCATCGTTTTCTTCGACACCCTGCTGGAGAGCCTCTCCGCTGACGAAATGGAGGCCGTGCTGGCCCACGAACTGGGGCACTTCAAAAAGAAACACGTATTGCAGCGCATGGTCACCATGTCGCTGGCATCCCTTGCCGGACTGGCCCTCCTCGGCTGGCTTTACCAGCAGACCTGGTTTTAT
This sequence comes from Sedimenticola sp., assembly GCA_011051655.1. Classification (GTDB taxonomy): domain Bacteria; phylum Pseudomonadota; class Gammaproteobacteria; order Chromatiales; family Chromatiaceae; genus DRKS01. Next base: position 31,998 of record DRKS01000045.1, read on the forward strand.
GCCGCCCTCGGCGTCGACCGGCCCTCGGACGCCGCCGCGCTGATGCTGTTTCTCCTGGTCATCCCGGTCTTTGGCCAATTCCTGCAGCCCCTTTCCGCCTGGCTGATGCGCCGGCAGGAGTTTGAGGCCGACGACTACGCCATCAAACGGACCAGTCCGGAGGCGATGATCCAGGCCCTGGTAAAACTCTACCGGGAAAACGCCAGCACCCTGACCCCGGACCCCCTCTACTCGGCCTTTCACGACAGCCACCCGCCGGCGCCGGTGCGCATCGGCCATATTTCAACCCGGACAAGCACGCCCCACGCCTGATGGCCAGACGCAGACTGACCCAGCGCCAGCAAGAACGCATCCGCAAGATCCAGGAGCAGCGCCGCCGGCGCCTGGCCCAGCAGGCCGAAAAAGCGCTGGACCAGGCGGACGCCCGGCCCCGGCAAGGCCTGGTTATCACCCGGCACGGCCGCAACCTCATGGTGGCCGATGCGGAAGGCGGCCTCCATTACTGCCTGTGGCGTCAGAATCTTGGGCACATCGTATGTGGCGACCGTGTGGTGTGGCAGGCCACTGGCGACAAAAGGGGTATCGTCACCGCCCTGCTGGAGCGGGACTCGGTGCTGGCCAGGCCTGATTACAGCGGGCGGGAAAAACCCCTGGCCGCCAACATCAGTCAACTGGTCATCGTGCTGGCCCCCCGGCCCGAACCCAGCGAATACCTGCTGGATCAATATCTGGTAACGGCGGAAACCATAGGCGTCAACGCCCTGATCGCCTTCAACAAGATGGACCTGCCGGACGAGACCGGCAAGAAGGCTCTCAACCAGCGTTTCAGCCTCTATGAGGCCATCGGCTATCCCCTGGTGCACATCAGCGCCAAATTCGAACACGGGCTGGGCCCACTGGTGGAGCGCCTGAAGGGAGAGACCAGCATCCTGGTCGGCCAGTCCGGCGTGGGGAAGTCTTCCCTGATCAAGGCGCTGCTCCCGGACCAGGATATCCAGATCGGCCGCCTCTCCAATGCGACCGGCCTGGGACGCCATACCACCTCCGCCACAACCTGTTATACCTTACCCACCGGCGGGCGCCTGATCGACAGCCCCGGCGTGCGCAGCTTCCGCCTGGTTGAACTGAGCCTGGATCAATTGGAACAGGGTTTCCGGGAATTTCGGCCCTTCCTGGGCCATTGCAAGTTCAGCGATTGCCGGCACCGGGAGGAACCGGGTTGCGCCCTGCGGGCAGCAGTGGAGGCAGGAAAAATCGATCAGCGCCGGCTGGATAATTTTCTGCATCTCGCGCAGGAGCAGGGTAAATCTGGTTTCTAGGTAATAACTCAGGATGCAGCCAGCCGGGCCAAGCTGTCGATGCACGCCTCCCACCCATGGGGAGGTGGAAGCACGAAGGAATGACCATGGACACCGTCCTCACCCCCCCGCCACTCAGCACTCGGCACTATCTCAACCACACACCCTGTTCTTGCCCTCCCTCTTCGCTTGATACAGTTTGTCGTCCGCCCTTTTTATCAGCTCCGTCACGCTGTAGCCGTTTTCCGGAAAACTGGCGACCCCGGCGCTGATTGTGACCTCCCGGTTGGGAAACTCGTATTCCGCCACGGTCTTGACGAGTCTCTCCGCAAAAGGCAGCACTTGGTCTTTATCGAGCTCCGGCACCAAGATACAAAATTCTTCCCCGCCAAAGCGGCCAACGGTATCAGACACCCTGGCCGTCTTTATCAGAAGCCGCGATACGGCCTTCAGGACCTTGTTCCCCTCAAGGTGTCCAAAGCTGTCGTTATAGGATTTGAAGTTGTCGATATCGATCATCAGGATAGAGAACCGGCCGTTGTGGCGCTTCGCCCTGTCCCCCTCCTTTTCGATCTGCTCCATGAGGCTGTGATGATTCAAAAGACCGGTCAGGCCGTCATGCTGGCTTTGGTGCCACAGTTTCTCGATGGACTTGACCCGCTCCACCGTCAGCGCCGCATAGATGGTAAGCAGCGAAAAAAGCGATATATCCTCCGTTCTTATCTCTTTTTTCTTGAAATCATTCAAATACAGTATGCCCACCACCGTTCTCTGAATAATGAGCGGCGCCGCGAGCACTGATCGCACGCCTTCTGAAACGAGTATGGGATTCGGGTCCGGCAAATCCTCGATATCGGCAAAAAACAGCGGGGTTGTCTGATTCAGCAGAATATCGGTCAGCCCCCCTTTTCTTATTTTCCATCTATTCGCATCGTTGAAATTCTTGCTGAATCCCTTGGCGGCGGCCAGGATCATTCCCTCGCCCGTGTCGTCACATATGGCCAGGGAACCGGCCGGCATATTCAGAAGCTTCGAGGCATAGTCGACGATGGCATAGGTCGCGTCCGCCATGCTGTCGATGTTCTCGATGATTTCCCCCAGGTGACACAGGCTTTCGTGCTCCCTCAGGGTTCTGTTCCTTTCCGCCAGCCGTTTTCTCCGTTCTTCCGTTATCTGCCACATCAGCATTGCGGACAACCCGCCCATAAGCTCCGTCTCGGGGGAGAGCATCTTTCTCAACTCGGCCGTCACCTTCTCCGAGCCGGTTACGTTAACCAGCACATCGACATTTTCCGTCTCGATAAAAGAGTAATCGGTGAAGAAAGGGATGTTCAGCCGGTTCACCAGCTTCACGCCAACCGCGTCTGGATTGGCGTCCGAGGCAAAAACGATATCGATACAGGGATTTTCCTTCAGGATATGAAGCACGGCCACACCACCTCTTCCGCACCCCACGACGCCAACCCTGAGATTTGGCTGTGACGCATCACATTCGCTCGGGACAAAACTGTTCATAAAGCCCAAGGCCACCGCCCGGTCAACCGCGTGGCCCCGGGTGCGAACATTCAGCTTCTGACGAATGTCTTTGAGGTGTCTCCTTACAGCCTGCTGTGTCAAATCAAGAGAGGAGGATATTTCGGCGTCCGTTTTGCCTTTTTGAATAGCCTTCAATATAGCAAGCTCAAGGGGGGAAAGCAGTACGCTGTCAATCGGCAGCATTGCCAAACTGTCATCACTCATTAAAAAAACCCGCTAAACTTTCCCCCTCTCTGTTGGGAAGAGGAGCAAATGGCATCCAGTGTAAACTTATTAAAGTATAGACAAAGAATCCGCACTATCATCCGCGGTTATTTGGCCACTTACCGACCCTAACCATATGGAACCACCCCCGCCCCAAGCGCCGCCAATCAGTATTTTATTGCCCTTCCACAACGAAGCGGCAATGCTGGAGGCGTGCCTGGATTCTATCCGGGCGCAAAGCTTCTCCGATTATGAACTGCTGGCCGTGAATGACGCCTCCAGCGACCGGTCCGTGGCAATCCTGGAGCGGCGGGCCCGGGAAGACGACCGCATCCGGCTTCTTCATAATCCCGGCAGGGGGCTGGTGTCTGCGCTGAATCATGGCCTGAGCCGGGCCCGAGGCAATCTGGTTGCGCGCATGGATGCCGATGACATCATGCATCCTCACCGGCTTCAGCGACAGCAGGATTTTCTCCGAAGGCGCCCGGAGATCTCCCTGCTGGGGACCTGTGTGCGCCTGTTCCCACAGAGCCGGATACAAAAGGGTTACCGTGAATACATACGCTGGCAAAACCGCTGTCTTGAACCCCGGGACATCGCCGGCGACATCTATATAGAATCACCCTTCGCCCACCCCTCCGTCATGTTCAGAAAAAAGGCGGTGCAGGATCTCGGCGGCTACCGGGACGGCCCCTTCCCCGAGGACTATGATCTCTGGCTGCGGCTGCATCATGCCGGCCACCAAATGGCCAAGCTTCCGGACATCCTGCTCAACTGGCGGGAGCGCCCCGATCGGGTCTCCCGCGTGGATCAACGCTGCAGCCGCGAGGCCTTTGACCGGCTCCGGGCCCACCACTTGGCGTCAGACCCCCGCCTGAAGGCGCGCCGGGATGAGCTGGTCATCTGGGGCGCCGGACGGAAAACCCGTAAGCGCTGCCGCCATCTGCTGGGCCATGGCTACCGCCCTCAGGCCTGGATCGACATAGATCCCCGCAAGATCGGCAACCGCCTGGATGGCGTGCCGGTGGTGTCCCCCGGCTGGCTGGAGCTTGACCGCCGGCCATTCGTGCTCTGCTACGTGGCCAACCACGGCGCCCGGGATCTGATTGCCGGGCAGTTGCATGCCATGGGATACCGGCGGGGGGAGGATTATCTGATGGTCGGCTGACCCGGATCAGGATCCCTGGCCGTAAAAAGAAAGCACCTTGCGCACATAGCGCTGGGTTTCCGGGAAAGGAGGAATCCTGTTCCCATGTTTCTTTACCGCATTCGCCCCCGCATTGTAGGCCGCCAGGGCCAGCCTCAGATCATGGTTGAATTCCTTCAGCAGATCCCGCAGATAGCGCGCGCCGCCATCCAGGTTCTGCTTGGGATCCCAGCGGTCCCGGACACCATAGCGCCGCGCCGTCGCGGGCATCAGCTGCATCAGGCCGGCGGCCCCGGCGCGGGACAATGCCTTCGGGTCATAGGAGGATTCGGCGCGGATCACCGCATGCAATAGCTCGGGCCGCAGGTTGGAACGGCGGGCGGCCGCCTCGATCAAGGGGCTGAAGCGGTTGCGATTACGCCTGTACCCGGCCGGATCGAAAGAGGAGGCGCGCTTCGATGTCAGGGTTATCCCCTGAAGCCGGTAGTCCCCTTTAAGCGGACGATCGGTAAAATAGACCCTGCCCCGGGCATCGACATACTTATAGATCGCCGCTGCCGCCGGCTGAGCCGCCAGCAGAAAAACAGACCAGCCAATCAGGACGAAAGGCAGCCGCACGAATCGTTTTTTCTTTTGTTTCACGCTCACCGATAGCCCCCACATGCTTATGGCAGTATAGATCGGCAAACGCGGGCCGCAATTTAATCCCGTTCCCAAAATGGATCAGCGGCCGCAACATTTCTTGTATTTCTTGCCGCTGCCACAGGGACAGGGGTCGTTGCGGCCAACCTTGGGGGCCGCGTTCCTCTGGGTTACGGGGGGCACCAGCCTGCCGTCCACGTAATACCAGCGGCCGTCCCGGCGGAGGAAATTTCCCACTTCGTGGTGGGAGTGAATCACCCCTTTCTCCCGGTAGGTTGCGATGAACTCAACCTTGCCTTCGTCACCCTGTTCCTCGGCCTCGACCACCTTTAACCCTATCCAGTCCGAATTCTCCGCCCAGCGCCTGGTGGCGGCGGGATCATAGTCATCACGATGGTCGGGATGAAGGCTCTCGGAGAGATAATCGAACGCACCTTTCGAATAGGCGCTGTAGCGGGATCGCATCAGGGCCACGGCTGAATCAGCGCTCTTGGTTCCGGCGTGCAACGGGCCGCAACAGGCGTCATATGCCTGGCCGGAATCGCAGGGACATTGGTTCATATTCATTTTTTTCATGGTTTTCAGTTTTCAGTTTTCAGTTTTCAGTTTTCAGTTTTCAGTTTTCAGTTTTCAAGTAAAGCTTAGAGGTTACAGGGGGTTATGAGAAGTCACGAAAGTTTCACAACCCCAGCTCTTTCCAGCGTTTGCCGATGCGCTTGAGCGATACCGGGACTGCCGTCTTCAACTCCTGGGCGAACAGTGACACCCGCAGCTCCTCGAAGCTCCAGCGCAGCTCATCGATACGCTCATCGGGTTTCCCCGCCTTGCGGGCCTTCTCATCCTTCTCCCGCCATTGGCCATAGAGGGGCTCCATCTCCCGCATCCGCTGGAGGTCACGGCCCGCCGCGTGGTGGAGTTTGTCCCGGCGCATGCGGATGGCCTTCAGGTAGCGCGGGAAATGGACCAGATTTTCCCATGGCGTGCTTTGCAAAAATCCCTGGTACACCAGCCGGTCGAGCTGCCGCCTCATGTCCGACACCATGGGTATCCAGTTGACGGGGGTGTCGCCGGCCAGCGCCTTGCGCGCCTGCTGATATTCGTCCAACAGGCAGCCAACCAGCTTGCAGACCTCATCGGCCACCCTCATCAACCCGCCTTTCCCGGCTGCAAGACGGGCGGCAAAGGCCTCCCCGTCCCGGATGGGCGGGCGGTTTTCGATAAAGGCCAGGTCCAGGATCAGGCCGGTCAGTTCATCCTCCAGGTCCCGCCGGGCATCACTGGCCAGGCCCTCCGGGGCCTCGGGGATCCTGGCGTATTGCAGCCGCATCCTCGCCAGCTCCGGCAGAGTACGCCGGAGATGGCGCATTTCCTGGCCGAGCTTCAGCATGAACAGGCGGCGCAGCCCGGCGCGCATCGCCCGCCCAGCCCTTTGCCTGGAGTCCAACACCCGGATGGCGACCGTATCACCCCGGTCGATCAGGGCCGGATAACCCTGCATGCGGATGCCCGCGCGCTTCAGCGGGACCGTCTCGGGCAGCCCGCCGAAGTCCCAGTCCCTGAGCCCGTCCCGCTCCAGCTCATGGGTTGGCGGCTGTTGTGAAGCGGCCCCGGCGTCACCGCCATGCTCCTTTCTCAGGCGGGCCAGATCCCGGCCCTCGGCAACAGTCCGCCCCTTCTCGTCCAGGATCCGGTAGCCCATGCGCAGGTGATCCGGCAGCGCATCGACCCGCCAGGCATCCTCGGGGATGTGCACCCCGGTGAGCCGTTTGAGCTCCCCGGCCAGCGCCCGGGTCAGGGGTTCGTCCGAGGGCTGCAGCGCCCTGAGGCAGGCATCGGCATAGTCCGGCACCGGCACGAAGGACTTGCGCAACGGCTTGGGCAGGCTGCGCAGCAAGGCAATGATCTTCTCCCGCAGCAGGCCGGGCACCAGCCATTCACAGCGCTCTGCGGAGACCTGATGGATCAGGGCCAGCGGCACCGCCAGCATCAGGCCGTCGTCGGCCTCCCCAGGCTCGAAGCGGTATTCCAGGGGCAGCAGGGTACCCTCCACATCCAGGGCGTCCGGGTAGCGTTCATCCGTGACCTCTTGCGCCTCCCGGCGCAGCAGGTCCGACAGCCGCATGTGCAGCAGCTTCGGCTGTTTGCGCGTGGCCTTGCGCAGCCACTGCTCGAAGGCCGCACCACTATAGATTCCCTCGGGTATGCGGGCCTCGTAGTAGGCATGGATCTGCGCCTCATCCACCAGGATATCCTGCCGCCGCGCCTTGCTCTCCAGGCGCCGGACCTGGTCGATGAGCTCCCGGTTGTGGCGGAAAAAGGGGGCGCGGGTGTGAAAATCCCCCTCCACCAGGGCGCAGCGGATGAAGATCTCACGCGCCTCCCGGGGATTGACGGGGCCATAGTTCACCTTGCGCCTGGGCGTCAGGGTGAGGCCGTAGAGGCTGGTCTTTTCATAGGCACCGACCTGGGCGGGGCGCCTTTCCCAGTGGGGCTCGGAGTAGCTGCGCCGGATGAGATGTCCCGCCACCGCCTCCACCCAGCCCGGCTGAATCCGGGCCACGGTGCGGGCGTACTGCCTGGCGGTCTCCACCCGCTCCGCCGCCAGGATCCACTTGGGGGCCGACTTGAACAGCCCGGAGCCGGGAAAGATCCGGAAGCGGCCGCCATGGGCCCCGAGGTACTCCTTGTCCTTGCCCCGGAAGCCGATGTTGCCGAGCAGGCCCGTCAGCAGCGCCTGGTGAATCTCCTCATAGGTGGCGTCCGCCTGGTTGTCCAAAAACCCCATCTCATGGAGCTGGCCACGCAGCTGCTGGTGGATATCATGCCACTCCTGCACCCGGTTCCAGGAGAAAAACCGTTGCTTGCAGAGCTGGCGGAACCTGTTCCTCGACAGATGCCGGCGCTGCTCCTCCAGGTAGCGCCACAGGGCCAGGAGGCCGAGAAAATCCGACTCTTCATTCTGGAACTCCCGGTGCATCTCATCCGCCGCCTGCCGGTGCTCCAGGGGGCGCTCCCGTGGGTCCTGCACGCTCAGCGCCGCGGCGATCACCGTCACCTCCCGCAGGCAACGGCCGTGGGCGGCCGCCAACAGCATGCGTCCGATGCGCGGATCCACCGGCAGGGTGGCGAGCTGCCGGCCCAGGCGGGTGATGCGCCTGTCGCCCCCCACGGCCCCCAGCTCTCCCAGCAGGCGGTAACCATCCCGGATCAGGCGCCGGTCCGGCGGGTCGATGAAGGGGAAATCCCCCACCTCGCCAAGGCCCAGATGCTTCATCTGCAGGATGACCGCGGCCAGATTGGTGCGCTGGATCTCCGGTTCGGTGAATTCCCGCCGGGCCTGGAAATCCGCCTCCTCATAGAGGCGGATGCAGATCCCCGCGCCGATGCGCCCGCAACGCCCCTTGCGCTGATCCGCGCTGGCCCGGGAGACGGGCTCGATGGGCAGGCGCTGCACCTGGCTGCGGTGGCTGTAGCGGCTGATGCGGGCGAATCCGGTATCGATGACATGGCGGATGCCCGGCACCGTCAGGGAGGTCTCCGCCACATTGGTGGCGAGGATGATGCGCCGCCCCGGATGGGGTTGAAAGACCCGCGCCTGCTCGGCGGCACCGAGCCGGGCGTAGAGCGGCAGCACCTCGGTCAGGTGCATGCGGTGCTTGCGCAGGGTCTCGGCGGTCTCGCGGATCTCCCGCTCGCCGCTCAGAAACACCAGGATATCGCCCCGGTCGGGGCCGGAGAGCTCGTCCACGGCATTGACGATGGCCCGCTGCATGGGCTCGTCCCGCTCAGTCCCCTCCTCCTCTGGCGGCCGGTAACGCAGCTCCACCGGCCAGGCCCGTCCCGAGATTTCGATCACCGGGGCATTATTGAAGTGGCGGGAGAAACTCTCCGGGTCGATGGTGGCCGAGGTGATGATGACCTTGAGATCCGGCCGCCTGGGCAGCAGTTGCTTGAGATAGCCCAGCAGAAAATCGATATTGAGGCTGCGCTCGTGGGCCTCGTCGATGATCAGGGTATCGTATTCATTGAGGAAGCGGTCCTGGTGGACCTCCGCCAGCAGGATGCCGTCGGTCATGAGCTTGATGTGGGTCTGGGGCCGGACATGGTCCTTGAAACGCACCTTGTAGCCCACGGCCGTCCCCAGCTCCCGCCCCAATTCACTGGAGATGCGGTCCGCCAGGCTGCGCGCCGCAATACGCCGCGGCTGGGTGTGGCCGATGCGCCCCGCAATGCCCCGCCCCAGGGAGAGGCAGATCTTGGGGAGCTGAGTGGACTTGCCGGAGCCGGTCTCGCCGCAAAGAATCAGCACCTGATGTTTTTCAATGGCCGCCGCGATCTCATCCCGGCGGGCGCTGATGGGCAGCTCTTGGGGAAACCGGGGTCGGGGGCACTGCTCACGGCGATGCTCCAGCAGCGCCCGGGATGCCTGGATGTCCCCCACCAGCCGCGCCAGCCCCTGCCCGAAGGGCCGGCCCTCCCGGCGGCGCCGGCTCAGATCACGCAGGCGCCGGTGCAGGCGATGCCGGTCGGCCAGCATGCAGGCCTCGATATCATCTTTGGTGGGAAACGGCTGGGAATTCACAAGGAATCGCCGGCGCGGGCCGCGCCGGCAGGCATGATCGGGAGTAACGGGAACAGGACGCCCCGGCGGCGCCCCCGGTCGTCAGCAGCTCATGGCCTCATCGATCCGCGCCCCCATGGCCCCGCTTCCCTTCAGGATGGGCGCCACGCCCTGGGCGTCATGGTTCAGCCAGTCTATGAGGGGCGACCACTGCTCATGGTCCTTGGCCGCGGTCCTGGGATGCAGCTCATGGATGCCCTGGCCTTCCTCCATGGCGTTCACATAATTCTGGGAATCCCGCAGCCGCGCCACCACCGGGATATCATAGCCCCGCAGAAACTCTTCCAGCGCCCGCTGGGAGCGTGAACCCGCCCGCAGGCGGTTGGCCACGATACCCACCTGCTTGCTCAGGGATTTTATCTTGCCGACCCGTATGAGGTGGTCGATAAAATCGGCCGTCGCCTGCATGTCCACGAGGGAGGGCATGACCGGGATCAGGATGACATCGGCCTGGCGCAGCAGCTCGATCATCTGGCTTCCGTTGACGCCGGCCGGGGTGTCCACCACCAGGACTTCGGTGTCCAATCCGGCGCGAAGCTGCCAGCTCCGGGTCACCCCGATTTTTTGCCGGACGGCGTCTACGCCGTTTATCGGGGGCAGGTGTTCACCCCGCAGGCTCAGCCATTGGCGGCTGGAGCCCTGGGGGTCGTAATCCATCAGAGTGGTCCGGAAGCCCTGCCCGGCAAAATAACTGGCCAGGTTGGTGGCCAAAGTGGTTTTGCCACAGCCACCTTTAGTGTTTACCAAGGTTATTCTCAGCATTGCCATTCCCGCCGCCAGCCTGCGAAACCCTCCTGGCTTGCCCCGGGCGCCCAACGAGAGCGCCTGGATGCATAAAAAGGGGAAGTATAGTGCAAGTAGGCCATGTTTTTTGGATTCGTGTTTGTAAACGGCCCCGCCCGACAGGCGGCTATTTTTCTGAATACTACTCCTGGCAATAGGGGAATACAACCCGAATCCCCGGACCAGACTTTCCCCCGTGATTGGCCGGCCGTTTTCAAGATGGCCTACTGCCCGAGTTCCAGCTCCAGGGTCACCTCTTCATCCCCGAACAAAAAGCGCTTGCGCCGCACCACGATGCTGATTTTGTCCCCCGGCTTTTTATCCAGCAGGCCTATCTTCAGATCCGCGATGGAGCCGACGGCCTGCCCGTCCAGGGAGAGAATCAGGTCCTTCTTTTCCACCCCCCCTTTCTCGGCGGCGCTCCCCGGGCTCACCTTGGTCACTTCGCAGCCGTTGTTGTCGGCCAGTATGACGCCCATCTTTCCCTTCGGCGGCAGCCTGGCCTTCTCCGGGAAGAGCAGGAAGTCACTGACGCCCGGCATTACCTCCACGCTGTCCCAAGGCAGCACCACGGCGGTTTCCACCGGAATCCGGCGGTGGACGCGCTTGGGAATGCCATAGCCGTGAAACAGGTGTCCGATGCCGGCAAGCACCACCAGCCGTTTGTCGGGGTTTTTGCCGAGATAGTCGGCGGCCCGGGCCGCCATGCCCTCATCCCACAGCAGCTGCACCTGCAGGAAATGCTCGAAGTCCCGCTCCGTGCTGTGCGGATGCTGGGAAAAGATGTCCTTCATCCGCTTGCGGTAGGCCTTGTCGGAGTCATCGATCTCGGAGGGAATCTGGGCCTTTTCCTCTTCCGTCAAGGCATCCATCCCCTGGTCTCCCACCTTCCGGGTGATCTCCTTCGGCAGATTGAGGGCGATGAGGGGAATGCCCTGTTCACGGGCATAGCGCAAGATAGGCCGATAAAGCCGGTAATCGAAGGACCAGCGGCTGTAGTATTCCGTTTTGCGGAGCATTTCGGCTTCTTCCAGCTCCCCTGCGCTGTAGGCATCGAGGTACTTCTGAAAAGGCTGCTGAAAGAACTCCATGCCAATGGCGATATTCGGGTCGATCTCATACAGGCGCCGTATGATCTCCAATTGGCTCAAATGGTGGCCATAACTGGTGTGGGCCTCGCCCACGAACACCACCCGCGCCCTGGACAGTTCCGGCATGATGTTTTCGAGGCTGGGGATATTCCGGAGATCCAGCACGAACCCGGCCGCGCCCTCGGCCGGCGGTTCGCCATCCTCCTCCGGCATGCCCTTGGGATGCTGCTTATCGGACATGGTTTTCGTCTCCCCGGGCTTATAGGGTGCGTGCCCGTGGTGCTCCCTGACCTGGCAGGCCCCAAGGATGAGGGAGCTCAGAAGGAGAGGGGCGATAAACAGGATTTTCCTTTTTTTCATTGAACAACTCGTCTCGTTATGGAACAAATAGCGGTTCGACTGTCTGATGCAGGGAATAATTCCCCCTCCACCGGCGGCCGCCTCCGGGTGAGCGGAGAATAACCCATTCAAAAAACAAGTGGAGCCCCCGTTATGCCGTATGCCAAAACCCGGTCAGGGCTGTTTGGACTGGCGCTGGCCCTGTTCTGCCAGGTCTGTCTTGCGAGACCCATTGTCCACCATGATCTCCAGGTCAGTCTGCACCCCTCCGGGGGCGCCCTTGCGGTGCAGGATACCATTACCCTGCCGGAGCGGACCTCCGCTGTCGAATTTCTGCTGCACGCCAACCTGGAGCCCGAGCCCGCGCCAGGCGTCACGCTAACACCGATCGAATATATAGAGAAGGGATTTCCGGTCCCCGTGCGGCGTTACCGCGCCCGGCTGGCGCCCCCCGGAAACCGCTTCGGTCTGCGCTATGAGGGGGTGATCCGCCACTCCCTGGAGCAGATATCGAAGGACTATGCGGGCGATCTCAGCCAGACGCCGGGGCTCATCCTGCCCGAAGGGGTCTTCCTCAGCGCCGCCAGCCACTGGTTTCCCATCATCGGAAATGAACGCCTGACCTTCAGCCTGCGCCCCACGCTTCCGGAAGGCTGGAGGCTGGTCAGCCAGGGCAGGGCGCTGGACGGCGGCTGGGAGGAGCAATCGCCCCAGGACGACATCTACCTGGTGGCGGCCCCCTACCGGGTCTACCGGCGCCCCGGTCCCATCGCCGAGGCCCTGGTCTACCTGCGCGACGCCGATGAGCCCATGGCCCAACGCTATCTCGAGGCCACGGAACGCTACCTCGATCTCTACAGCCGGCTGCTCGGCCCCTATCCCTATGCCAAGTTCGCCCTGGTGGAGAACTTCTGGGAAAGCGGTTACGGCATGCCCTCCTTCACCCTCCTGGGCCCGACGGTCATCCGGCTGCCCTTCATCATCCACACCTCCTATCCCCACGAGATCCTGCACAACTGGTGGGGCAACGGGGTCTACGTGGATTACACCTCCGGCAACTGGAGCGAGGGCCTGACCTCCTACCTGGCCGACCATCTGCTGCGCGAACAGCGGGGAAAGGGCGCCGACTACCGGCGCGCCACCCTGCAGCGCTACGCCGATTCCGTGGGGCAGCAGGAAGAATTCCCCCTCACCGCCTTCCGCGGGCGCCATGGCCAGGCCAGCCAGGCCATCGGATACGGCAAGACCATGATGTTTTTTCACATGCTGAGGCGCCAACTGGGGGACAGGGTTTTCCTGGAGGGGCTGCGACGCTTTTACCGGGACAATCTGTTCCGGAGTGCCGGCTTCGGCGAGCTGCGGCAGGCCTTCGAGGCCGTGAGCGGGCAAGACCTGTCCGGGCAGTTCCGCCAGTGGACCACCCGCACCGGTGCACCGGCGCTGCAACTGGGCGAGGTCCGGGTGGAGGAGGCCCCGGCGGGCTTCCGCCTCAGCGCCGTGCTGCGCCAGACCCAGCCGGGACCGGCCTTCCGGCTACAGGTCCCGATCCTGATCCAGCTGGCGGGTGAACGGCAGCCGCTGCGCCATCTCCTCGGCATGACCGGCAAGCAGGCCCGGCTGGAGCTGGATCTCGGGGCCCGGCCCCTGCGGATCAAAGTCGACCCCCAGTTCGAGCTTTTCCGGCGGCTCGATCCCAGCGAGATCCCCAGCTCCCTGGGCCAGCTTTTCGGCTCCGAGGAGGTGGTCATCGTACTGCCCGAAGGGGCACCGCCGGAGCTGAAATCCGCATACCGGAAGCTGGCCGAAGGCTGGGCCCGGCGCGCCCCCGGGCTGAAGATCCTCTGGGACCGGCAGCTCGACGGCCTGCCCCCGGGCCGCGCCATCTGGCTCTTCGGCATGGAAAACCGGCTGCGGGGCCGCTTCCTGGAGGCGGCCGCCGGCAAGCCCTTCAGCCTGGGAGAGGACGAGATGAAAATCGGCGGCCGGACCTTTCCCCGCACCGGGCACAGCCTTGTCCTGACCAGCGCCAACCCGGCCGCCCCCGGCCAGACGCTGGGCTGGCTGGCCGCCCATTCCGCCGCGGCCATCCCCCGCCTGGGGCGCAAGCTGCCCCACTACCAGAAATACAGCTACCTGGTGTTTGCGGGGGATGAGGCCGGAAATATTCTCAAGAGCCGGTGGCCGCTGGCCGATTCGGCCCTGAACATAACCCTGCCCGCCGGAGCGGGCCGGCCGGACCTGGAGTTGCCGCGCCAGCCTGCGTTGACCGACATCCTGTCCAACTGACCTTATCCGCATCCAGGCCGCTGACATCGCCTCAATATCCCCTTGACCCTAAAGCATGCTACAGGGTGTATAACTGAGAATAAGGAGTGAGCCATGCTTCAGATCGGCGAAGTTGCAAAAAGAAGTGGCGTCGGCATCGAAACCGTACGCTTTTATGAGCGCAAGGGATTGATACCCAAACCCGGGCGTTCCGCCTCCGGCTACCGCCAATATCCCGAAACGGTGATCAGGCGGGTGCGGTTCATACAGCATGCGAAAACACTGGGTTTTTCCCTGAAGGAAATCGGGGAGTTGATTGCTTTGAAGAGCATGCCGGGCGCAAGGTGCGAGGACATCCGCACGAAGGCGGAAGCCAAGGTCGCCGATATCCAGGAGAAAATCGACGCCCTCGAAAAAATGAAAGGGGCGCTCATGCCCCTGATCCATCGATGCCAGTCAACCGACCCCATCGGTGAATGCCCTATTCTCGACGCCCTGGACAAAGGCGAGATCTGATGACCCATGTGGATTTCATCTATGATCCGGACTGCCCCAATGTGGCAGACGCCCGGGCGCAACTGCTCAAGGCCTTTGCCCTGGCGGGGCAACAACCCCGTTGGAAGGAATGGAGCAGCAGGGATCCGGCGGGCCCCGGCCATGCGAGGCATTATGGTTCGCCCACCATCCTGGTCAATGGCCGCGATGTGGCCGGCGCCCAACAGGCCCCGGATGCGGCCTGTTGCCGCATCTATGAAAATGACCAGGGCGGCTTGCGGGGTACGCCCACGGCGAAAGCCATCGCGGCAGCGCTGAACGGGCGTTTCGTCCGCCCTCCCAAAAGCGGCTGGAAGACATCCTTGCCCGCAGTCGGCGCCATTTTCGTTCCCAAGCTCATCTGCCCCTCGTGCCTGCCCGCGTTAACGGCCCTGCTGGGCAGTATTGGCTTAAGCATCACGGAGATTTCACTGCTTGTTTTTCCCCTGGCCGTTGCGCTGCTTGGCGTGGCGGTTTTTTCACTCGCCTACAAGGCCCGCCAGCGGCATGGCTATGGGCCCTTTTATGCCGGTTTTTTCTCCGGCGTGACGGTGCTCCTGAGTCAATTCCATTGGCAATCCGAATATGCCGTCTATCTGGGGATAGCCGGCCTCATCGCCGCGTCCGTATGGAATGCGTGGCCGGTAAAAGCCACCTGCCCCGCCTGCGCGGCCCCAGCGAAAGGAGAACTGAAATGACGACCAAGCGAAAAATCGAAATCTACAGCGCGGGCTGCCCCGCCTGCCAGGATACTATCGACCTGGTCAACCGGATTGCCTGCCCCGCTTGTGAAATCAGGGTGCTCGACATGAACGACAAAAAGGTTTCACGGCGGGCCAAAACCCTGGGCATTCACCGCGTGCCCGCGGTGGTGGTCGATGGCGTGCCCGCCGATTGCTGCGCAGTCTCCGCGCCGGATGAAAAAAGCCTCCGCGCGGCGGGGATCGGGCAGGGATAAACAAGGCCGGACCGCTACGGGCCCAGGGACGGGCCGGGAAACTCAGCGGCGCTGATTCCGCTCGTCCGTTTCCTTTTGTTCCCTGCTTTCCCGGGTACGGCGCTCTTCGGATTCACAACGCTGCACGACCTTGTCCAGCACCTGGCTGCGCACCCGTTTCTGTTGCCATTCCGCCTGTTTGGCGCAGCAGTCGGTGTCGCTGGCCTGCACAATGGCCTCTTGCTCGCGGATCGCCAGTTCCAGCTTGGCGATGAAGGCCTGGTATTCCCGCAACTGAGCCGCGCTCATGCCGCTGCGCGCAGCCACATCGAATCGTTCGAGATATTCCTGGTGGTAACGCCGCAGCTCCTCCAGCCTGGCCTCCTGCTCCCGCATATTGCGCTGGGAATCGCCAAGCTGCCGGGCCGCCGTGCGTTCCCGGGACTCGGCCACACGCAGGACCGGTTTGAAGCGTTTTGATGGGGCCATGACTCTACCTCTCGGAACAATGGCGGACAGGCGTCCGCCCTACTTGGTTATCTTCACTTGCCGGGGATTTCTTTAGTCCGGCGGTGGAAACAGGGACTTGAGGTCCGCCAGGCTCTGCTCCAGGGGCACGGGGCTGTGCATGTCCTGGCGCAGAAAATCCCGCAACGTGGGCATGGCCTCCACGGCGGCGTCGATACGCTCGTCCGTTCCCGCCTGGTAGGCCCCCACGCTGATCAGGTCCCGGTTCTGCTGATACACGGAATAGAGCTGTTTGAAGGCCGCCGCCGCCTGCTGCTGATTCCGGTCGATAATGTCATTCATGGCCCTGCTGATGGAGGCCTCGATATCGATGGCCGGGTAGTGGCCGCTTTCGGCCAGTTGCCTGGAGAGCACGATGTGGCCGTCCAGGATGGCCCGGGCCGCGTCCGCAATGGGATCGTTCTGATCGTCCCCCTCCGTCAGAACCGTATAGAAGGCGGTAATGGAGCCCTTGCCGGTATCGCCGTTGCCGGCCCGCTCCACCAGTTGCGGCAGCTTGGCGAATACCGACGGGGGATAGCCCTTGGTGGCGGGTGGCTCATTGATGGCCAGCCCGATCTCGCGCTGGGCCTGGGCGAAGCGGGTGAGGGAGTCCATCAGCAACAGCACCTGCAGGCCCTGATCGCGGAAGTATTCGGCAATGCTGGTGGCCAGCATGGCGCCGTGCATGCGCCGCAGGGGGGCGTGGTCGGCGGGCACCGCCACCACCACGGCGCGGGCGAGCCCTTCCTCGCCCAGGTTGTTCTCCACGAACTCCTTGACCTCGCGGCCGCGCTCTCCGATCAGGCCGACGACGATGACGTCCGCATTGGTATAGCGGGTCATCATGCCCAGCAGGACCGATTTGCCCACCCCGGACCCGGCGAACAGGCCCAGGCGCTGGCCGCGTCCCACCGTCAGCAGGGCATTGATGGCGCGCACGCCCACATCCAGCGGCTCGCGGATGGGGCTGCGGGCCAGGGGGTTGAAGACCTCTCCCGAGAGGGTCCGGCGCCGGGTGGCGTGAATGGGACCCTTGCCGTCCAATGGCCGGCCTGCCCCGTCGATCACCCGCCCCAGCAGTTCTTCACCCACCATGGCCTCGCAGACGCGGCCGGTGGGCACCACCCGGGCGCCCTGCTCCAGCCCGCGGATGTCGCCGGTGGGCATCAGGTAGAGGCTTTCGCCCGAGAAACCGACCACTTCGGATTCGATGATATCGCCGCCGCTGCTGATGACATCGCATTGGCCGCCGATGGCGGCGCGGCATCCCACCGCCTCCAGGGTGAGCCCCACCATGCGGGTGAGGCGGCCTTCCAGCACCAGGCTGCGGGCGCTGCTGAGCCGCTGGATGTTCCGGCTCAGCCGCTCTTTCCAGATGGCGTTGCGGTCGGTCAGGGGGCGACTCACTGGCCCTCCCCGTCCCCGGCCGAATCCTCTCCGCCGCGTTCCCCGCCCAGCATGGGGACAATGAGGCTGCTGAGACGGGATTCCAGGGTGGCGTCCACCTGGGAGGTGTCGGTCAGCACCCGGCAGCCGCCCCGGGCCAGGACCGGGTCTTCGACGATCTTCCAGCCGAGTTCCGTCTCGGTGGTGGCGTAGACCTCGCGCACCAGTTCGGCATCCTCGGGATGCAGCACCAGGCGCACATTGCGCGAGGAGACCGGCAGTATGCCGATGGCCTCCCGCACCACCCCCAGGATCTGGCCGGGGTCCGTCTTGATCTCCCGCCGGACCAGTTGCTTTACAATGGCGATGGCCAGGGTCACCAATTCCTGCTCCACCTGGTCATCGAGCTGGTCGAAGGGCGTTTCCAGGGCCTGGAACAGGGCCTCCATGCCCTCCACGGTTTCCTGCAGCCGCTTGCGGCCTTCCGCCAGGGCCTCCTTGTGGCCAAAGCTGAAGCCCTCCTTCTTGCCCCGCTCAAAGCCTTCCTCGTAGGCCTGCTTCTGAATCTGCTCCAGTTGGGCGGCGGTCAGCAGGGATCCGGGGGGCTCCAGGGACAGGGGCCCGCCATGGCTGATGCCGGGGGGGGTCCACTGCTCCACCCCCTCCAGCTCTTCGCCGGGGATGACCTTAGATGAATTCTTCTCCACCCGAGCCTCCCAGCATGATTTCGCCCGCATCCGCCAGACGCCGCGTGACCGCTAGGATCTCCCGCTGCGCCGCCTCCACATCGCTCAACCGCGCCGGCGGCGCGGCCTCCAGGTCGTCGCGCAGCATCTCCGCCGCCCGCTTGGACATGTTCTTGAAGATCTTCTCCTTCAGGGCCTCCTCGGCGCCACGCAGGGCCAGCAACAGTTGCTCCGAGGCGACCTCCCGCATCAGGGTCTGAATGCCGCGGTCGTCGATATCGATGAGATTCTCGAATACGAACATGTTGTCCTGGATCTGCTGGCTGAGATCCTGGTCGAGACTGCTGATCTGCTCGATGATTTTGCTTTCGACGGTGCCCTCCACCAGATTCAGGATGTTGGCGGCGGTTCTGACCCCGCCGAGAGAGGATGATTTGACGTTGTTGGCCCCGCTGAACTGGCTGTCCAGGATCTCATCCAGCTCCTGCAGGGCCGCCGGCTGAATCCCTTCCAGGGTGGCGATGCGCATGAGGATATCGGCGCGCACGTTTTCCGGGAATGCGGATATCACCTGGGCGGACTGGTCGGGGTCGAGAAACGAAAGCACGATGGCGATGATCTGGGGATGCTCCAGGCGGATGATTTCGGCGACGGCCTTGGGGTCCATCCACTTGAGCTGTTCCAGCCCCTTGCTGTTGCGACCCAGCAGGATGCGGTCGATGACGCCGCCCGCCTTGTCCGCGCCCAGGGCATTGGTCAGAACGTTGCGGATGTAATTGTCCGAATCCAGGCCCAGTGACGTCTGGTCTTTCAGGGTGGTGACGAAGGAGTGCATCACCTGTTCCATCTGTTCCGTGGAGACATTGCTCAAGGTGGCCATGGACATGCCCACCTCCTGGACCTCCTTCGGCCCCATGTGCTTGAGGATCTCCGCCGCGTCCGTTTCCCCCAGGGCGAGCAGCAGGATCGCGGCCCGGTTCACCCCGGATAATTTTGAAATTTCATTATCCGGCATCTTCGGCCACCCATTTTTTGACCACCTGCGCAACCCGTTTCGGGTCTTCCTTGATCATGCCCCGCGCCGCCTCCAGGGTTTCCTCATAGTTGGCGGGGCCCGGCAAACTCATCATCTGGTCCTGATCCCCCGCCCCTTCGGGGGCGCCGCCCTCAAGCGCGGGGACGCCCCCCGCCGTGACCACCTGGGGGGGCGGCATGGTCAGAAGGCGTTTCATGGTGGGCTTCAGCACCACGAAGATCAGCACCAGCACCAGCAGGACGCCTACCACCTTGCGCGCCAGGTCCCAGACCCAGGCCTTCTCCCAGATGGGTTCCTCCGGCAGGGATGCCGGGGCCGGAGGCGCCTGGAAGGGGGCGTTGATCAGCTTTACGCTGTCGCCCCGGGCTTCATTGAAGCCGATGGCCTCCTTCACCAACTGGGTGATGCGCTCCAGCTCTTCGGGGGTGCGCTCCTTTCCCGCCTTGTTCTTGCCGCCCTTGCCCTGGGGCGGCGCATTGTCCACCACCACCGCCACCGAGAGACGGCGCAGGCTGGTGGTGGGCATGCGGGTGTGGCTGATGGTCTTGTCCAGCTCATAATTGCGGGTCGCCTGCTTGCTGCTGTTCAGGGGCTCTGGGGGGACGGCGTTCCCCGCCTCGATCTGCCCCACCCGGGCCGGGGCCACGCCGCCGCCCGGAGGCTGGTTGCTCAGCGCGCCTGGGATGCCCTGAACGGCGCTCAGCCGGCTCTTCTCCTCATTGATCTGCTCACTGCGCAAGGCCGCGCCCTGGGGATTGAAGGTCTCCTCGGTCTTTTCGACCAGGGTGAAATCCACTTCCGCCGTCACCTGGGCGCGTACGCTGTCAGCCCCCAATATGGGGGTGAGGATATCCTCGATGCGATTCTTGTAGTGCTCCTCCAACTGCTTGGTGTAATCGAACTGGGAGGCGGTCAGCATCATCTCGCGGCTGCCATTCTGGCCGCTGAGCATATTGCCCCTTTGGTCCACTACCGTGACCTGGCCGGCCTCCAGCTCAGGCACGGCGGAAGAGACCATATGGACAATGGAGGCCACCTGCCCCTTGTCCAGCACCCGCCCCGGGTAGAGCTGCACCACCACCGAGGCGCTCGCCTTCTTGCGCTTGCGTACGAAGACAGACTGTTTGGGCGTCGCCAGGTGGACCCGGGCGGTCTGCACACTGGTAATGGTGCTGATGGTGCGGGCCAGTTCGCCCTCCAGGGCGCGCTGGTAGCGGGCGGCCTCCACCAAGCGGCTGGTGCCGAAGCCGGTCTCCTGCTGAAGCAGCTCGAACCCCATGCCGTTGCCGCGCGGCAAGCCCTGGCCGGCAAGCTTCAGCCGCGCCTGATGCAAATCGGCGGCGGGCACCATCACCGCCCCCGTGGCCTGGTCCACCTTGAACTCTATGCCGCCCTGCTGCAGCGCCGCCACCACCTCGGTGGCGTCCTTCTGGGTCAGGTTGCCATAGAGCAATGTGTAGTTCGGCGTCCAGGCCCAGAGCGCAATGACCACACCCAGGGCAATGCTGGCCGCAAGGCTGATCATGACGGCCAGCTGACGTACGGCGGGATTGCTCATCAGCCCGCCAGGCGCGGCGGGCGCCAACTGGGCGGTTTCGGGATTTGCGGCTGCCATCTGTGCTCACACCTCTGTCACTAACGATTTAATGCTATTTCACGGATAAACGCTTCATCTAATTGATTAAAAACAGTTTTTAACCGTCAACTTTCAACTGTAAACTCTCGTTCACATTGGCATGTTCATGACATCCTTATAGGCCTCGACCAGCTTGTTGCGGACCTGGACCATGGCCTGAAAGGAGATGCTGGATTTCTGCACCGCGATCATCACCTCGGCCAGATCCACATCCTTTTCGCCCGTCTCGAAGGCCCGGGTGAGTTCGGCCGCCTTCTGCTGGGTCTCGTTGACGCCGTCGATGGACTGCTTGAGAAGATCACCGAAGCTGGTTGAGGGGCCCTGGCCAACCGGAACGGCCTCGCCCCTGGCCTGGGCCTCCAGCACCCGCATCTGGGTCAGAACCTGGTTGATATCTATAGTGCTCATTGCAGGATTACCTCGATTGGTCTGTCGCTTTCAAAGAACAAGCAGTTTTCACACCAACTCAGCCCGGGATGGCGACCCCCGCCTCCCGCAGCCGCGCAATCTTGTAGCGCAGGGTGCGCTGGCTGATGCCCAGCCGCTCGGCCGCATCCTTGCGGCTGCCATTGCCGCTCTTCAATGCATCCAGGATCATCTGTTCCTCCACGGATTTCAGATCGTCCATCAGGCCGCCGCCGGCCGCCGCCGGCCCAGGCAGGCCCGCCCCCCCGGCCTCGATCTCGAAACAGAGATCACCGGGGAGAATCTCATTGCCGGAGCGCAGGATCAGGGCCCGTTGAATGATGTTTTCCAGCTCCCTGACGTTGCCCGGCCAGCCGTGGCTCAAAAGCCGCTGTTGGGCCGTCGGTGAAAGCTCCGGGGGTGTCTCCCCCGGCCGCAGATGCCTTTGGGCCAGAAAAGAGGCCAGCGGCAGAATATCCCGCTGGCGTTCCCGCAATGGCGGCAACGTCAGGGGGAATACGTTGAGGCGGTAAAACAGGTCTTCCCGGAAACGGCCGGCCGCCACCTCTTCCCGCAGATTACGGTTGGAGGTCGCCAGCACCCGCACATCCAGCTCGATGAGCTTGCGGCCGCCCAGGCGTTCAACCTCCCGCTCCTGCAGCACCCGCAGCAGCTTGGCCTGAAGGGCCAGGCTCATTTCCGAGATCTCATCCAGCAGCAGGGTGCCGCCCTGGGCCTGCTCGAACTTGCCCGGTGTTGATTGCCAGGCCCCGGTGAAGGCGCCCTTCTCATAGCCGAACAACACCGCCTCCAGCATGTTCTCCGGAATGGCGGCGCAGTTCAGGGCGACGAAGGGACCGTCGGCGCGGGGGGAAAGCCGGTGGATATAACGGGCGAAGACCTCCTTGCCCGTGCCGCTCTCGCCGCCGATCATCACCGTGGCCTCACTCCGGGCCACCCGGCGGGCGAGTTCCAGGATCTCGCGGGTGCGCACATCCTCCGCCACCAGGAACTCCGCCGCGCCGTCCGGCGGCAGGATGGCGCCCCGGACCTTTTCCAGCAGCGCTTCCGCCTCGAACGGCTTGACCAGGTAATCCACCGCCCCGTCCCGCATCGCCGTCACCGCCTTGTCGATGCTGCCATAGGCCGTCATCAGCAACACCGGGATCGAGGGATAGCGGGATTTGATTTTTTGCAGCAACCGGTGGCCGTCCATGGGTCGCATCTGCACATCGCTCACCACCATGCCGATGGCGTGCCGCTCCAGCAGGTTCAATGCCGCCTGCCCCTCCCCGGCGGTGCGCACTTCATAACCCGCCATTTCCAGGGTGTCGCACAGGGTTTCACACAGGGTGGGGTCATCTTCTACAACAAGTACACTTGCCTGACTCATGAAAGACTCCTCGAACAGACCTCGTCCACGCCGGTATCGCCGACAGCGACCGGCACCGCCTCCTCACGGCCGGGCCCCCTGTAAAGGGGAAGACGCAATTGAAAACAGGCGCCGCCCAGGGGGGACGGCTTTATGCTTATGCTGCCCTCATGGGCCAATACCACAGACTGCACCACGGCCAGGCCCAGGCCGGTGCCGTCATTGGTGGTGGTGAAGAAGGGGTCGAAGACCCGCTCCTCCAGTTCTTCGGGTATGCCGGGGCCGTTATCACAGAGCCGGATCTCCAGGCTCGCATCCGGGGCAATGCCCAGTATGATTTGCAGCCGGTCCCCCCCATGCTCCAGGGCATTGCCGGCCAGATTCAGCAGGGCGCCGAGCAGCGCGTCCTGGTTGCCGCGGACAAAAAAATGCCCCCCCGTCCGGTCAATCACCTCGAGACCGGCATTGCGGGCCTGCAGCAGGGGTTCGAGCATCTGGCCCAGGCCCTCCACCAGGGGACTGGCGGCGACGGGCCCGGCGCCGCCCTGGCCGCCGCGGGCAAAGGCCAGCATGTCCTTGATCTGCTGCTCCATGTGCCGAAGCCGCGCCCGCAAGCGCTCGCAAAACTGCCGGCGGCGGCCGGCGGAAAGATCGTCACGGGCCAGGTTCGAGGTATCCAGCAGGGCGGAAGCCAGCGGCGTCCTGATCTGGTGCGCAAGCTGGGCGGCCATCCTGCCCAGGCTGCTCAAGCGCTCCCGCCGGTTGAGCCGCTGTTGCAGTTCCCGGGTTTCCGTGACATCCAGCAGCACCATGATACGCCCGGCCTCCGGCGCCAGGTCGCACTCGGAGAGTGTCACCAGACCGCCGTTGCGCAGCCGGAGCTCATCACCGCTGCGCTCCCCGGTAAAGGCCTCCTGGTAGATCCCGGCCCAGGGACGGCCCGGGGCAAGACCATGGAGCAGCCTGGCGGCGGCCGGGTTGAATTCATGCACGCGGCCGCCGCCGTCCAGGACCACGACGGCGGCGGGCAGAACATCGAGAAGATGGGACAGACGGTTGGCCAGGCGCTCCTTTTCGGCCAACTGGCGAAGACGGTCCGTGCGCGCCGCAGCCAGCTCCTCATTGAGATGGACAACCCGCTCCTGCAGCTTTTGGTAGGAGTCGGCAAGTTGCTCCGACACCTGATTGAAAACCACAAAGGCGTCTTCCAGCTGTTGTTGGCGGGCCAGGTTTTGTGAGGACATCGGCACCTTCGCTGTTACTCGACAAGGCCCTGAATGGACCCCTGCCCAAGTAATAGCAATTTACATGCCGAAATATTATTAGCAGTTAATTCAAGGAGTTGCGCAGAAAGAAAAAACCGACGTCAAATAACCGTCGATTCATTCCCCCGTTGCATGCCATATTTCCGGAGCTTTTCCACCAGGGTGGTGCGGCGCATTTTCAGGCGCTTGGCGGCATGGGCCACCACCCCGCCCGACTCATCCAGGGCCTGGCGGATGAGATCCTGCTCCAGATGGCTCAGATGCTCCTTCAGGTCGATGCCTCCATGGGGCAGCCGGGCGGCATTGCGCACCGCATCCCCACCCGTATCCGCCAGCGTGACCTGGGGCAGGTCAATGCTGGCGCTGCCGATATCCACGCCGGCACGGAATTTTTCCGGCAGGTCCTTGATGTCCACCACGCCATAGGGATAGAGAATGGCCAGCCGTTCGATCAGATTGGCCAGCTCGCGCACATTGCCGGGCCAGCGATACTGGCAAAGGACCGCAACCGCCGCGGGTGTCAGGCGCACGGAGCCGCGTTTTTCGTTCTCGATGCGGGAGATCAGATCCGTGATCAGCAGCGGGATGTCCTCCACCCGCTCCCGCAAGGGGGGCATATCGATGGGAAAGACATTGAGCCGGTAATAGAGATCCTCCCGGAAGGTGCCCTGCTTGATGGCCTCTTCCAGGTTACGGTGAGTAGCCGCGATAATGCGGACATTGCAGTGAATGGTCTTGTTGCTGCCCACCCGCTCGAAAGAGCGCTCCTGCAGCACCCGCAGCAGCTTGACCTGCATGGGCATGCTCATATCCCCGATCTCATCCAGGAACAGGGTGCCGCCCTCGGCCATTTCAAAACGCCCCTGGCGGCTGCTGATGGCGCCGGTAAACGCCCCCTTCTCATGGCCGAAGAGCTCGCTTTCCAGCAGGTCGGCGGGAATGGCGCCGCAGTTGACCGGAACGAAATGCTTGCCGCGGCGCAGCGAATGATAGTGCAGCTTGCGGGCCACCACTTCCTTGCCGGTGCCCGATTCACCCAGAATCAATACCGTGGCGTCCGAATCCGCCACCTGTTCGATCATGCGGGTTATGCGCCGGGTGGAGCGGCTGTTTCCCGACAGACTGCGAAACAGCTCCAGCGGCCGGCAAGACTCCCCCTCCGTCCTGTTGGCCTCGTTATACACCTCGGCCTTGTGCAACAGGTTCGACAGGATCTCATAACGCGTCGGGATCTCGATGGTCCCAATCAAATTGCCCGACAAGGGCGTGGCCTGTTCATCTCCCGGGGAAACGACTTGCAAGACCGCCGGTTTACAGGCGGTTCCGGCGACCGCCTCCCGCAAGGCATCAAGGTCTCCGGCGCCCCCCCGGCCCAGGATCACCGCGAGACATGCATCCCCGAGGGACTCCAGCCGGCTCTTCAGCGCAGGGATATCAGCGGCTGTCTCCACGGAATAATCAATGAATTCAATGACACTCTTCAGATAGGCATCATGCTCTGGATTCCCGTTGGCCAATATGACACAGGTGTTTTTCTGCCGGTTCTCGGTTAGTTCGTCCTGGGACATCGCCACCTTCCCTTAATCCAGTAAATTGATGAGGAATGAAATCCTTGGAAGTAAAGCATCAGAGGCCTGATATGTCAAAAATATGTCGCAGTAAAAAATATGTCGTAACCGCCGGATTTTGTTTGATTCTCCTTGACATATGCACGGCAGCAGCCTAGAAAAGACACTGACTTGGCTGATAAAAGGTCCTCCCCGGCTTGAGTGACATCCCGTTAGGCGTCTTATTCGGCGCCCTGATTGTTCTTATTTTTCTTTCCGCTTTTTTTTCCGGTTCAGAAACGGCCCTGATGACGCTGAACCGGTATCGCCTGCGCCACCTCGCCGAGCGCGGGCACCCCGCCGCATCCCGCGCCAGCCGGCTGTTGAAACGGCCGGACCGGCTTATCGGCCTGATCCTGCTGGGAAACAATTTCGTCAATATCCTGGCGTCATCCCTGGCGACCATCATCGCCCTGCGCCTCGGCGGCGAAAGCGCCATCGCCATCGCCGCCGGCCTGCTCACTTTCGTCATCCTCATATTCGCCGAAGTCACACCGAAAACCCTGGCCGCCCTGCATCCGGAACGCCTCGCTTTTCCGGCGGCCACCATCTATACGCCCCTGCTGAAGATCTGTTATCCCCTGGTCTGGGTGGTCAACATCATCGCCAACGGCATGCTGAAGGCCGCCGGCATCTCACCCGACGACATGGAGGATCATTCCCTGAGCCGGGAGGAACTGCGCACCGCCGTCATGGAAGCCGGGGCCATGATCCCGAAACGCCACCAAAAGATGCTGCTGAGCATATTGGACCTGGAGCAGACCACGGTGGAGGACATCATGATCCCCCGTAACGAGGTGGACGGCATCGACCTGAACGACCCGCTGAATGAGGTCGTTCAGCAGTTGCAAAACGCCCAGTATACGCGGCTCCCTGTTTTTGAAGGCGGCATCGACAACATCATAGGGACCATCCATGTGCGCCACGCCATGCACGCGCTGATGCATGAGACCCTGACCAAGGAGATGATCAGAAACGCCTGCCGCAAACCCTATTTCATCCCGAAGGGCACGCCGCTCAACCGGCAACTGCTCAACTTCCAGCATACGAAAAGCCGCATGGGACTGGTCGTGGACGAATACGGCGACCTGATGGGACTGGTCACCCTCGAGGATCTGCTGGAGGAGATTGTAGGCGAGTTCACCACGGACCCCTCGGACACCCTGCCCGACCTGCAACCCCAGGATGACGGCAGCTTTCTCATCGATGGCGGCGCCAACGTGCGGGAGCTGGTGCGGACCATGCACTGGGAGTTGCCGACCGACGGCCCCAAGACCCTCAATGGCCTGATTCTCGAATACCTGGAAACCATCCCGGAGGCCGGCACCAGCCTCCTGTTGGAGGGCTATCCCCTGGACATCATTCAAATCAAGGGAAATGCGGTAAAGACCGTGCGCTTCTATCCCCAACTGCGCAAAAACAAACCGGATTACAGCATTTGACCCTCGCCACTCACCACTTGATATTGACCTTTCATCCTTTTTGCATTGTACGGCGGAAAACGCCGTCTATAGTGAATCAGAGGTGCGCAATTTATTTGGGAACCCTGTGTTGGAGCGCCCATCGGCATGGCGTCCGTTGGGCCAGCGGTATAAGGATTGATTGACGAGGTTATGCAAAATGGTGAAGCTCTGCCTGGCATTCAAAGGCCGCCCCATTCAAGCCCACCATCTCGAGGAAAACAGCGAGGCCACCATCGGCAGCGACCCCGGATGCACCATTGTGATCGACAGCCTTGCGGTGGCTCCCCGCCACGCAAAAATCATCACCACCAGCCGCAACGCCAGGATCATTTCCCTGGACCATGCATTTCCAACCCTGGTCAACCATAACCCGGTAACCGATCATCGGCTCTCCCACGGCGACATCATCCAGGTCGGCAAGCACACCCTGGCCTTCTCGGAAGACAATCAGGCCCTGGGGCTCATGCGCAACCCCTCTCCGGCCCGCCGGCGGGCCGGTAAACCTTTCCAAAATACGCATCCGCCTGGGATGGCGGAAGAGGCAACAGACGCCGCAGGGGAGCCCCCGCGTTTTGAAAGCTGTGTGCAGATCGTCAGCGGAAAACACTTTGGCCGGGTCGTACCCCTGGATCACGGACTGGTGCGGCTTGGTTATGCCGGGCAGGCAAGCGCCATAATCGCCCACAGAAAAGACGGCTACTACCTCTCCCACCTGGAAGGCAAGGCGCCGCCCAGGGTAAACGGCGAATCCATTGGCGAACAAAGCCGCCGGTTGCGGGACGGGGACAAGATCCGAATCGGCAATGTACGGATGATATTCCATCTGCGCGGCGCAGCGGCCTCGAGGGCCCCGGCCGCCATAAGGGCCTGAGCCGGCCCGGCAACAAGGTTATTTCCGGAGGAGACATGACAACCAGCAACGACTGCGGAGACAACCGCCGCCGCTTCCGCCGTGTTTTGTTCGACGCCCCCGTGACACTCACGGACGCCAACGGCGATCACTCAAGCAGCGTGGTCGATATCTCTTTGAAGGGCGCCTTGATTGCACAGCCAGCCGGCTGGAACGGCGCCGTCGGTGACAGAATAAAAATAGATATTCAGTTGGACGGGACATCCCGTATCTGCATGCAAGGCGCCGTGGCCCATATCGAGGAAGGGCGGCTGGGCATCCGGTGCGATCAAATCGACATCGACAGCATCAGCCACCTGCGCCGCCTGGCGGAGCTCAACCTGGGTGACGCGGAATTGGTGGAGCGGGAGCTGGAGGCCCTGGGGTAGCCAGCCCCCCCTACAGCAGTGCATCCAGCGCGTCCGAGAGGCGCTCCACTGCAATAACCTCCAGCCCAGCCGGCGGCTTGCGGGGCGCATTGGCCCTCGGCACGACGGCCCGCCTGAAGCCATGCTTGGCCGCCTCCCGCAGGCGTTCCTGGCCGTTGGGCACCGGCCTTATCTCCCCGGCCAGCCCCACTTCGCCAAAGGCCACCAGATCCCGGGCCATGGTCAGGTTGCGCAGGCTGGACAGCACCGCCAGCAGGACCGCCAGATCCGCCGCCGTCTCGGTGATGCGCACCCCGCCCACCACGTTCACGTAGACATCCTGATCGAACATGGCGATGCCGCCGTGGCGGTGCAGCACCGCCAGCAGCATGGACAGCCGGTTCTGCTCCAGTCCGAGAGTGACCCGCCGCGGATTGGCCAGGTGGCTCTCGTCCACCAGGGCCTGCACCTCCACCAGCAGGGGGCGGCTGCCCTCCCGGGTCACCAGGACGATGCTGCCCGGCGCCTGCTCCTGGCCGCGGGAGAGGAAAATGGCCGACGGATTGCTCACCTCCCGCAGCCCCCGGTCGGTCATGGCGAACACGCCCAGCTCGTTGACGGCGCCGAAGCGGTTCTTGATGGTGCGGATCAGGCGGAACTGGCTGCCCGGCTCCCCCTCGAAATAGAGCACCGCGTCCACCATGTGCTCCAGCACCCGGGGGCCGGCCAGAGAGCCGTCCTTGGTGACGTGCCCCACCAGGAAGACGGCCGTGCCCGTCTGTTTGGCATAGCGCACCAGTTGGGCCGTGGCCTCCCGCACCTGGGCCACGGCCCCCGGGGCGGACTGGAGCAGCTCGGTGTAGAGGGTCTGCACCGAATCCACCACCATCACGTCGGGGGCGGCCTGCCGGGTCAGGGGCAGGATGCGCTCGACGCAGGTCTCGGGCAGCAGGCGCAGATCGTCAGCGGGCAGTCCCAGGCGATGAGCGCGCAGGCTGATCTGTTCGGGGGACTCCTCGCCGGAGATATAAAGCGTGGACAGCCGGTCCGAAAGCCGGGCCAGGGTCTGGATCAGCAGGGTGGATTTGCCGATGCCCGGATCACCGCCGATCAACACCACGGAGCCCGCCACCAGCCCGCCCCCCAGCACCCGGTCCAGCTCGCCGATGCCGGTGGGTGTGCGCCCCCGGGACTCCGGCTTCACCTCCGACAGGGGCTGCACCCGGTTGCGGCCGGCGTCGCCCGCATAACCGGCAAAGCGTGGATTCTCCCCCGGGGCCTCCGGGGCAATGATTTCTTCAAGGGTGTTCCAGCCGCCACAACCAGGGCACTGGCCGGACCACTTGGGGAAACGGCCGCCGCAGGCGCTGCAGTCAAAGGCCGGTTTGCCGGCTGCTTTCCTGGCCATAGGCCACCTGCTCCTCGACAAAATCCACCCGGGCGGCCACCCCGCACAGCAACTGATAGGGGATGGTGCCGGCGGCCTCGGCCACCTCTTCCACCGGCAGGCCGGCGCCCCACAGGGTGACCGGGTCCCCCACCCGGGCCTGGGGGACGCTGCGCAGGTCCAGGCTGATCATATCCATGGAGACCCGCCCCACCAGCGGCACGCGTTTCCCCTTCAGCAGCACCGGCGTGCCCGGCGGCGCATGTCGCGGATAGCCGTCCCCGTACCCCACCGAGGCCACCCCCACGGTCATGTCCTCGGGACAGACCCAGGCGCCGCCGTAGCCGATGGGGTCCCCTTTTTTATAATGGTTCACGGCGATCAGCCGGCTTTGCAGGGTCATGACGGGACGCAGGCCGGCGTCGGCGGCGCGCCCCCCCTGAAAAGGGGATACGCCGTACAGCATGATGCCGGGGCGCACCCAGTCCCCATGGGTCTCGGGCCAGCCCAGGATGCCGCCGGAGTTGGCGGCGCTGACCTCCGCCTTCAGCTCCGCCGCCAGCGGCCCCAGGCGCCGCCATTGCTCCGCCGTCAGGGGATCGCCGGGATCGTCCGCATTGGCGAAATGGGTCATCAGGCGCGGGATGCCCGCCACCGCCGGGCAGGCCGCCAGCTCCCGGCAGGCCGCCGGCGCCTGCTCCAGGGCGATGCCCAGCCGGTGCATGCCGGTGTCCACCTTGAGCCAGCAGCCAAGGGGCTCCGCCACCGCATGCCGGCGCAGCAGCCGGATCTGCTCCGGGCTGTGCACCACCAGCTCGAGGCGGTTGGCCGCCGCCTGCTCCAGCTCTTCCAGGTCGCAGCAGCCTTCCAATACCACCAGGGGACGGAAGATGCCGGCCCGGCGCAAGGCGACGCCCTCGCCGACCCGGGCCACCGCCAGGGCGTCCACCGCCCCCAGCGCGCGGGCCACCCGGATCATGCCGTGGCCGTAGCCGTTGGCCTTGATCACCGCCAGCACCCGGCTGGCCGGGGCCAGGGCGCGCACCCGCGCCAGGTTGTGGGCCAGCGCCGCGAGGTCGATCAGGGCCCGGGGGGCGGAACTCACGGATAGCCTTCCTCGCCGTAGACGTTGTCGATGAAGTTCTCGAACTTGGTGTACTGGCCGAGGAAGGTCAGCTTGGTGGTGCCGATGGGGCCGTTGCGCTGCTTGCCGATGATGATCTCGGCCATGCCCTTGTCCGGGCTGTCCTCGTTGTAGACCTCGTCCCGGTAGATGAAGACCACCAGGTCGGCATCCTGCTCGATGCTGCCCGACTCGCGCAGATCCGACATCACCGGACGCTTGTTGGGGCGCTGCTCCAGGTTGCGGTTGAGCTGGGACAGCGCGACCACCGGCACGTTCAGCTCCTTGGCCAGGGCCTTGAGGCTGCGGGAGATGAGGGAGATCTCGGTGGCGCGGTTCTCCCCGGCGCCGGGGGCCTGCATGAGCTGGAGATAATCCAGCACGATCAGCCCCAGCTCCTTCTGGTCCCGCATCAGGCGGCGGGCCCGGGCGCGCACCTCCATGGGGGTCAGGGCCGGGGTGTCGTCGATGAAGAGGTTGGCCTCGGACAGGATGCTGACGGCGGAGGTCAGGCGGGGCCACTCGTCCTCGCTCAGCTTGCCCGTGCGCACCCGGTGCTGATCGATGCGCCCCAGGGAGGACATCATGCGCATGGCCAGGGAGTCCCCCGGCATCTCCATGCTGAACACGGCCACGGCCTTGTCCCCCTTGATGGCCACGTGCTCGGCGATATTCATGGCGAAGGTGGTCTTGCCCATGGAGGGGCGGCCCGCCACGATGATCAGGTCCGCCGGCTGAAGCCCGGAGGTCATGTCGTCGAAATCGCTGAAACCGGTGGCAACGCCGGTGATGGGCTCGTCCTGCTGGAACAGGGTCTCGATGCGGTCCACCGCCTTGGTCAAAAGGCTGCGCACGGAGGCGAAGCCGCCCCCCGCCCTGGCCCGCTGCTCGGCGATCTCGAACACCCGGCGCTCCGCCTCGTCCAGCAGCTCGGCGCTGGTGCGCCCCTCGGGCTGGAAACCGCTGTTGGCGATCTCGGTGCCCACCCGGATGAGCTGGCGGGTGACCGAGTGTTCCCGCACGATATCGGCGTAGGCACGGATATTGGCCGCGCTGGGGGTATCCTTGGCCAGGGTCCCCAGGTAGGCCAGGCCCCCGCCTTCTTCCAGCTCCCCCTGCCGCTCCAGTTCCTCCGACAGGGTGACCACGTCGAAGGGCCTGTTCAGCTCGGCCAGGGCCGCTATGGCCCGGAAGATGAGCTGGTGTTCGCGGCGGTAGAAATCCTCCTCCCCCACCCGGTCCGCGATCTGGTCCCAGGCCTGGTTGTCCAGCATCAGGCCGCCCAGCACGGACTGCTCGGCCTGGATGGAGTGCGGCGGCACCCGCAGCTCATCCGCGGCGCTGTCGTCAAAGTCCGGGGGGGCGGGCGGAAAAGCCGATTCGGGCATATTGGGTCTGGGTCTGGGGCTGGAAATACAAACCAAAGGGGAAGGATACGAAAAACCAGCCGCCGGTGGAAGCCGGTTTCCCGGTGACACAAAACAGGAACGCGGAATGCGCGGGCTCCTGCCTGCCAGGCATGCGGGTTTCCCAGCGCGTTCCGCGTCCCTGTTTAGTACTCCGTCAAGGTGATAACTTGGGATGCAGCCAGCCGGAAAGCGGTTAGCTGCTAGGCGCGCGACCGCAGGACTAGCAGCGCTAATTCAAGGGAGCGCAACAACGCAGATGACCGCTTTCCGGCTGGCCCGAAGGGAGCGC
>DRKS01000046.1 GCA_011051655.1 Sedimenticola sp.
CACCGGCAACACCAGCGACACCTTCACCGTGGAAGGCCCGGTGGACCTGGACTGGGTCAAGCCCGGCAACCGCTTCGCCGTCATCTACGGCAAACTCATCCGGGCCGAGATCAACACCCCCAACAGCGGCCGCAAGCCGGTGAAGCTGTTCCGTCCGGTGGGGCCGAACTCTCTGGTGGACGGGGACGATGTCTACGACGGCCCCTGCGAGGTCTGCCATACCAAGACCCGCCACCATCGCAACAACGACGACAACCCGGAGCAGGCGGACCACCGCCACAACGTGGGCATGCAGTGCACCTTCTGCCACAAGCACGTCAACGGCTTCAAGCCGCTGGGCGCCGGGGCGCACGCCATCCACGTGGTCGAGGAGTACGGCCCCAAGATCACCTGCGCCCAGGGCCAATGGGGCTGCCACGGCAGCTATGACCCCGGTTCCAACTATCCCAACGAGGTCTACTTCGCCGACGGCGAGGTCCTCTGTGACGGCCGTGTCGGGGTCCTTCCGCGCACCAGCGCCGGCCCGCCCTGCCCCAACACCGGCCCCGATACCGGCACCCGGGTCTGCGCCAACTGCCACGGCGAGGGCGCGGTGCTGGCCAAGTACTATTTCTTTCGCCCAGGTTCCTCGGAGGGCGGCGGCGCCATCTGGGTCACGCCCCAGAGCGGCGAATATACCTGGGCGGACACCTGGTTGGGTGAGCTGGGGGAGGCCAGGTTCTGCGGCAGTTGCCACAACGACAGCCCCAACCCCCCGCCGGTGGCCGGTCCCAAACATCCGACCGACAAGAACCCGCCCAACGTAGTGGGCGATCTGGATCTGCAGACCGGTGCCAACAGCTACGGCTTCTTCGTCAACGGCCACGGCAAGAGCAGCGCGGAGAACTACGAACGGCTTTCCTGGCAGGACAGCTCCGCCAGCGGCAACCCCGGGGCCGGCCGCATCTGCAGCGACTGCCACGAATACACCAAGACCCACTGGAACAACCCGGATCCGAACAAGAAGCGCCTCAAGGACGGCTACGACAACGACGCCGACAACACCGTCTGCCGCAAGTGCCACAACAACGAGGGCGGTCCGGTCTGGGCCAACAATGGCCCCGAGTGGTACCGCTCGGACGACTATGCCAACTTCCGCAACTCGGCCCACGGCCCCGGCATCCCGGGAGACAAGGGAAATCTCCGCTGCACCATGTGCCACGACCCCCACGGCGTGGTCAAGCAGGACCTGGCCGGAAACGGCGCCCTCAACCCCGCCATGACCAAGGGTTATCAGCAGGAGCTGTGCTTCCGCTGTCACAGCGACAACGGTGATCTCATGCAGGTCAAGAACGACCAGATCTCCAACAACAGGCCCGGCGGCCACGTCTCGGCGGACGACATCGAGGAGGCCTTCACGCTGGCGGACGGCCATGACCTGGGGACCCCCTTCACCAACGGCGGCAAGAACTACACCCTGGAGTGCGTCTCCTGCCACAACGTGCACGTGGTGACGGGCAAGTACTGGGATGCGGAGCAGAACCTGAGCCCCGTGGCCCTGCCCCTGGGGGGCTTCGAGGTCTGGGGCGACGATCCCGAGGAGAAGATGGACTACTATGCCCGCACCGGCGGCTCGGGCACGGGCGGCTTCTACTGGCAGATCGCCAACGGCAAGCAACTGGGCGACACCGCCATGATCTGGAACTGGGGCGGCATGTACCAGCCGCCCAAGAGCGGCGGCGGCCTGAACTTCGAGTTCGGCGGTGATGTGCTGCCGGCCTATCCCAAGTTCTGCCTCACCTGTCATTCCGAGCGGGTCAGTCCCGCCAATCCACCCGTCAACTGGGGCCAGGGCATCGGCTGCACGGACAACACCGTCGACCCCCCCAACCAGCGCATCGAATGCGGGGCGCGTCACGGCTTCGGCATAGCGGGCACCCCCTTCAACAAGAACGAGGACAACCCGGCCACCTCGGGCTTCTGGGGCAGCAGCGGCAACCCCGACGCCATCTTCAACATGAATTTCGTCACCCGCGGCCGCGGCGGCGGGCACTTCATGCGCTGGCCCTATGACTCCGCCAGCCGCAATGCCGGGGCCAACTTCGTGCTCTCCTGCACGGACTGCCACGAGGCCCACCGCTCCCGCAAGAGCTCGATGATCCGCGAGCGCTGGCAGGTCACCGCCGCCGGCGACTGCGGCAGCGGCGGCGACGGCACCCCCGAGACCGCCGGTGAAAATTGTGGGGCGGACGGGGGCAACTGGCGCGAATTCTGCAATTCGTGTCACTACTTTTATGGCGGACACCACGGCGACTGCGGCTGGCAGGGCGGCCAACCCTGCGCCTGCGGCAACGCGAGCTGCCACGAGGTGAACTCCATCCACCGGATCATCCACAGCGGGGCGGACAGCGGCAGCGGCACGCGCCTGGAGATCACCTCCATGAAGACCGATCCCAACGACGGCATCCCCTACCGGGAGGATTTCGAACCGCCCAGCTTCACCCCCGAGATCAAGCGGGTGGACGCCACGGTGGGCAGCAATCAACTGACGGTGTTCTTCCGCTCCAGCCAGCATGGCGCCGAGGGAAGGCGCGGCGTCTATGGCTCGGTGGACGTGACCGACCTGACGGTGGACAGCCTCTCCGGCGCCCTGGAGCCGGAGGACTTCTGGCTCATTGACAAGAACAACGACAACCCCCGCACCATCACGGCCGTCAGCCACAGTCCGGGGATGACGACCGCGGTCCTGACCATGAGCGCGCCCTTGACGGCGGCGGATCTCAACACCGACACCCTGTCGGCCCGGCCCACCTCCATCTGGGGCTGGTACGAAGGGGGCTACAACAACTACGCCACCGGGGTCATGGGCCCGCAGGTGGTCTCGGCCGGTCCCTGGCCGGTGGCGCTGACCGGTGACTGTCCCAACGGCAAGACCGTCTTCAACTTCGGTGAGCCCGCCGGCAGCGCCAGCGTCACGGACGACCAGGGCATCATGCAGGGTGTGGTCAACAACCCCGCGGTGGCCATCCCGGGAGACGGGCTCTACCATGGCGACAAGCTGCAAGGCACCGCCATCGACTTCGACAACAACCTGTCCTGCCTGGTCTCGCCGGCCGCCTTCACCATGGAGGCCAGGGTCAAATTCAACAGCGTGGATATCGACTATGCCGACGACGGCAATGGCGGCGACCTGAACCCGGACGTGACCACCACCCAGCAGCGGATATTCGAGCGGCGCAGGACGGTGCAGTTCACGGTGATGCGGGGCGATTGGATGGGCGACAACGTGCCCGCCAGGGCGGGCAAGGCGCGTGCCAAGATCCGGTACCGGGTCGACGCCAAACACGCCTGTCCCGACCTGGTCAATTTCCCGAACGATCCGGATTCAACAGAGGATAAGCTCTGGAGCGAGGTCTTCACCGATATCGACCGCTGGCCCATCGTGGCCAACCACTGGTACCGGATCAAATTTGTCTTCAACTCGATGAAAACGCCGGGGGATCAGGGCATAGCGCCCGTCGATATCTGGCTGGACGACCAGGGGCCGGAAGGGGATGACGCGGGAGAGGCCTGGGCCGGTTACGTCAATGCCACGGTCTACCGGGTTTCCGATTACAACAGCTGCGCCTGGGGACCGCTGGGCGGCGACTTTGGCACGGAGGCGGACGAGAATGCGGCCATTGGCGACAACCTCAAGCATATGGATCAGGGGGTCAGTGACGTGCAGATGCTGGACGGCCTGATAGACTGGCTGAGCTGGAGCCCGGATGCGGACTACAGCGGTGTTGACGATCCGGCCCACTTGGCTGTGCCTTAACCCGCATTTCTCACCAGGATTTGGTTTTTAGAACAATCTGGCTTCGCATCTTGAACGATCAGCCTTGAACCATAGCTACGGCTATGCTTCGGCGGCCGATCGTCCAACCTGCTTCGCCAGCTTGCCCCAAAAATCCAAATCCTGGTGAGAAATGCGGGTTAAGATTCCGGCGGGGCAATAAAAAACGGCCTCTCAACGAGGCCGTTTTTGCAGGTATCGCGGCCGGCCGCCTTCAGGCGATGAGCTGGGCCTTGATCTTTTTCATGGCGTTTTTTTCGATCTGGCGGATGCGCTCGGCGGAGACGCCGTAGCGCTTGGCCAGGTCATGCAGGGTGCTCTTTTCGTTCGACAGCCAGCGGGCCTGCAGGATCTCCTTGCTGCGTTCGTCCAGGTCCTCCAGCGCGGTGTAGAGCTGTTCCCGCTCGCTGGTCGCGTTGTCCGCCTGTTCCAGCCGGGTGGAGGGCTCCATGCGCATGTCCGGCAGGTAAGAGGCCGGCGCCACGGCGCGTTCGTCGTCACCGCTGTCCTGGGCGTCGAAGGCCATGTCCTGGCCGGCCAGGCGGGATTCCATCTCCAGCACGGTTTCGGGCTTGACCCCCAGGTCCCTGGCGACGCCCTCCACCTCTTCCCGCGAGAACCAGCCCAGGCGTTTCTTGGAGCTGCGCAGATTGAAGAACAGCTTGCGCTGGGCCTTGGTGGTGGCCACCTTGACGATGCGCCAGTTGCGCAGGATGAATTCGTGGATTTCCGCCTTGATCCAATGGACGGCGAAGGAGACCAGGCGCACTTCGAGATCGGGGTTGAAGCGGCGCACGGCCTTCATCAGCCCCACGGTGCCTTCCTGGATCAGGTCCGGCAGGGCCAGGCCATAGCCGGAGTAGCCGCGGGCGACGCGTATGACAAAGCGGATGTGGGACAGCACCAGGGTGCGGGCCGCATCGAGATCGTTGTGATCCCGCAACCGCACGGCCAGGTCGCGTTCTTCCTCCGCGCTCAGCATGGGTAGCTGGTAGGCCGCGCTGATATAGGCGTCGATGCTGCCCGTGGGCAGGCTGGCCGGCATAGCGAGTTCTTTGCTCATGCGTCTCCGTTATTCCTGTGGGTTGGTTGAAAATGTGTCAGCACTTCTGTGGCGTCATACGCCTTTTGTTCTTTAGCAGTCTACTACAGGGAGTGCTAATTTCAAAAAAAGTTCCTTGGCGTCAGTCCGGTTCGATATCGCTCAAATGGCGGCTCACCGCGATCCAGGAGCCGAGCAGCCCCAGCAGGGCGCTGGCGGTCAGGAGTGCGCCCAGGGTGGGAAGGCCGATGGCGGAGAGGTCGAAGTCGCTGTGGTAGAGCCCGGCCAGGTGCTCCACCGGGCCATTGAGCAGCCACAGGGCCAGGCTGACCAGCAGCCAGGCCAGGATGCCGCCGGAGAGGCCGTACCACAGGCCGTTGTAGAGAAAGGGGCGGCGGATGAAGGCGTCGGTGCCGCCGATCAGTTTGGTGATTTCGATTTCGCTCCGGTGGTTCTGGATCTCCAGGCGGATGGTGTTACCCACGATGAGCAGCACCGCCAGGGCCAGCAGGGCGGCAATGACCAGAACGCCGCGGCGGGCGATTTCGGTTATGGCGTGGAAGCGGCGCACCCACTGGAGGTCCAACTGGGTGAAATCGACCTCCGCCTGCCGGTTGAATCCCGCCATCAGGGTTTCCGCCGCCTCGGGGGTGCTGTATTCGGGCTCGGGTTCGATCACCAGCACCGTCGGCAGCGGATTCTCGTCCAGCGCATCCAGGGCCCCCTCGAAGCCGCTGAGGCGGCGGAACTCCGCCAGGGCCAGGTCGGGGGGGATGACCTGCACCTTGGCCAGCCTTGGATTTCTGCGCAATTTTGCAGCCAGTGTCTCCGCCTGTTTCTCACCGATCTCCTGCTTCAGAAAAAGCGAGAAGGTCGCCGCGCCCTCCCAGCCGCCGGCGAGCTGCTGGACGTGGTTCAGGGTGACGTGCAGGCCGGTGGGCAGGGCCAGGGCGATGCCGATGACGGCGGTGGTCATGAGTGTCGCCAGGGGGGCGCTGCAAAGCCGTCCAAGGCTGGCCAGGGCCACCTGGAGGTGACGCAGCGCCCAGGTGCTGGGATCCGATCCGCCCCGGTTTGTCCTGGCCGAACCCATCCCTATCCCGCCGCGCTGTCCCGCACCAGCCGGCCCCGGTTCAGGGTGAGGATGCGTTGTCCCATGCGGGAGATGAGGTCCAGGTCATGGGTGGCGATGAGCAGGGTGACGCCGACCCGGTTGAACTGCATGAACAGGTCCATGATTTCCTGGGAGAGGGCCGGGTCCAGGTTGCCTGTGGGTTCGTCCGCCAGGACCACGGGGGGCTTGCTGACCACCGCCCGGGCGATGCCGACCCGTTGCTGCTCGCCGCCGGAGAGGGTGATGGGGCGGGCCTTTTCCTTGTTCAGCAGGCCGACCTTGTCCAACGCCGCCCGCACCCGGCGGCCGATTTCCTGGTGGCGCATGCCCGCCACCACCAGGGGCATGGCCACGTTGTCGAATACGGTGCGGTCGTGCAGCAGCCGGTGATCCTGGAAGATCATGCCCACCTCCCGCCGGTGATAGGGGATATCGCGCCGTCCGATGCGCCCCAGGTTGCGCCCGTTCACCCGCACCTGGCCGCGGGTGCAGCGCTCCAGCAGGCCGATGAGCCGCAGCAGGGTGCTTTTGCCGGCCCCCGAATGGCCGGTCAGGAACACCAGCTCGCCGGGGGCGATGTGGAAGCTGGCGTTGCTCAGCCCCTCGTGGCCGCCGGGATAGCGCTTGGTGACCTGTTCGAAGTGGATCATAAAGTCAGTGACACGTTACAAGAAGTTTTATCCTGGAAATTACTCCTCAAACAGCGCCTCCACGAATTCGTTGGCGTCGAAGGGGCGCAGGTCCTCGATGCCCTCGCCCACGCCGATGAAGCGAATGGGGATGTGCATGCGGTCGGCGATGGCGAACAGGATACCGCCCTTGGCGGTGCCGTCCATTTTGGTCAGGGTGATGCCGGTGAGGGGGATCGCCTGGTTGAACTGGAGGGCCTGGTTGAGGGCGTTCTGGCCGGTGGTGGCGTCCACCACCAGCATCACTTCGTGGGGGGCCTCGGGATCGATCTTTTTCAGCACCCGGGCGATCTTGGCCAGCTCTTCCATGAGGTTGCTCTTGGTGTGCAGGCGGCCGGCGGTGTCGGCGATGAGCACGTCGATGCCGCGGGCGGTGGCGGCCTGCAGGGCGTCGAAGATGACCGAGGCGGAGTCCGCCCCCGTATGCTGGGCCACCACCGGGATGGCGTTTCGCTCCCCCCAGGTCTGCAACTGCTCCACGGCGGCGGCGCGGAAGGTGTCGCCCGCCGCCAGCATGACGCTCTCGCCCTTGTCCTTGAGACGCCTGGCCAGCTTGCCGATGGTGGTGGTCTTGCCAGCGCCGTTGACGCCGACCATCAGTATCACCCTGGGCCGGCCCGGCGCGGGGGCCGCCTCCGGCCGGTCGCAGCCATCGAGGATCGCCAGCAGCAGGGTCTTGAGGGCACCGGCCAGGGCCGCCGGGTCCGACAGCTCCCTGCGCTTCACCTGCTCCGTCAGGTCGCTGATGATGCGGTCGGTGGCCTCCACCCCCACATCGGCCATCAGCAGCAGGGTCTCCAGTTCCTCCAGCAGCTCCGCGTCGATGCTCTTGCGGCCGGGAAGCAGGCCGGCCAGGCCGTCCGCAAAGTTGCTGCGGGTGCGGGCCAGGCGGTTCTTGAGCTGCCTGAACAGGCCCTTTTCAGACGATGCTTCCGCCGCTTGCGGCCGGGTCTTGTTTTTGCCTTTTCCGAATCCAAACATAAACTATTCTTTCCGGGCGGAACCTTGGCCGCCATGCCGGGTCTCTTGGGCTTGGACATTCACTTGCGGCTCTGAAAGAATGCCGGGCGTCTGTCGCACTGTTTTGAAAAACGAATCCTAACATTTTGGCGGGGATCCCCCTATCCCGGCAACCATCCAGGAAAACTGATGAGAAAAGCGATTTGGATCCTGTTTCTTCTGTTCTGTTCGGCCAGCGCCCTGGCCGCCGGCGAGGTGCACGAATACAGGCTGGACAACGGCCTGAAGGTGATCGTGAAGGAGGATCACCGGGCGCCCATTGTGGTCTCCCAGGTCTGGTACAAGGTGGGCTCCAGCTATGAGCACCGGGGCATCACGGGGGTCTCCCATGTGCTGGAGCACATGATGTTCAAGGGCACGCACAAGCATCCGCCGGGGGAGTTCTCCCGCATCATCGCGGCCAACGGCGGCCGGGAAAACGCCTTCACCGGCCAGGATTACACCGCCTATTTTCAGACCCTGTCCAGGGACCGGCTGGAGGTCTCCTTCGAAATGGAGGCGGACCGCATGCGCAACCTGCTGCTGCCGGCGGACGAATTTGCCAAGGAGGTGGAGGTGGTCAAGGAGGAGCGCCGGCTGCGCACCGAGGACAAGCCCACCTCTCTCACTTACGAGCGCTTCAATGCGGTGGCCTATCTCAGCTCCCCCTACCGCAATCCCGTCATCGGCTGGATGAGCGACCTGGACAATATGACGGTGGATGACCTGCGCGTTTGGTACCGGCGCTGGTACGCCCCCAACAACGCCACCCTGGTGGTGGTGGGGGATGTGGAGCCCGAAGCCGTTCTCGCCCTGGCGAAGAAGCATTTCGGCCCCCTCAAGCCGGAGCGGATCGACGGCGCCAAGCCGGTGCGCGAACCCGAGCAACTGGGCGCCATCCGTCTCAGGGTGCGGGCGCCGGCCCGTGAGCCCTATCTGCTCATGGGCTACAAGACCCCGGTGGCCGGCAAGACCGCCGGGGACTGGGAGCCCTACGCCCTGGAGATGCTGGCCGCGGTGCTCGACGGCGGCGCCAGCGCCCGCTTCGCCCGCAACCTGGTGCGGGGGCGGGAGATCGCGGTTTCGGCCGGGGTCGACTACAGCGTCTTCAGCCGCCTGCCCGGCATGTTGCTGGTGGCCGGCTCCCCCGCCAAGGGGCATACCGTGGAAGAGCTGGAGGCCGCCCTGCAGGCCGAGCTGGAGCGCATCAAGAAGGAGCTGGTGGATGAGCGGGAGCTAGCGCGGGTGCGGGCCCAGGTGATAGCGGCCAAGGTCTATGAGCGGGATTCGGTTTTTTACCAGGCCATGCAGATCGGCACCCTGGAGACCGTCGGCCTGGACTGGCGCCTGGCCGACGAGTACGTGGAGCGGCTCAAGGCGGTGACGGCGGAACAGGTGCGGGCGGTGGCCCGGAAATACCTGGTGGATGACCACTTGACGGTGGCGGTGCTGGAGCCGTTGCCGATGGAATCGAAGCAACCGGTGGGCCGGAGCGGGGGGGAGCGTCATGATGGTTAATGGGTTGCAAAGGGTTGTCGCGCGTTTTCTCCTGCCCGGCCTGGTGGTGTTCGGACTGCTGCCGGCCCCGGCCGCGTGGGCCGGTCCGAAGATCCAGACCTGGGAGACCGCCAACGGGGCGAAAGTGTTGTTCGTGGAGGCGCCGGAACTGCCCATGGTGGACGTGCGGCTGGTGTTCGACGCGGGCAGCGCCCGGGACGGCGACAAGCCCGGGCTGGCCCGGTTGACGGCGGGGCTGCTCAACGAGGGCGCCGGGGACTGGAATGCGGATCAGCTGGCCGAGCGGCTGGAGAACGTGGGCGCCAGGTTCGGCGCCGGATCGGCCCGGGACATGGCCTGGGTGTCGGTGCGCACCCTGACCGACCCCAAGGCGCTGGATACGGCGCTGGAGACCGTGGCGGCCATCATCGCCAGGCCCCGTTTCGAGGCGGCGGACTTCAACCGGGTGCGCAAGGCCATGCAGATCGGCCTGCGCCGGAGCGAGCAGGATCCCGGGTCGGTGGCCTCCAAGGCCTTCTACGCCCGGGTGTTCAAGGGGCATCCCTACGCCTCTCATCCCGGTGGCACCCAGGAATCCCTCGCGGCCATGACCCGTGAAGACGTGGTGGCCATGCACAAGCGCTATTATGTGGCGCGCAACGTGATAGTGGCCATAGTGGGGGCCCTTGGCCGGGACCAGGCTGAAGAGATGGCCGGGCGGCTCACCAGGGATCTGGCGGAGGGGGAGCATGCCCCGCCGCTGCCGCCGGTGGGGCTGCCGGAGAAGGGCTGGTCGAAACACATCCCCTTTCCCTCCAGCCAGTCCCATATCCTGGCCGGCCAGCCCGGCATGCGCCGGGGCGATCCCGACTATATTCCCCTGTACCTGGGCAACCACATCCTCGGCGGCAGCGGCCTGGTCTCCCTGCTCAGCGAGGAGGTGCGTGAAAAACGCGGCCTGTCCTACAGCGTTTACAGCTACTTTCAACCCATGCGCCGCAAGGGGGCCTTCGTCATCGGCGCCCAGACCAAGAATGCCCAGGTCCATGAGGCCCTGGAGGTGATCTGGAGCACCTTGCAGGACTTTATCACCAAGGGGCCCACCCAGGAGCAGCTCACGGCGTCCAAGCAGAACATCACCGGTGGCTTTCCCCTGCGCATCGCCAGCAACAAAGACATCGTGGAATACCTGGGGCTGATCGGTTTCTACGATTTGCCGCTGGATTATCTGGACACCTTCGTCGACAAGATCAATGCCGTCACCGCCGGGCAGATTCGCGACGCCTTCCAGCGCCGCGTGCACCCGGAAAAGTTCATCACCATCGTGGTGGGCAATGGCCAGGAGGCCCCGGCTGACTGAGCGGCGCCCGGCGGTGGCCCCCTTGTCGAGGCGGGTGTGAAACCGGGACGGAAGGACGCCAACCGCATCCGCATCATCGGCGGGGCGCACCGGGGGCGGCGGCTGGCATTTCCCGACCTGCCGGGGCTGCGGCCCACCGGCGACCGGGTGCGCGAGACCCTTTTCAATTGGCTGCAACCCGTGCTGGCGGGTGCCCGCTGCCTGGACCTGTTCGCCGGCAGCGGGGCCCTTGGACTGGAGGCTGCTTCCCGTGGCGCGGGGTTGGTGGTGCTGCTGGACCGGGCCCCCCGGGTCGTCCGCCAGTTGCAGGCCCATATCGCGGAACTGGGGCTCAATCAGGCCCGGGCGGAGCAGGCGGACGCCCTGGCCTGGCTGGACAATCCTCCCCCGGAAACCCCCTTCGATATCGTTTTCGTGGACCCCCCGTTCGACAGCGGCCTGGCGGGACCCTGCTGCGAACGCCTCGAGAAGGGCGGTTGGCTGACCCCGCACGCCAGGGTTTATCTTGAGACAGATGTGGTAGAATCCCCTCTTTTTTTACCGTCGGCCTGGCAGGTGTTGCGTGAAAAGAGGGCGGGGCGGGTGGCCTATCGCCTGCTTGCTCCCCGGTGAGGATTGAGCGGCCGCCGCATGGGAAATTTGTTCTTCGGCCCATCTGGAACTATCATTTCTCCCATTGCGCCTGGATGAGAGTGTATGACCACAGCGGTTTACCCGGGGACCTTCGATCCCATCACCAACGGTCATAGCGATCTGGTTTCCCGCGCGGCCCTCCTGTTCGACAAGGTGATCGTCGGCGTGGCGGCCAGCCCCGGAAAGGCGCCGCTGCTCAGCATCGACCGGCGGGTGGAACTGGTCAGGGAGGTGCTGGCGGATATCGATAATATCGAGGTGTGCCGGTTCGATACCCTGCTGGTGGATTTTGTCCGCCAGCACGAAGCGACGGTGATATTGCGCGGCCTGCGGGCCGTGTCGGATTTCGAGTATGAATTTCAGCTGGCGGGAATGAACCGCCGGTTGGCGCCGGATGTGGAAACCCTGTTCCTCAGGCCGGCGGAGCAGTACAGCTATATCTCATCCGGTCTGGTCCGGGAGGTTGCGGGTCTCGGAGGGGATGTGTCAGAGTTTGTTCATCCTGCGGTTCAAGCCGAACTGAAACGCAGAGGTTGTTGATTTTTTCCAGTGTAGGAGGAGTAAAACATGGCTTTAATGATAACTGATGAATGCATTAACTGTGATGTCTGCGAGCCGGAATGTCCCAATGGCGCCATCTCCCAGGGTGACGAGATCTACGTGATCGACCCCGATCTCTGTACCGAGTGCGTCGGTCATTATGATGAGCCGCAGTGTGTGGAGGTCTGTCCCGTGGACTGCATCCCGAAAGACCCCGATCATGAGGAGACGGAAGAGGAACTGCGCGCGAAATACGAGCGCATCATGGCCCAGAAAGCCCAGTAACAGGATGGCCCCCCGGTCTCTGCCGGTTTTGGGAAAGGCTCCGTTCAGGAGCCTTTCCCATTTGTGCGGCGGCGTTTCCTGAGACAACGGGAGGAGGAGCATGCGCATCGGCCAGGGTTATGACGCCCACCGTTTCACCGCCGGCCGGCGGCTGGTGCTGGGCGGGGTTGAGATTGAGCATGACCGGGGGCTTGCCGCTCATTCGGACGGTGATGTGCTGATCCATGCCCTGTGCGATGCCCTGCTGGGAGCGGCGGGCCAGGGTGATATCGGCCGTCATTTCCCCGACGGCAGCGCCGAATTCAAGGATATCGACAGCCGTATCCTGCTGCGCCGGGTGGTGGACCTGCTGCATGGCCGGGGGCTGCGGGTCCACAACGTCGATACCACCATCGTGGCCCAGGCCCCCCGGCTGGCGCCCCACATTCCAATCATGCGAGAGCGGCTTGCCTCGGACCTCCGGGTCCCGGAGTCCCGTGTCAATGTCAAGGCCACGACCACCGAGGGAATGGGATTCGCCGGCCGGGGCGAAGGCGTCGCCAGCTATGCGGTGGCCCTGTTGGCGGAACAGGATCTCTGAGCCCTTATTGCTGTCTTTCCAGGCAGGGGCCGGGCTCTCTTTCTCCAAGGTGTGCGAGCAGGGTTTTTTCGATGCAGTCGAACTGGGCGGTGCTTGAGAGCGGGCGGTTGTTCCGGT
Organism: Sedimenticola sp.; assembly: GCA_011051655.1. Taxonomy (GTDB): domain Bacteria; phylum Pseudomonadota; class Gammaproteobacteria; order Chromatiales; family Chromatiaceae; genus DRKS01. Next base: position 12,671 of record DRKS01000046.1, read on the forward strand.
CGGTGATGAAGAAGATGTCCTCGGCCTCGGCGCCGATGGTGGCGATCTTGGCGGTGTGCAGCCGGATGCCGCAGGCCGCGAAGGTCCAGCCCACCTGGGACAGCAGTCCGGGGCGGTCGCTGGTGATCAGCTTCATAATGGTCAACTGATGGCCCGGCGCCTGCCGGAAGTCGATCTGGGTGGGGGTGGTGAAGTGTTTGAGCTGCCGCGGGATGCGGCGGGATACCTGCAGATCCGCGCCTTCCTGCCCGGCCAGGCCCTGCCTCAGGGTGGCGATGATCTCTTTTTTCCGCGCCTGGCCGGTGATGGGCCTGCCGTTTTCATCCAGCACCTGGTAGCTGTTCAGGGTGTAGCCGGTGCTGGCGGTTTCGATGCGGGCCTCGACCACGTTCAGCCCGAGCTGGTCGAGCATGGTGGTGAACAGGGCGAACAGGTTGTCCCTGTCCTCTCCGTAGTGAAACACCTCGGTGCCGCCCCTTGAGCTCTGGCGGCGCAACAGGATCAGCGGCATGGCGTCCGGGGTCGCCTCCAGCACCCTGTGCGTCTGCCAGGCGAGGGCGTTGGCCGATGTGTGCTGGAAATAGTCTTCGCTGAGGGTGGCCCAGAAGGCCTCCACCCGGTCCCGGGCGACGCCTTCCTTTTCCAATTTCTCCAATGCCTCCTCCCGCTTTTCCCGGATGAGTTCGTCCAGGGCCTGGGGCCGGTGCAGGCCCCTTTCCAGGGCGCGCCTGGTGCTGAGATATATCTCCCGCAGCAGGGCGTTCTTCCAGGAGTTCCAGCGCTTGGGATTGGTGGCCCGGGCGTCGGCGACGGTGAGCAGGTAGAGGTAGTCCAGGCGCGTGGGGTCTCCCACTTCCTCGGCGAAGGCCTGGATGACGTCCGGGTCGCTGGTGTCCTTGCGCTGGGCGGTCATGGAGAGGATGAGGTGCTTTTCCACCAGCCAGGAGACGAGGTGGCTGTCGAAATCGCTCAATCCGTGATGCTGGCAGAAGTTCCAGGTGTCCATGGCGCCGAGGATGGAGTGATCCCCCTGCCGGCCCTTGCCCACGTCGTGGAACAGGCCCGCCAGATAGAGCAGCTCCGGCTTGGGCAGGGAGTCCATGATTTCGCTGCACAGGGGGTATTCGTGGGCGTGTTCCGGCACCGCGAACTGGCGCAGGTTGCGCACCACGAAAAGGGAGTGTTCGTCCACGGTGTAGACGTGGAACAGGTCGTACTGCATGCGGCCGACGATGTTGGCGAAGCAGGGCAGATAGGCGGCCAGGATGCCGTAGCTGTTCATGCGCCGCAGCTCGTGGGTGATGCCCTGGGGCTGGCGCATGATTTCCATGAACAGGCTGCGCGCGCGCAGGTCGTCCCGGAACTTGTCGTCGATCAGGTGCCGGTGATCCCGGATCAGGCGGATGGTGTTGGCGCGCACGCCCTTGAGCTCTGGCCGCTGCTGCAACAGCAGGAAGATCTCCAGCAGGGCGATGGGGGTGCGGCGGAAGACATCCGTGCGGGTGACCTCCAGGAAGCCGTTGCGGGACTGGAAGCGGCTGTTGATGGGCGCCGGTTTTCCCGGCTGGTCCTTGAGCAGGATGGCCTCCTGGAACAGTTGCAGCAGCATCTCGTTCAGCCGGCTGAGCTCCATGATGGTGCGGTAATAGCGCTGCATGAACTGCTCCACCGCCAGGTTGTGGTCCTCGTCCTCGAAGCCGAACCGTTCCGCCAGCGCCAGTTGGTAATTGAACAGCAGCCGGTCCTCCCGCCGCTTGTTCATCAGGTGAAGGGCGAAGCGCACCTTCCACAGGAAGGCCTCGCCGTCCATCAGATCCTGGTATTCGCTTTCTGTCAGAAAGCCCTCGAACACCAGGTCGTGCATGCTCTTGGCGCCGAAATGGCGCTTGGCGACCCAGCCGATCATCTGGATGTCGCGCAGGCCGCCGGGTCCTTCCTTGACGTTGGGCTCCAGGTTGTAGGCGGTGCCGCCGTATTTTTCGTGCCGCTGTTTCTGCTCCTCCCACTTGGCGGCGAAGAACTCGTTGCTGGGCCAGATGCGCCCTGGCCCCGTGGCCTCGCGCATGGCGTCGAACAGGCGGGAGGGCCCCGTGAGCAGGCGGGATTCCATCAGATTGGTGGTGACGGTGATGTCCTGGCCGGCCTCGCGGATGCAGTCGGACAGGGTGCGCACGCTGTGGCCGATCTCCAGGCCGATATCCCAGAGGAAGGTGAGCAGTTGTTCCAGGCCTTCCTGCAGGCCGCCGGGCTCGTCGTCCCCCAGCAGGATCATGAGGTCGATGTCCGAACCGGGATGCAGCTCGCCGCGGCCATAGCCCCCCACCGCGATGAGGGCGGCGTTGGCGCCGGCGGGAATGTTGAGCCGCCAGGCGCGTATGAGCAGGGCGTCGATGAGAAAGGCCCGCTCCCTGACCAGCCCGGTGACCGGCTCGCCGGCCTCGAAGCGGGATCTGAGCCGGTCCGCGCCCTGTTTCAGGGCCTCGCGAAACAGCGCCAGGGGATTGGCGGCGGCCTCCAGGGAGCGGTCGAATGCGGCGGTATCAAGGATGTGGTCAGCCGGCATCCTTGAGCTGCTCCATCTCTTCGTGCTCTTCCCGGCGCAGGGTCAGGATCTCGTGGCCCTCATCGGTGACCAGGATGCTGTGCTCCCACTGGGCGGACAGGGAGCGGTCCTTGGTGACCACGGTCCAGCCGTCGGGCAACAGCTTTACGTGACGCTTGCCGGCGTTGATCATGGGTTCGATGGTGAAGCACATGCCCGGCAGCAGGGTGATGCCGTTGTCGGAGGCGGCGTAGTGCAGAACCTGCGGATCTTCGTGGAATTCCCGGCCGATGCCGTGACCGCAGTATTCGCGCACCACCGAGAAGCGCCGCGATTCGGCGAACTGCTGGATGGCCTTGCCGATATCGCCCAGGCGGGCGCCGGGCTTTACCTGATCGATGCCGATATAGAGGGCCTCCTGGGTGGTGCGGACCAGCCGGCGCGCCAGAACCGAAGGCTCCCCCACGAAGAACATCTTGCTGGTGTCGCCGTGAAATCCGTCTTTGATGATGGTGATGTCGATATTGACGATATCGCCCTTCTTCAGCCTTTTCCCGCCGGGAATGCCGTGGCAGATCTGGTGGTTCACCGAGGTGCAGATGGATTTCGGAAAGCCGCGGTAGTCCAGGGGGGCGGGAATGGCCCCCTGGGTGCCGACGATGTAGTCATGGCAGATGCGGTCCAGTTCGCCGGTGGTGATCCCCGGCTGGACATGGGGTTCGATCATCTCCAGAACCTCGGCCGCCAGCCGCCCGGCCACCCGCATTTTTTCGATTTCATCGGGGGTCTTGATCACGACGGTCATGGGTGGGGGTTCCTGCGAAAATCGGGCGGACGGGCGGCCTTGCACCAGGCCGGGCAATTGTGGTGACTGGCGCAGTATGGTATAAAACGCGCCGCGGATTCGCAAACGAATACGCCTAATTCTCACATGCACCGGCACAGGCGGCGGGGTGCCCGGGAGACCGGGTTGCCGCCTGGGGTGCGTGGAGGTCCAACCCACTACAGATCAGGAGTAATGCAATGAGTGCAGTTACCATGCGCCAGATGCTCGAGGCTGGCGTGCACTTCGGTCACCAGACCCGCTACTGGAATCCCAAAATGGGGTCCTATATCTTCGGGCAGCGCAACAAGATCCACATCGTCAATCTGGAAAAGACGCTGCCCATGTTCAACGAGGCCATGAATTTTCTTGGCTCTTTGGCCGCCAATGGGGGCAAGGTCCTCTTCGTCGGCACCAAGCGGGCGGCCTGCGCCGCCATCCGCGAGGAGGCGCAGCGCTGCGGCATGCCCTTTGTCGATCACCGCTGGCTCGGCGGCATGCTGACCAACTTCAAGACCATCAAGCAGTCCATCAAGCGGCTGAAAGAGCTGGAGGCCATGTTTGAGGACGGCAGCATCGAGCAGCGCTTCAGAAAGAAAGAGGCCCTCAATCTGCGCAGGGAAAAGGACAAGCTGGAGCGCAGCCTCGGCGGCATCAAGGATATGGGGGGCATCCCCGACGCCCTGTTCGTGGTGGATGTCGGCCACGAGAAGATCGCCGTCAGCGAGGCCGTCAAGCTGGGCATCCCGGTGGTCGGGGTGGTGGACACCAATAACGACCCGGACAACATCGACTATGTCATCCCCGGGAACGACGACTCCATCCGCGCCATTCAGCTCTATGCCCAAGGCGCCTCTGCGGCCGTGCTGGAAGGCAGGGCCAGCGCCGCTCACCTGGGTGGCGAAGGGGCCGATGAGTTCATCGAGGTGAAAGAGTCCGCCGCGCCTGAAGGTGAGACCCCTGCGACGGCATAGGCCGGATGCCGGAATAGAGATCAACCGGCCCCTCTCCGGCGGGATCCGCCGGAGAGGGGCCGTTTCAGTCCTGAATTTTAGTTTTTAACCGAGGAAGAAATACCATGGCCATTACAGCCTCTCTGGTAAAGGAACTGCGTGAACGCACCGGTTCCGGCATGATGGAATGTAAAAAAGCGCTGGTCGAGACCGGCGGGGATATCGAGGCCGCCATCGAGCTGATGCGCAAGTCCGGCCAGGCCAAGGCCGCCAAGAAGGCGGGGCGCACCGCCGCCGAAGGCCTCATCGTCATCAAAACCAGCGCGGACGGCAAGCGGGCCGCGATGGTCGAGGTGAACTGCGAGACCGACTTCGTTGCGAAGGATGACAATTTCACCTCCTTTGCCGATGCCGTGGCGGAGCGCGCCCTCGACGGGGGCGCCGCCGACGTGGATGCATTGCTCAACGGCCCGCTGCACGAGGGCGAGGAGACCACCATCAATACCGCTCGCGAGGCCCTGGTGGCCAAGATCGGTGAAAACATGAACGTGCGGCGGTTCGTGCGCTTCGAGTCGCAAAACGGCTTCATCGCCAGCTACAGCCATGGCGCCCGCATCGGGGTCCTGGTGGAAATGGAAGGCGGTGACGAGACCCTCGGCAAGGATATCGCCATGCACGTGGCCGCCAGCAACCCCACCTGTGTCGCGGCGGAGGACGTGCCCGCCGATCTCCTGGAAAAGGAGCGCGAGATCTTCCGGGCCCAGGCCCTGGAGAGCGGCAAGCCCGAGAATATCGTCGACAAGATCGTGGACGGCCGGGTGCGCAAGTACTTGTCCGAGATCACCCTGCTGGGTCAGGCCTTCGTGAAGGATCCGGATATCACCGTGGGGAAACTCCTGGACGGTGCCGGCGCCCGGGTAGTCCGCTTTCAGCGCTTCGAGGTGGGTGAAGGCATCGAGAAAAAGACCGAGAACTTCGCCGAAGAGGTCATGGCCCAGGTGCGCGGCGAATAGTGCGGGTTCAGGCGGCCACCTTTGTCTGAATTGATTTGTCACCGGGTTCTGCTCAAGCTCAGCGGCGAGGCGCTGATGGGCAAGGCGGACTTCGGCATCGACCCCGAGGTCATCGCCCGGCTGGCGGGAGAGATCAAGGGCCTGGTGGAGGCCGGGGTGCAGATCGGCCTGGTGATCGGCGGGGGCAACATCTTCCGCGGCGCGGGGCTGGCCGAGGCCGGCATCGACCGGGTCACCGGCGACCACATGGGCATGCTGGCCACGGTGATGAACGCCCTGGCCATGCAGGATGCCCTGGAGCGCGTGGGTGTGCCTGCCCGGGTGATGTCGTCCCTGAGCATCCACGAGGTGTGTGAAGACTATATCCGGCGCCGGGCGGTGCGGCATCTGGAGAAGGGGCGGGTCGTTGTGCTTGCGGCGGGCACCGGCAACCCCTTCTTTACCACGGATTCCGCCGCCAGCCTGCGGGCGGTGGAGATCGGCGCCGAGCTGCTGATCAAGGCCACCAAGGTCAAAGGCGTCTATTCGGCGGACCCACTCAAGAACCCGGATGCGGAGTTCTATCCGCGTCTGAGTTATCATCAGGCCCTGGTCCAGAACCTGAAGGTGATGGATGCGACGGCCATTGTGCTGTGCCGGGATAATAAGATCCCGCTGAGAGTCATGAACATCAATGAGCCCGGCGCCCTGATGCGCCTGTTACGGGGGGAGGATATCGGCTCCCTGGTGGAGAGCGGAGATTGAAATGATCGACGACATTAAAAAAGATGCGGCGACACGCATGGGAAAGAGTGTCGAGGCCCTGGGCCACGAGCTTGCGAAGGTCCGGACCGGGCGCGCCCATCCCAGCCTGCTCGATCATGTCCGGGTCTCTTACTATGGCTCCGAGGTGCCGCTGAGCCAGGTGGCCAACATCAACGTGGAAGACGCGCGCACCCTGACGATCACGCCATGGGAGCAGAACATGGTGGGGCCGGTGGAAAAGGCCATTCTCAATTCCGACCTCGGCCTCAACCCCAACTCCGCCGGCAACGTCATCCGCGTGCCCCTGCCGCCCCTTACGGAGGAGCGCCGCAAGGATCTGATCCGGGTGGTGCGCCAGGAGGCGGAGCAGGCGCGGGTGGCCATTCGCAATATCCGGCGGGACGCCAATCATGACCTGAAGAACCTGGTCAAGGAAAAGCTGATCTCCGAGGACGACGAGCGGCGCGGGGAGGAGATCATCCAGAAGCTGACAGATCAGCACATCAAGGAAGTTGACGGACTTCTTGAAGAAAAAGAAGCCGACCTGATGGCGATTTGACATTGTTTTTCGGAGGCCGCGTCGGCATGGACACTGGGGGTAGCGAATCCAAGGCCCAGGCTGGGATTACCCGGATTCCGCGGCATGTCGCCATTATCATGGACGGCAACGGCCGCTGGGCCAAAAAGCGCGGCCTGCCGCGGCATGCCGGCCACAGGGCGGGGGTGGAGTCGGTGCGCATATCCGTCGAGCATTGCGCCAGGCTCGGGGTGGAGGTCCTCACCCTGTTCGCCTTCAGCAGCGAGAACTGGCGGCGGCCGAAGAAGGAGGTCGGGCTGCTGCTCGAACTTTTCATGACCGCCCTGCAGCGGGACGTCAAGCGCCTGCAGAAGAATAACGTGCAGCTGCGCGTCATCGGCGACCGCACCGCATTTCCGGAGAAGCTCCAGCAGAACATCCGCATGGCGGAGGCGGCCACGGCGGACAATACCGGCCTGATCCTGCAGATTGCGGCCAACTACGGCGGACGCTGGGACATCACCCAGGCGGCCCGGCGGCTGGCCGGAAAGGTCAAGGCGGGAGAGCTTGAGCCGGAGGAAATATCCGAGGCGGTCCTTGCCGCGGAACTTTCCTTTGCCGGTTTGCCGGAACCGGATCTTTTCATCCGCACCGGTGGCGAACAGCGCCTCAGTAATTTCCTGCTCTGGCAAACGGCCTATTCCGAGCTCTATTTCAGCGACCGGCTCTGGCCCGATTTCGACGCCGCGGCACTGGAGGAGGCCGTGGTGGCGTTCGGGCAGCGGGAGCGCCGGTTTGGCCTGATCTCTGAACAGCTGGAAGCGCAAGGCCAGGATCTGGCGGCCGGCTAGCCCGCATTTCTCACCAGGATTTGGATTTTTGGGGCAAGCTGGCGAAGCAGGTTGGACGATCGGCCGCCGAAGCATAGCCGTAGCTATGGTTCAAGGCTGATCGTTCAAGATGCGAAGCCAGGTTGTTCCAAAAACCAAATAGGACAGAGTATAAATTAACCGCCATCACCTTATGAGGCTAAGTACGTTGAATCTCATAAATTTCTCAATTAGCCGGGTCCGCCTGGTGAGAAATGCGGGCTAGCGTTACCTGGCGATGCTGGCCCAGCGAATCCTCACGGCCGCCCTGTTGATCCCCCTCGTGGCCGGCGGCGTGCTCTATCTGCCCACCTTCTGGATGGCGCTGGCCTTTGGCCTGGTCGTGCTGCTCGGGGCCTCGGAGTGGGCGCGGCTGGCGGGCATCCGTTCCCCGGCCTGGCGGGCCCTTTATCTGTTTCTGATGGCCGCCGTCCTCTGGCTGGTCTCACTGCTGCTGCCCCATCCGGACTGGACCTTCTGGCTGTTCGCCATCACGGCCGCCGGCTGGCTGCTGGGGATGGCGGGGCTTGCCCGGGTGCGTGACATCGGGCAGATGCCGCCCGGGCCGTGCCCGCTGCGGGCGGCGGCGGGCCTTGTGGTGCTGGCAACCGCCTGGGCCGCCCTGGTCGCCTTGCACGGGGAGGCGGCCGATGGGCCGGGACTGGTGCTCTTTCTGCTGGTGCTGATCTGGGTCGCCGACAGCGGCGCCTATTTCGCCGGCCGCCGCTGGGGCCGGGTGAAGCTGGCGCCGGCCATCAGCCCGGGCAAGACCCGGGAGGGTGTCTATGGCGCCCTGGCGGGTTCCGTGGCGTGCGCCCTGGCGCTGGTGTGGTGGCGGCCGGATCTCGGCGGTCCCGTTGCGCTGGTTCCGCTTTGTCTTTTGACCTGCCTGGTTTCCGTGGAGGGGGATCTTTTCGAGAGCCTGCTCAAGCGCCAGGCGGGGGTCAAGGACAGCGGCGCCCTGCTGCCGGGGCATGGCGGGGTGCTGGACCGTATCGACAGCCTGATTGCCGCCGCCCCCGTATTCGTGTCCGGACTGACCCTGTTGGGCGCGGCCAGATGAAGGGGCTTACGGTACTGGGGGCCACGGGGTCCATCGGAGTGAGCACCCTGGATGTCGCCGCCCGCCACCCCGACCGTTACCGGGTGGTGGCCCTGACGGCGAACCGGGACGTGGAGGGCCTGGCCCGCCAATGCCTCCGGTTTCGCCCGGAATACGCCGTGATGGCGCATGAGGCGAGCGCACGGGCGCTGGCCGGGCGTTTGCGGGCGGAGGCCCCCGGTATCCGGGTGCTGGCCGGGGTCGAGGGCCTGGAGACGGTCTCCCGCCTGCCCCAGGCGGACTATGTGATGGCCGCCATCGTGGGGGCCGCCGGCCTGATGCCGGCGCTGGCCGCCGTGCGGGCCGGCAAGCGCCTGCTGCTGGCCAACAAGGAGGCCCTGGTGATCTCGGGCGCCCTGTTCATGCAGGAGGCGCAGCGCCACGGGGCGGAGATCCTGCCCATCGACAGCGAGCACAATGCGGTCTTCCAGTGCATGCCGCCGGGCTTCGCCGGGGGGCTCTCCGGCGTCGGGGTGCGGCGTATTCTGCTCACCGCATCCGGCGGGCCCTTCCGTAACGTCCCGGCGCAAGAACTGGCCCGGGTTACCCCGGAGCAGGCCTGCGCCCATCCCAACTGGGACATGGGGCCCAAGATCTCGGTGGATTCCGCCACTATGATGAACAAGGGGCTGGAGGTCATCGAGGCCTGCTGGCTGTTCCATACCCAACCGGACCGGATCCAGGTGGTGCTGCATCCCCAGAGCGTCATCCACTCCATGGTGGAGTACCGGGACGGCTCGGTGCTGGCCCAGATGGGCAACCCGGATATGCGTATCCCCATCGCCCACGCCCTGGCGTGGCCGGAGCGCATCGAGTCCGGCGCCGGCAGCCTCGATCTGTTCAGGGTGGCGCAATTGGATTTCGAGGCGCCGGATCTCCAGCGTTTCCCCTGCCTGGCCCTGGCCTACCAGGCCATCGAGCAGGGCGGCACCGCGCCCGCCGTCCTCAATGCCGCCAACGAGGTTGCGGTGGCGGCCTTTCTGGATGGCCGCCTGGGATTTACCGCCATACCGGAGGTGATCGCGGCCACCTTGTCGGCCATTCCCGCAACGGATGCCAATGATCTGGAAGGGATCCTGGAGGTCGATGCCCGGGCCCGTTCGGTGGCGGAACGAAAAATTCCGCGGCCGGTCTGATCCCGTATCTCTGGCTTCGACCGGAAAAATATTGATGGGCTCTTTTCTTTTCACCATTTTCTCCTTCATCGTCGCCCTGGGGGTCTTGATTACCGTCCACGAGTTCGGGCACTTCTGGGTGGCGCGCAAGCTGGGCGTCAAGGTCCTGCGTTTTTCCATAGGTTTCGGCAAGCCCCTGTGGTCGCGCACCAGCCCTGTCGACGGGGTCGAGTATGTGGTGGCGGCCATTCCTCTCGGCGGCTATGTGAAGATGCTCGACGAACGGGAGGAGCCCGTCCCCGAGGAGGAACTGCCGCGAGCCTTCAACCGCCAGAGCCTGCCGGTGCGCAGCGCCATCGTGGCGGCGGGGCCCCTGTTCAATTTTGTGTTCGCCATTCTCGCATTCTGGGTCGTTTTCATGGCGGGGGAGACGGGGTTGCGCCCCGTGGTGGGGGAGGTGAAACCGGATACGCCGGCCTACAGCGCCGGGTTCGAGCCGGGCGATGAGATCCTGTCCGTGGGGGAGAAAAAGACCCCCACCTGGGAAACGGCCGCCTTTGCCATATTGGCGGCGTCCACGGAAAAAGGCGATCTGCCGGTGCAGGTGCGGGACCCGGACGGGCTCGAAAGGGTATGCCTGCTGGAACTGGATATGCTGGGGGATCTTTCCGGGCAGAGCGATCCCATGGAGGCCATCGGGCTTTTGCCCCGGCGCCCCGTCATTGTGCCCGTGATCGGCGAACTGGTGCCGGGAGAAGCGGCCGTGGAGGCCGGCCTGCAAGTGGGGGACCGCATTGTCAGCGTGGACGGCCGGCCCATGGAGGACTGGTCCGACCTGGTCGATTATATCCAGGAGCGGCCGGACCAGGTCCTGGAGTTCGAACTGGAGCGGGCCGGCGAACACCGGCGCATCAGCCTGCGGACCGGCGCCAGGACGAGGGAAGGCAAGGTCATCGGTTTTATCGGGGCCGCCGTCGAGAGGCGCGATCACGCCCTGGAGGAATACCAGGCGGTCATCCGCCTGGGGCCGGTGGACGCCATGGCCGCCTCATTGGAAAAGACCTGGGATTTTTCATGGCTCCTCCTCAAGATGGTGGGGCGGATGCTGACGGGGGAGGCCTCGGTAAACAACATCGGCGGCCCCATCTCCATTGCCCAATCCGCCGGCAAGACCGCCAGCTACGGGTTGATCTACTTTCTCAGGTTTCTTGCCGGGGTCAGCATCAGTCTCGCGGTCTTGAATCTTCTCCCCATCCCCATACTGGACGGCGGACACCTGTTTTTCTTTGCCATCGAGGCGCTGAAGGGCAGCCCGCTGTCCGAGAGGGTCCAGATGGAGGGTCAGCGGATCGGGCTGTTGCTGCTGCTGATGCTGATGGGACTGGCCTTCTATGTAGACCTCTCCAGGCTGCTGGGATAGTTTGACAAGATAATCTATACTACCGGGCCATATGCGGCGGGAGGCGGATATGTTGCCCGGAAACTTCGCCGGAACCCGTTTTTTCAAGAATAATTAATACGCGCAAAAACAAAGGGTTAAATAAGAAATGCTGTTTGCCCCCAGGCCCCTGACAAAACTGGCGTTGCTGTGCATGCTGCTACTGCCGTTTTCGGTTGCCGCCGGCGCCTTCGTGATCAAGGACATTCGGGTCGAGGGGCTGCAACGCATTTCCGCCGGGACCGTGTTCAACTACCTCCCGGTGACGGTGGGCCAGACCATGGAAGAGGACCGGACGGCGGATATTATCCGGGCCCTGTACAAGACCGGTTTCTTCAAGGATGTGCGCCTGGAGCGGGAGGGGAACGTGCTGGTCATTTCCGTCAAGGAGCGGCCGGCGGTTGCGAGCATCAGTTTCTCCGGTAACGAGGCGCTGGAAACGGAGCAGTTGCTGGAGGCGCTGAAGGATATCGGCCTGGCCGAAGGCCGGGTCTTCAACCGCTCCGTTCTGGACAAGATCGAGCAGGAGCTCCGCCGCCAGTATTTCAGCCAGGGCAAGTACGGGGTCAAGCTGACCTCCACGGTTACGCCGCTCGAACGCAACCGGGTCGCCATTTCCATCGATATTTCCGAAGGGCGGGCGGCGACCATCAAGAATATCAACATCGTCGGGAACGAGGCCTTCGACGAGGAGGAATTGCTGGATGAGTTCCAGCTCAGCACCGGCGGCTGGCTCTCCTTCTACCTGAAGGACAACCAATATTCACGGCAAAAGCTTTCCGGCGATCTGGAGGCCCTGCGTTCCTTTTATCTCGACCGGGGCTATATCAACTTCAAGATCGAGTCCACCCAGGTGTCCATCACCCCGGACAAAAAGGACATCTACGTCACCATCAATATCAACGAGGGCGATATCTACACCATCAGCGATATCAAGCTGGCCGGCAAGCTGGAGGCCCCCAAGGAGGAGATGTTTCCCCTGATCCATCTCAGCCGGGGCCAGGTGTTTTCCCGCAAGGCGGTGGTGGAGAGTTCGGAGCGCATCAATGACCTGTTGGGCAATCACGGTTACGCCTTTGCCAACGTCAACAGCATCCCGGAGATAGACGAAGAGAAGAAACAGGTGGCCATCACCTTTTTCGTGGATCCGGGCAAGCGGGTCTATGTCCGGCGGATCAATCTGCGGGGCAACACCCGCACCCGCGATCAGGTGCTGCGCCGGGAGTTGCGCCAGATGGAGTCGGCCTGGTTCTCGGCGGAGCAGATCAGCCGCTCACGGGACCGCCTGCGCCGGCTGGGCTATTTCGAGGACGTTACCGTCGAGACCCCGGCCGTGCCCGGCTCCACGGACCAGGTGGACGTCAACGTCACGGTAAAGGAAAAGCCGGCGGGCAACATGATGGCGGGCATCGGCTATTCCCAGTCCCAGGGGGTGATGTTCAACACCAGCATCTCCCAGAGCAACTTCCTGGGCACCGGCAAACGGGTGGCCTTCGCCTTCAACAACAGCAGCGCCAACCGGGAATACCGGCTGGCGTACACCAATCCCTATTACACCATCGACGGCATCAGCCGGGGCTTCAACCTGAGATACCGGGAAACCAAGTTCTACGAGCTGGACAGCGCGAATTATTCCACCGATACGGCGATAGCGGGGGTGAATTTCGGCATCCCCATCAGTGAGTTCGACCGGCTGAATTTCACTTTCGACGTGGAGAATACGAAATTCAACATATCGAACAACGCCTCCAACGAAATCCGGGAGTTCGAGTCGGTGCACGGCAACACCCAGCTCAACTACAGGGCCGGCCTCGGCTGGATGTTCGACTCCAGGGACAGTATCATGTTTCCCACCCGTGGCGGCATGCAGCGCATGCAGGCCGAGGTGGCGATTCCGGGAAGCGACGTGGAGTATTACAAAATCAGCTATAAGCTCCAGCGCTTTTTCCCCTTGACCAAGATATTCACCCTGGGAATGAAAGGCCATGTGGGATATGGGGACGGTTACAGGGGGACGGAGACCCTGCCCTTCTACAAGAATTTCTTTGCCGGCGGTTTCCGTTCCGTGCGCGGTTTTGCCGCCAATACCCTGGGGCCCCGCGACTCCAAGAATGATCCGCTCGGTGGCAACTTTGCCCTTACCGGCGGTGTCGAAGTCTATTTCAAGGCGCCGTTCAAGCTGGCCAACAAGTCACTGAGGCTCAGCCTTTTCGCCGATGCGGGCAATGTCTATGACCTCGATGACGGCTCCGAGGGTTTCGAGCTCGAAGAGATGCGTTATTCCACCGGTGTGTCGGCCGTCTGGGCCTCCCCCATGGGCGTGTTGACCTTCAGCCTTGCGCAGCCTTTCAATACCGCCTCGAACGATGACAAAGAGAACTTCCAATTCCAGTTTGGTTCCGCTTTCTGATAATTCCGGAGAATAGTCTTGAAGAAAACGACATATATGGCCCTGCTGGCCGCCGCCCTGTTGATGCTTGCCGGCAATGCCGGGGCCGGGGACATAAAGATCGGTTTTGTGGACGCGACCAAGGTGTTCGAGAAATCTCCCCAATACGAGGCTGCCCGCAAAAGCCTGGAAGCCGAATTCACCCGCCGTGACAATGACCTCGTCGCCCAGCGGAAACAGCTCAAGAAGCTGGAAGAGAAACTGGCGCGGGATGGGGCGGTGATGAGCGACTCCGAACTCAAGCGCCTGGACCGGGACATCATTTCCCGCCGCCGCAAGCTGAAGAACGCCCAGGATGAGTTCCGCGAGGATTTCAATCTGCGCCGTAACGAGGAGTTCAACAAGCTGCGCCGGCAAGTGGCGGAGATCGTACGCCAGGTGGGCAAGGACGAGGGCCTGGATATGATCTTCAGCGATGGCGTGGTCTACGCAAGCAAGCGGGTCAACATTTCGGAAAAGGTCCTGCAGCGTCTCCGGGAGAAGTTCAAGGCGGCGAAAAAATAGCGGGGCGCCTGGGGGAGGGTGGAAAACCAGGTATTGCGGAGTGAGTTACAGGCTGGGGGATTTGGCCCGCCATACAGGCGCCAGGCTGGAAGGCGATCCGGACCGCATGATTCACGGCCTGAATGTCCTGCAGGCGGCCGGCCCCGGCGACATCAGCTTCCTGGCCAACCGGAAATATCGTAAGTATCTCAAGGCGACCAGGGCGTCGGCGGTTATCCTGGGGCGGGAATTTCTGGCCGAATGCCCGGCCGATGCATTGGTCAGTGACAATCCCTACCTGGTTTTTGCACGCATTGCGGACCTGATGTTCCCCCAGGCGCCGGTCCATGCCGGTCGGCACCCGTCGGCGGTGATCGCAGATTCCGCGCAAGTGGACGCTGGCGCCTGGATCGGGCCTGGCGCCATCCTGGAGGATGACGCGAGGATCGGCCCCCGCGCATACATAGGGCCGGGCTGCGTCGTCGGGCGGGGCAGCCGCATCGGGGAGGATACCCGGCTGGTCGCCAACGTAACCCTCTGCCACGACGTTCGGATCGGGCGGCGCGTTCTGGTTCATCCCGGCGCCGTTATCGGGAGTGACGGCTTCGGGCTGGCCAATGACGGAGGCATGTGGGTCAAGGTGCCCCAGCTTGGATCGGTGCGCATCGGCGACGACGTGGAGATCGGCGCGAACACGACCATCGACCGCGGCGCCCTGAAGGACACGGTCATCGAGGACGGGGTGAAGCTGGATAACCAGATCCAGGTCGCCCACAATGTCCTCATCGGCGCCCACACGGCGGTGGCGGCCTGCGTGGGCATCGCCGGTTCCACCCGGATCGGCCAACGCTGCACCCTGGCCGGGGGCGTCGGCGTGGTGGGCCATCTCGAAATAGCGGACGACGTCCATTTCTCGGCCCAGACCCTGGTCACCCGCTCCCATGCGCAGCCGGGCCACTTCAGCGGCAACCTGCCCGCCATGCCAAACCGGGCGTGGCGCAAGGCCATTGCCCGGATCAGGCAGCTGGAAGAGACAGAGCAGCGCCTCAGGCGGCTGGAGAAGGGCGCCGGGCCGCAGCCCGGAGAAAGGCCTGATGAGGAATAACCATTGGAGGCGCCGGCCGCCGGCCGGCCCCGTAACCGGAGGGGAGAAACTTTGAAAAGCATGGATATCCACAAGGTGCTGAGCCTGCTGCCGCACCGTTACCCGTTCCTGATGATCGACCGGGTATTGGAGTTCGAGCACGACAAGCGCGTGCTGGCGATTAAAAACGTCACCTATAACGAGCCCTTTTTCAACGGCCATTTTCCGGTGCGTCCGGTGATGCCCGGCGTGATGGTGGTGGAGGCCCTGGCCCAGGCCACCGGCCTGCTGGCCATGGAATCCCACCCGGACCTGGTTGGAGAGGACGCCCTCTATTATTTCGTCGGCATCGACAAGGCCCGGTTCAAGCGCCCGGTGGAGCCGGGCGACCAACTGCATCTGGAGGTGACCATGAACGGCGTCAAGCGCGGCATCTGGATGTTCTCCGGCAAGGCGACGGTGGACGGCAAGACCGTGGCCACGGCCGAGCTGATGTGCACCTCCCGCGAATTTTGAACTTGTTGAATCCGTATTCCGCCATTGAATCACACACAGATTGACCCCCGCGCCGTCATCGACCCCGCGGCCGAACTGGATGAAGGCGTCAGCGTCGGCCCCTTCGCCATCATCGGCCCGGACGTGCGGATCGGCCGGGGCAGCCGTATCGGCCCTCACGTGGTCATTTCCGGTCCCACCAGCATCGGCGCCGGGAACCGCATCTTCCAGTTCGCCTCCATCGGCGAAGACCCCCAGGACAAGAAATACGCCGGCGAGGAGACCCGGCTGGAGATCGGCGACCGCAACCAGATCCGGGAGTTTACGACCATCCACCGGGGGACGGCCCAGGATGCGGTGGTGACCCGCATCGGCAGCGACAACCTGCTCATGGCCTACACCCATGTCGCCCACGACTGCCAGCTGGGGAATCATGTGATCCTCGCCAACGCCGCCTCCCTGGGCGGCCATGTCAAGGTCCAGGACCACGCCATCCTGGGCGGCTTCACCATCGCCCACCAGTTCAGCCACATCGGCGCCCACAGCTTCTGCGCCATGGGCAGCGTGGTGACCCGGGACGTTCCGCCCTTCGTGACCGTCGGCGGTCACCCGGCCAAGCCTCATGGCATCAATTCCGAGGGGCTGCGGCGGCGCGGCTTCGACGATGCCGCCATCCAGCGGATCAAGCGGGCCTATAAGCTGCTGTACAAATCCGGGCTCAGGCTGGACGAGGCCGTCCGGGCCCTGGAGGAACTGGCGGTGGAATGCCCCGAGGTGGGCCTGCTGTCCGAATTCATCCACAACAGCGAGCGCGGTATCATCCGCTGATGCTGCGCATCGGCATCGTCGCCAACGAGGCCTCCGGGGATCTGCTCGGCGCCGGCCTGATGCGGGCCCTGCGCGAGCGGGTGCCGGATGTCCTGTTCGAGGGGGTGGGCGGTCCGCGCATGCTGGAGCAGGGCTGTCGCAGCCTCTTCCCCATGGAGCGCCTGTCGGTGATGGGCCTGGTGGAGGTGTTGCGGCATCTGCCGGAACTGCTTTCCATCCGGCGCCGGTTGGTCAACCACTTCCTGGCCCGGCCGCCGGACCTGTTCATCGGCATCGACGCCCCGGACTTCAACCTGGGCCTGGAGACCCGGCTCAGGCGGGCGGGCATCCCCACCGTCCATTACGTCAGCCCCACGGTATGGGCCTGGCGCCCCGGCCGGGTGCACAAGATCCGCGAGGCCGTGGACCTGCTGCTCAGCCTGTTCCCCTTCGAGGCCGGTTTCCTGGAGCGCCACCAGGTCCCCGTGCGCTATGTGGGCCATCCGCTGGCGGACGAGATCCCGTTGGACAACGACCGGGCCGGGGCGCGGGAACGGCTCGGCCTGGATCCCGGCGCCGAGGTCGTCGCCATCCTGCCGGGCAGCCGCATGAGCGAGATCCGGGGGCTGTCCGGGACCTTCATCCGGACCGCGCTCTGGTGCCTGGAGCGCCGGCCCGGCCTGCGCTTCGTCACGCCCCTGGTCAACCCGGACACCCGGCGGGCGTTCGAACGGCAACTGCATGCCCTGGCCCCGGACCTGCCCATCCTGCTGCTGGACGGCGGGGCGCGGGAGGCCATCGTCGCCGCCGATGCGGTCCTGACGGCATCGGGCACGGCGACCCTGGAGACCCTGCTGCTCAGCCGTCCCATGGTGGTGGGTTACCGGGTGCAGCGGCTCACCTACTGGATCGTCAAGGGCCTCGACCTGGTCAAGGTGCCCCATATCGCCATGGCTAACCTGGTGGCCGGGGAGGGCCTGGCTCCCGAGTTCATCCAGGACGAGTGCCGGCCGGAGAGGCTGGGCGAGGCGCTGATGGCCTTCCTGGACGACCCCGGGCGGGTGGCCGCAATCCGCGAGGCCTACCGCCGCATCCACCGGGACATGCGCCGGGACTCCAGCCGCAAGGCGGCGCAAGCTGTTCTGGCGCTCGTTGACGACCGTTTACGGTTGACGGGTGACGGTTGACGGCCTGCACCATGATCTATGTGGCCGGGGTGGACGAGGTGGGCCGCGGGCCCTTGGCGGGGGCGGTGGTGGCCGCCGCGGTTATCCTGGACCCGGAAAACCCCATTGCGGGGCTGGCGGATTCCAAGCGCCTGAGCGAGAGCCGCCGCACGGCCCTGGCGGACGAGATCCGTGAAAAGGCCCTGGCCTGGGCCCTGGGGCGCGCCGAGGCCGACGAGATCGACCGGATCAACATCCTCCAGGCCAGCCTGCTGGCCATGCGCCGGGCGGTGGGGGCCCTGTCCATCGTCCCGGCCCACGCCCTGGTCGACGGCAACCGCTGCCCGCAACTGCCCTGCACGGCGGAGGCCGTCGTGGGGGGCGACGCCAGCGTGCCGGTCATCAGCGCCGCCTCCATCCTGGCCAAGGTCGCCCGGGACAGGGAAATGGTTGCACTGGATAAGCAGTATCCGGGCTATGGCCTGGCCCGGCACAAGGGCTATCCCACCAAGGCCCACCTGGAGGCGCTGGAACGGCTGGGCGTGTCACCCATCCACCGCCGCTCCTTCGGCCCGGTGCGGCGGCTGATCGAAGCCCCGTAGGGTGCGCCGTGCGCAGCCTGCGGATATCGTTGGACTGACAAAACCGATAGCGCCAGAATAGCCATCTTATCCCGGTAGATTTTTCCTGATGCACCCTGCTTTCGTACATCTGCGCCTGCACTCCGAGTACTCCCTGGTGGACGGGGTGGTGCGCATCAAGCCCCTGGTCAAGGCGGTGGCGGAGGCCGGCATGCCGGCGGTGGCGGTGACGGACCAGTGCAACCTGTTCGCCATGGTGAAGTTCTACCGGGCCGCCCTGGCGGCGGGGGTGAAACCCATTGTGGGGGTGGATCTGTGGCTGCGCAACGAGGAGGACGCCAACAAGCCCGGCCGCCTGGTGTTGCTGGTTCAGAACGGGGAGGGCTACCGCAATCTGACGCGACTGGTCTCCCGCAGCTACATGGAAGGCCAGCATCTCGGCCGTCCCATGCTGAACCGCGCCTGGCTGCGCGGGGCCAGCGAGGGGTTGATCGCCCTGTCCGGCGGGCGGGAGGGCGATGTGGGCCAGGCCCTGCTGAGCGGCAACAGGGCCCGGGCCGGGGCCCTGCTGGACGGCTGGCTGGAGCTGTTCGGCGACCGCTATTACCTGGAGCTCAGCCGCACCGGCCGCGAGAACGAAGAGGATTGCCTGCACGAGAGCGTGGAGTTGGCGCTGGCCCGGGGGGTGCCGGTGGTGGCCACCAACGATGTCCATTTCCTCGAGGCCGGGGAGTTCGAGGCCCATGAGATCCGGGTGTGCATCCACGAGGGCCGCACCCTGGACGATCCCCGGCGGCCCAGGCGCTTCAGCCAGCAGCAGTACCTGCGCACCCCCGGGGAGATGGCCGAGCTGTTCGCCGACATCCCGGAGGCGCTGGAGAATACGGTGGAAATCGCCAGGCGCTGCAACCTGGAGCTCACCCTGGGGCAGAATTTCCTGCCGGACTTTCCGGTGCCGGAGGGCATGAGTGTGGGTGATTTCCTGGCCGCCGAGTCCCGCCGGGGCCTGGAGC
Source organism: Sedimenticola sp. (assembly GCA_011051655.1). Taxonomy (GTDB): domain Bacteria; phylum Pseudomonadota; class Gammaproteobacteria; order Chromatiales; family Chromatiaceae; genus DRKS01. The sequence goes on from DRKS01000046.1 coordinate 31,865, forward strand.
GGCGGCTGGAGACCATTCTCGATCCCAACGCCCCGGACCGGGTGGAGCGGCGCAAGGTCTACGACGACCGCCTCCGGCTGGAACTCGGCGTCATCATCGACATGGGCTTCCCCGGCTACTTCCTGATCGTGGCGGACTTCATCCGCTGGGCCAGGGAGAACGGCGTGCCGGTGGGACCGGGGCGCGGCTCCGGGGCCGGCTCCCTGGTGGCCTATGCCCTCGGCATCACCGACCTGGACCCCATTCAGCACGAGCTGCTGTTCGAGCGCTTCCTCAACCCCGAGCGGGTCTCCATGCCGGATTTCGACGTGGACTTCTGCATGGAGGGCCGCGACCGGGTCATCGATTACGTGGCCCGCCGCTACGGGCGCGACGCCGTCTCCCAGATCATCACCTACGGCAGCATGGCGGCCAAGGCGGTGGTGCGGGACGTGGGCCGGGTGCTGGGCCATCCCTATGGCTTCGTGGACCGCATCGCCAAGATGATCCCCTTCGAGATCGGCATGACCCTGGACAGGGCCCTGGAGGAGAGCGACGACCTCAGGCTGGCCTACCGGGACGAGGAGGAGGTCCGGCTGCTGATCGACCTGGCCAAGTCCCTGGAGGGGCTCTCCCGCAACGCCGGCAAGCACGCCGGCGGCGTGGTGATCGCACCCACGGTGCTGACCGATTTCGCCCCCCTCTATTGCGAGCCCGGCGGCGAGAACCTGGTCACCCAGTTCGACAAGGACGACGTGGAGGCCGTGGGACTGGTCAAGTTCGACTTCCTGGGCCTGCGCACCCTGACCATCATCGACTGGGCCCTCGAGACCGTCAACCGGGAGCGGCGGGAACGGGGTGAGGCCCCCATCGACATCGGCGCCATCCCCATGGACGACGAGGCCGCCTTCCGGCTGCTCAAGTCCTGCGCCACCACCGCCGTGTTCCAGCTCGAATCCCGGGGCATGAAGGAGCTGATCAAGAAGCTCCAGCCGGACTGCTTCGACGACATCACCGCCCTGGTGGCCCTGTTCCGCCCCGGCCCCCTCCAGTCCGGCATGGTGGACGACTTCATCAACCGCAAGCACGGCCGCGCCAAGGTGGCCTATCCCCACCCGGATCTGGAGCCCATCCTGAAACCCACCTACGGCGTCATCCTGTACCAGGAGCAGGTGATGCAGATTGCCCAGGTGCTGGCCGGCTACACCCTGGGCGGCGCCGACCTGCTGCGCCGGGCCATGGGCAAGAAAAAGCCGGAGGAGATGGCCAAGCAGCGGGAGATCTTCACCGCCGGCGCGGTGGCGCGGGGGGTGGATGAGGCCACCGCCACCCATATCTTCGACCTGATGGAGAAGTTCGCCGGCTACGGCTTCAACAAGTCCCACTCGGCGGCCTACGCCCTGGTCTCCTACCAGACCCTGTGGCTCAAGGCCCACTACCCGGCGGCCTTCATGGCGGCGGTGCTGTCGGCGGACATGGACCACACCGACAAGGTGGTGACCATGATCGAGGAGTGCCGGGAGATGCGGCTCAAGGTGAAGCCCCCCCATGTGAACCACTCGGAGTTCGCCTTCACCACCGGCGGCGATGACAGCGTGATCTACGGCCTGGGGGCCATCAAGGGGGTGGGGCAGGCGGCCATCGAGGGCATAATCGCATCCCGCAGGCGGGATGGCCCCTTCACCGACCTGTTCGACTTCTGCCGGCGCATCGACCTGCGCAAGGCCAACCGGCGGGTGCTGGAATCCCTCATCCGCGCCGGGGCCCTGGACGAGCTGGGGCCCAACCGGGCCACCCTGATGATGCAACTGCCCCTGGCCCTGAAGATGGCGGAGCAGCAGGTGGCGGACCAGGCCGCGGGCCAGGATGACCTGTTCGGCCTGGGGGAGGCCGCCCGGCAGCTCATCGACGATCGCCGGGTGGCGGCGCAGGAGCAGAGTGATGAATGGGGGGAGAAGGAGCGCCTCCAGGGGGAGAAGGAAACCCTCGGGCTCTATCTCACCGGCCACCCCATCGGCCGCTACGAGGCGGAGCTGGCCGCCGTGGTGACCTCCCGCATCGGCGACCTGGCGGAGCCGGCGGAACCGGGAGGCCGCCAGAAAGGAGGCCAGCGGGTGGTGGTGGCGGGCCTGGTGATGAGCATGCGCCAGAACCAGACCCAGCGGGGCCGCATGGCCTCCCTGGTGCTGGACGACCGCAGCGGCCGCATCGAGGTGACCCTGTTCTCCGAGGCCTATGAGGAATACCGTGAGCTGCTGGCCGTCGACAAGGTGCTGGTGGTGGCGGGCAGCCTGGGCTTCGATGATTTCCGCGGCGGCCTCAATATCCGGGCCGACCAGGTGTTCGAGTTCGAACAGGTGCGGGAGAATCGCGCCCGCCACCTGTTGCTGCGGCTGGACAGCCGGGCGCTGGCGGAACAGGGACTGTCGCCGCAAGGCTTCGCCGGGGAACTGAAAAAGATCCTCGCTGCCTACAGGGGAGGCCCCTGTCCGGTGCGCCTGGCCTACCGGCGGGAGGACGCCGGAGGGGCCCTGGACCTGGGGCCGGAGTGGAACGTCCACCCCAGCGACGAGCTGTTGCACCGCCTGAAGCGCTGGCTCGGACCGGGCGGTGTCGAGGTGGTCTACGGGATTCGCAGCCAGGGACGGGCGCAGGCCGGCGCGATGTAAGAATAGTTGTCGGTTGTCAGTTATCAGTTGTCAGTTGTCAGTTGTTGGTTGTCGGTGCTGTTACAACAACAGCGAATCCGGTATATTTCCGCGCATGAATCTGAATTTTCTCGAATTTGAACAGCCCATCGCCGAGCTCAAGGCGAAGATCGAAGAATTGCGCCTGGTGGGGGACGACAATGAAATCAACCTCCAGGACGAAATCGAGCGCCTGACCACCAAGTGCCGCACCCTCACCGAATCCATCTACTCCAACCTCAGCCCCTGGCAGATCGCCCAGATCGCCCGCCACCCCCAGCGCCCCTATCTGTATGACTACATCGAGCGCATGTTCGAGGATTTCCAGGAGATGCACGGGGACCGGGCCTATGCGGACGATCACGCCATCGCCGGTGGCGTGGCCAGGCTGGACGGCCAGCCGGTTATGGTGATCGGACATCAAAAGGGGCGGGACACCACGGAGAATATCTACCGCAACTTCGGCATGCCACGCCCGGAAGGCTACCGCAAGGCCCTGCGCCTGATGGAGACCGCCGAACGCTTCAAGCTGCCCATTCTCACCTTTATCGACACCCCCGGCGCCTATCCCGGCGTCGGCGCCGAGGAGCGGGGCCAGAGCGAGGCCATTGCCCGCAACCTGCTGGTCATGGCGGGTCTCAGGGTCCCCATCATCTGCACCGTGGTGGGCGAGGGGGGCTCCGGCGGCGCCCTGGCCATCGGCGTTGGCGACCGGGTGCTGATGCTGCAATACAGCACCTACTCGGTGATCTCGCCGGAGGGCTGCGCCTCCATCCTGTGGAAGAGCGCGGACAAGGCCCCGCTGGCGGCCGAGGCCATGGGCGTCACCTCCGACCGGCTCAAGGAACTGGGGTTGATCGACGAAATCGTGCCCGAGCCCCTGGGCGGCGCCCATCGCGACCTGGACGCCATGGCCGCCGGCCTGAAGCAAACCCTGCTGAATCACCTCGGCCAGCTTCAGCAGCAGGACCCCGATGAACTGCTGGAGACCCGCTACCAGCGGCTGATGGGCTATGGCCAGTTCGCGGAGGGGGGGTGACGGTTATCAGTTATCAGTTGTCAGTTATCAGTTATCAGTTGTCAGTTGTCGGTTGTCAGTTGTCAGTTGTCGGTTGTCGGTTGTCAGGGGGCGAGGTTCAACAATCGGTTGCACATTTTCAAATAAGCCCCATCATGCCGCTAACCGCTAACCGCTAACCGCTAACCGCTAACCGCTAACCGCTAAATGGCCTTCTCCCTGGCCCGCCTCCTCCAGATTCTCCAGGAACTTCCGTCCCCCCGGCGCTACCTGGTCGCCTTCAGCGGCGGCTGTGATTCCACCGTGCTGCTGCACGCCATGGCGGCGCTGCGCGGGGAGCACGCCGCCGGCTTGGCGGCCGTGCACGTCAACCATGGGCTCCAGGAAGACGCCTCCGCCTGGGCCGGCCACTGCGAGGCCGTCTGCCGCGATCTCGGCGTGCCGTTCGTCCGGGTCGATCTGGCGCTGGAGGTCCGACAGGGCGAAAGCCTGGAGGCGGCGGCCCGCAACGCCCGCTACCGGGCCCTGGAGGCGCAGATGGCCGGCGGGGATATGCTGCTGACGGCCCACCACCAGGACGATCAGGCGGAGACGCTGCTGCTGCAGCTTCTGCGCGGCAGCGGTCCCAGGGGCCTGGCGGCCATGCCGCTGTGGAGCGCCTTCGGCCCCGGATTTCATGGCCGGCCCCTGTTGGGATTCGAGCACAAACAACTTCAAGACCATGCCGCCGCCGAAGGGCTTGCCTGGATCGATGATGCGAGCAACCGGGATATGCGCCACGACCGCAATTTCCTGCGCCGGCAGGTGTTGCCTCTGCTGCGCCAGCGCTGGCCCGCCATGGCCCGCACCATTTCCCGCAGCGCCGCCCATTGCGCCGAGGCCCAGGGCCTGATCGATGAAGTGGCCGCCGCCGATCTCAAGGGCCTGACGGCCGGGGGCGGGACCTGGCTGCCGCTGAAGGGACTGGCCGGGTTGGCGCCGCCGCGCCGCGGGTTCGTCCTGCGCGCCTGGATCAGGGAGCGGGGGTTCCCGCTGCCGGACAGCGCCCGCCTCGGCCGCATACAGAAAGAAATGCTGAATGCCCCCCGGGACCGGGCGCCCATGGTCTGCTGGGCGGGCGTGGAGGTGCGCCGCTACCGGGACCGGCTGTATCTCATGTCGCCCCTGCCGCGGCACGATCCCGCCATGGTGCTGGACTGGGACGGGCGGACGGCGTTGCGGCTGCCTTCGTGCCCCGGTGTCCTGAGGGCTGAAAAAGGGACCGGCGGCATCGATCCGGCCAAGTGGTCCGCCGGGAAGATCCAGGTGCGCTTCCGCCGCGGCGGCGAGCGTTGCCGCCCGGCGGGGCGGGGGCATGGCCACAGCCTGAAAAAGCTGTTCCAGGAGCGGGGCCTGCCGCCCTGGGAGCGTGACCGCCTGCCGCTCATATATATCGATGATCAACTGGCGGCGGTGGCGGATCTGTGGGTATGCGAACCCTTCCTGGCGGGTAAGGATGCCCCGGGCATCGAACTCCGGTTTTGTAGAAGCGGCGCCCCCGCCGCGAAAAACAGGCCCTAAACAGCTTGAGGGAGAAAATCAAATGTCAGACTGTATTTTTTGCAAAATGGTCAATGGCGAAATCCAGCCGGATGTGGTGTACGAGGATGACCAGGTGCTGGCCTTCCGGGACCTCAATCCCCAGGCCCCGACCCATGTCCTGGTGATCCCCAAAAGACACCTCAGCACCACCAACGATTTTCAGCCGGAGGATGCGGCCCTTGCCGGCCGGCTCATCCTGGCGGCGAAAAAGGTCGCGGAAATCGAGGGGCTGGACCAACGGGGTTACCGGATGGTGCTAAACTGTAACGCTGAGGCGGGTCAGGCCGTCTTTCACGTCCACCTGCACGTCCTGGGCGGCCGGGCGATGAAGTGGCCGCCGGGGTAGATTGAGACCCCCGGCCGGGATCCAGGCGCCCGCTGCTTCTTCGCAAGGGGTTTAAATTCCTGAACCTACCCCTGCAGGTGCGGACTAAACCTATAGGGATACAAGGTTCTGGTGCCAAATGGTTTCGTCACTCTCCATCAATAACAACCCTATGCCCTGGCATGATGCCGGGGCGGCGCGGGCCTCTGCTCCAAAATCGGAGGACATTCGCCACCAGCCTGAACGCTTGCCCCGGGTGCTGGATGTCGAGGGCAGCCGACTCATGGAGCGCCGCCTGGCCCAACGGGCCCAGCAGCATTATCGGCGGGATGATCTTGAGGCCTATAACCGAAAGGCTATCAGTGCTTACCAGTCGCTGGCGTCGGGTGAGGATAGGGATGTGGTGAGTGAGATACTGGGTATCGACGTTTACGCCTGAGTCTTCTTTTTTGTGTGCCTTCGGCACGGTTTTATTTTGATGGGGGTTTCGCCCCCCTACGACGAGTTCCATTTTTTTGCTCGTCCAAAAAAACGGAACCCAAAAAAAGGACGGCCCCGACTTGCCCTACGGGTTCCCTGCGCTTCTCGCCACAGACGGCGCGAGGGGAACCAGCGCCAAGGTCTTGCATTTTGCTTATTTCAATTTAATTCAGCAAAGGCTGGTCCTCTTCTCCTCTTTCTTCTGATGCGTGTACCGGCCAAACCGACCAAGCCAGTGCCAAAAAGAAACGTGGTCGCCGGCTCCAGGACAGGGGAGGCATCGGCGACACCGGTATTGAAACCGTGCCACCACTCGTTTTGGGGGACCGTAAAGGAAAGGGATGTATAGCTTCCATGAAGTTGCAATATCCCGTTAAACTCATTACCAGTCAGCGTGTTGCCCGATATATGGTAGCTCTTGTATCCCCAAAAATTAGAACCGTAAGTAATGAGCGTGAAAGGATCTGGAAATTGGTAAGAGACCCCCTTCCAACCACTCCCAACACTGACAAGTGCGAAATACGGATTGACAATCTCCCGATCAAAATTCAGCGTAAAAGTCCCTCCATAGCCCAGCTCGATGATGTCCGACGGCGTAAAATCGCCATATGTCCCATCGGCGTTCGTTGTGGGATTATTGAAATAATAATCGCCATTCTCCTGCTTATAAATGAGGTTGTTTCCGGACGGATCATTGGATTCCACCGCCAGACTCACGTTGATAGTTTGGTTGTCAACAGTCAGGATTCCAGCCGAAGATGAAGTCCAATCAATCCAGTTGACCGGGGTTGCGTGTGCTGTTGCAACCATGCCAGTGATTGACGCGCCAACCACCAAAGCCATGAACGTTTTCCTGTGCATCTTTTCCTCCTTTAGAGAACCTGAAATCGTTTTTGGGGTATTAGCAGAAGCCGAAACAGCTCCGTGCCAAGGGGTCTTGCATTTTGCTTGTTTTAATTTAATTCGGCAAAGGCAAGAGCCTCTTCTCCCTTGTTTTTCAGGCTTAAGAATACCAGCAAAGCCCATCCGTAAAAGGAAATTTGTTCCCATGTTGGTATCGTATTTTGCAAGTAGTCCGGGGTTCACTACGTTCATCAGGCTACTGGTTATCCAGGTATACTGAGTGTTGATCTGCCACCCCTCGCAACTTACATGCCAATGAGCAACGCAGCCAAAGCCAGGTGGGTTGAGCGAGGGTTGTCTGAGCGGCGTTGTTTGCTGCGAGTTCCCGAGCGCCGGCTTTGGTGAGTAGCGCAATGAACCCGTAGGGTGGCGTGTCGGAGCAAATGGTTTTGGGTGCTTTTGCCGAAACAAAAGTATCTCGCCGTGCGGGCGCGAGAGTCCGCATTGAAATAAAACCGTGCCGCAGGCACACAAAACCAGCAGCCTAACCCAGCAATCTCCGCAAGACCCCCAAATAAATCCCCGACAACCGATCCAAATCCTCCACCCTCACACATTCATTCACCTGATGAATCGTGGCGTTCAACGGCCCAAGCTCCAGCACCTGAGCGCCGGTTGGGGCTATGAAGCGGCCATCGGAAGTGCCGCCTGAGGTGGAGAGTCGGGGACTGTGGCCGGTGATCTCTTTCACGGCCCCGACGGTGGCGTCCAGCAGAGCGCCGGAGGCGGTGAGGAAGGGTTGACCGGAGAGCCGCCACTCCAGGTCGTATTCAAAATCCCCCTCGTCCAGGATCTCTCTGACCCTGGCCTCGATGGATTCCGGGGTCAGTTCAGTGGAGAAGCGGAAATTGAACCGCATCTCGAACTCGCCGGGCACGATGTTCTCCGCCCCGGTGCCGTGTTCCAGGTGGTAGATCTGGAAGCCGGTAGGGGGGAAGAAGTCATTGCCCTCGTCCCAGACTTCGGCGCAGAGTTTTCCCAGGGTGGGGGTGAAGCTGTGCAGGGGATTTTTGGCGAGATGGTGATAGGCGATGTGCCCCTGCTTGCCGTGGACGGTGAGAAAGCCGTGCAGTGAGCCGCGCCGGCCGTTTTTGATGGTATCCCCGAGACGTTGTTCGCTGGAGGATTCGCCCACCAGGCAGTAGTCGATCTTTTCGCCGCGGGCTTCCAGGGTCTCGATGACCTTGACTGTGCCGTTGACGGCAGGGCCTTCCTCGTCGCCGGTGATGAGGAAGCCGATGGAGCCCTTGTGGTCCGGTTTCTCCTTGATGAAGGTCTCGCAGGCGGTGACCATGGCGGCGAGGCTGCCCTTCATGTCCGCCGCGCCCCGGCCATGGAGCAGGCCACCGCGGATTTCCGGCCGGAAGGGGTCGGAGTCCCATTTTTCCAGGTTGCCGGGGGGGACCACATCGGTGTGACCGGCAAAGACGAACAGGGGACCCTCTGTACCGCGCCGGGCCCAGAAGTTCTCCACCCCGCCGAAGGGCAGGCGCTCGATCTCGAACCCGATGGCCTCCAGGCGCCGGATCATCAGCTCCTGGCAACCGGCGTCCTCCGGGGTGACGGAGGGGCGCTTGATCAGTTCAATGGCGAGGTCGATTGTGGACATGGTTTCCGGATGCTGGCCAACCAGTTTCCAGGGGGTCTGGAAGCTTAAAACTAGTCTGACCGCAGCAGCTCATTGAGGCTCACCTTGCCCCGGGTCTTCTCATCCACCTGCTTGACGATGACGGCGCAGTTGAGGCTGTACTTGCCGTCGGCGGAGGGCAGGCTGCCGGCTACGACGACGGAGCCGGCGGGCACCCGGCCGTAGCTGATCTCGCCGGTCTCGCGGTTGTAGATCTTGGTGCTCTGACCGATGAAGACCCCCATGGAGATGACCGAGCCCTCCTCCACGATGACCCCTTCGACGATTTCCGAACGGGCGCCGATGAAACAGTTGTCCTCGATGATGGTGGGGGTGGCCTGCAGGGGCTCCAGCACGCCGCCGATGCCGGCGCCGCCGGAGAGGTGGACGTTCTTGCCGATCTGGGCGCAGGAGCCGACGGTGGCCCAGGTGTCCACCATGGTGCCGCTGTCCACGTAGGCGCCGATGTTGACGTAGCTGGGCATGAGCACGACACCGGGGGCGATGTAGCTGCCCTTGCGCGCCGTGGCCGGCGGCACCACCCGCACCCCCTCTTCCCGGAAGGAGCGGGAGCAGTGGTCCGAGTACTTGGAGGGGACCTTGTCGTAGTAGTTGGTGTAGCCGCCCTTCATGAAGTCGTTGTCGGTGATGCAGAAGGAGAGCAGGACCGCCTTTTTCACCCAGTCGTTGACGACCCATTCGCCATCCTTCTTTTCGGCGACCCGGATCTCGCCCCGGTCCAACTGCTCGATGGCGCAAAGCACGGCGTCCCGCACCTGGGTGTCCACGCTGCGGGGGTTGATGTCGGAGCGGTGTTCGAAGGCCTCTTCGATGATCGCTTGGATGTCGGTCATGTCAGTCTCCAGTTTGTTTTAGAGTGATTCGATGTACTGCCTGATGCGGGTCGCGGCGTCGATGCATTCGTCCAGGGGGGCGACCAGGGCCATGCGGATCCTGTTTTCGCCGGGATCGCAGCCATCCGCCTTGCGGGAGAGGAAGGTCCCCGGCAGCACGGTGACGTTGTGGCAGGCGAACAGTCCGCGCGCGAACTCGGGGTCCGGGATGGGGGTTTCCGGCCAGAGGTAGAAGCCCGCATCCGGCCGTGCCACCGGCAGCACGCCATCCAGGATGGCGAGCACGGCGTCGAATTTTTCCCGGTACCGCGCCCGGCTTTTCCGGACGTGGGCCTCATCGCCCCAGGCCTTTATGCTGGCGGCCTGGGTGGGCAGGGGCATGGCGCAGCCGTGGTAGGTGCGGTAGCGGTAGAAGGCCTGCAGCACCTCGGCGTCTCCCGCCACGAAGCCCGAGCGCAGCCCCGGCGCGTTGGAGCGCTTGGAGAGGCTGTTGAAGACCACGCAGCGCCGGTATTCCGGGTTGCCCATCTGCGCCGCCGCCTGCAGCAGCCCCGGCGGCGGGTTGGCCTCGTCCGCATGGATTTCGGAATAGCACTCGTCGGAGGCGATGATGAAATCATGTTTCTCCGCCAGATGGATCAGCCGCTGGAGCATGGGGATGCCGGTCACCGCCCCCGTGGGGTTGTGGGGTGAGCAGAGGTAGAGCAGCTGGCAGCGGTCCCAGGTGGCGGCGTCCACCGCATCGAAATCGGGGATGAGGCCGGTCGCCGCGGTGCAGGGCAGATAGCGGGGCTCGGCGCCTGCCAGCAGGGCGGCCCCTTCATAGATCTGGTAGAAGGGATTGGGCATCAGCACCAGGGGGCTTCGGGCGCGGTCGATGACCGCCTGGGCGAAGGCGAACAGGGCCTCGCGGGTGCCGTTTACCGGCAGTACCTGGAGCTCCGGGTCGAGGCTCTCTTGGGGCAGCTTGTAGCGCCGGATCAGCCATTTCGCGACGGCCTGGCGCAGCTCCGGTGTCCCCTTGGTCAGCGGGTAGCCGGACAGCCCATGCAGGTGGGCCAGCAGTTCCTCCGCGATAAAGCCCGGCGTGGGGTGCTTGGGCTCGCCGATGGACAGGGCGATGTGGTCCAGGTGGGCGGGCGGCACGATGCCCGCCTTGAGGGCGGCCAGCTTCTCGAAGGGGTAGGGCTGGAGTCTGTCCAGATCGGTGTTCATGTGATTCCCTGGCGCTGTTGGGATCGACACCGGCGGCGGCCGGCGAAGGCGCGTAGTATAGGCCATTCGCCGACCCCGGACCAACGGGATGCGGGCCGGGCGGCGCACCCCCGGAGCTAAGCCGGAGGCAGGACGGCCCCGGTTTCGATGGTGTTGCCGGTCACCCGGAGGAGGGCGCCGTGGTCCGGATGCCAGTCCGCGAGCACGATGCGTTGGGCCGGCCTTCCGTCCAGCTCGAAGTCGTGGATGCCGGGCCTGTGGGTGTGGCCGTGGATAAGCCGCAGGACGCCGTGTCGGCGCATGGTGTCGGCAACGGTCTCTTGGTCCACGTCCATGATATCGCCGGCCTTGAGGGAGGTGGCCTCGCCGCTGCGCCTGCGGTAGTCGGCGGCGATGGCCCTGCGCTCGGCGATGGTTTTGGACAGGAAATCCGACCGGAAGGCCTCGCTGCGCAGAAACGCCCGCGCCTGCTGATAGTCCCTGTCGCCGGTGCAGAGCAGATCCCCGTGCAGGAGCAGGGTGGGGGCGCCCGCGAGTTCGATCACCCGGATGTCCGGCAGCAGGGTGCAGCCGGCGGCCGCCATGAAGTCATGGCCAAGCAGGAAGTCCCGGTTGCCCGCCTGTATGAAGATCCGGACGCCGCTGTCCGACAGGGCCCGCAGGGCGGCCTTGATCCCGGTGGCCAGCGGGCGGGGATCGTCATCGCCGATCCAGGCGTCGAACAGATCCCCCAGGATGTAGAGGCTGTCCGCCTCCCTCGCACGTTCCCCCAGGAAATGCAAAAACAGCCCGGTGACGGCGGGCTGTTCTTCAGAAAGATGAAGGTCGGAGATGAAGAGGGTTTCAGGCATGCTTTCCTAGGAGTCTGTCGGGTTTAGGATGAACTGGGTGCGGAAGTGGGAGAGCGGCTCAAATATCCCCGGTTTTTCGTTGCGTAGGCCCACTATGCGCCTCAAAACCGGGAATATTTGCGCTCACTCTCCCACTCCCTCGCTACAATCCACCTAAACCCGACAGACTCCTAGTCAACCGTCAACCGCAAACTGGTGTCAACCGACCTCCGCCTTCTCGATCACGATATCGTCGACCGGCACATCCTGGTGGCCCATGCGCGAGGTGGTCTCCACCCCTTTCATCTCGTTCACCACGTCCATGCCCTCCGTGACCCTGCCGAATACGCAGTAGCCCCAGCCGTCCTGCCCCGGATAGTCGAGGAACTTGTTGTGGGCCACGTTGATGAAAAACTGGGCGGTGGCGGAGTGGGGGTCCCCGGTGCGGGCCATGGCGATGGTGCCCGCTTCGTTGGAAAGGCCGTTCTTGGCCTCGTTTTCAATGGGGGCGCGGGTGGGCTTCTGGTTCATGCCAGGCTCGAAGCCGCCGCCCTGGATCATGAAATTGTCGATGACCCGGTGGAAAATAGTGCCGTCGAAAAAGCCGTCTTGCGCATACTGTTTGAAGTTGGCGCAGGTTTTGGGGGCTTTCTCTTCGTCCAGTTCGATGACGATATCGCCCATGTTGGTCTTGAGGGTAATCACTCGGTCGGTCTCCTCTGGTTGGATTAAACCCAGGTTAAAGCCGGCTTATGCTTTCGATGACGACGGCCGTTTCGGGCACGTCACGCATGCCGTTCTTTACCCCCGTGGGGACACTGGCGATCTTGTCCACCACGTCCATGCCCCGGGTCACCTTGCCGAACACCGCATAGCCCCAGCCGTCGAAGCTCGGGTAGTCCAGGGTGTTGTTGTCGGCGTGGTTTATGAAAAACTGGGAGGTGGCGGAGTGGGGGGCGCGGGTGCGGGCCATGGCGATGGTGCCCCGCTTGTTCTTCAGTCCGTTCTTGGCCTCGTTCTTCACCGGCGCGCGGGTGCTCTTGCGTTGAAAGTCCTGGGTGAATCCGCCGCCCTGAATCATGAAGCCCTTGATCACCCGGTGGAAAATGGTGCCGTTGTAGAAGCCATCGTCCACGTAGGCCAGGAAGTTTTTCACGGTTTCCGGGGCCTTGGCGCCGTTGAGTTCCACTTCGATATCGCCCATGCTGGTTTTGATCAATACCCGCGGCGATTCCGCCTGGGCGCCGGGTAGCCAGCCTAGCGTAAGGAGGCTGAGGAGTACGAACTGGAAAAGACGTGTTTTCATTCTCATTCGGTTCCTGAAATTTGATGGGAAGCCAGCAATGATAATCTCAGTTCAGCCCCATGAACAGGGCTGGAGCCAAGCCCATGCCGGCGGCGCTCTCTTTTCAGTTCCCCCGGAGGGTGAAAAGTTCCCGGACTTTGTCGTCATGGGGCTTTCGTTTACCATGGCGGGTTACCCGCAACCTAAACCCGGTACCGAGATGCTCAAGATCCATAACAACCTCACCAAGCGCAAGGAAGAATTCAAGCCCATCCAGCCCGGCAAGGTCCGCATGTATGTCTGCGGCATGACCGTCTATGACTACTGTCACCTGGGCCATGCGCGGGTGCTGGTGGTGTTCGATGTGGTCTACCGTTATTTGCGGGAGTGCGGTTATGAGGTCACCTATATTCGCAACATCACGGACATCGACGACAAGATCATCAATCGCGCCAACGAGAACCATGAGGATTTCAACCGTCTGACCGGGCGCTTCATCCAGGCCATGCATGAGGATGCGCAGGCCCTGGGTATCCTGCCGCCCACCAGGGAGCCGCGCGCCACGCGGCACATCAAGGAGATCCTGGACATGATCCAGACCCTCATCGACCGGGGCTATGCCTATGTGGCGGACAACGGGGACGTCTATTACGCGGTGAGCCGGTTCGAGGGCTACGGCAAGCTCTCCGGCAAGGACCCGGAAGACCTGCGCGCCGGTGCCCGGGTGGAGGTGGGGGAGGCCAAGCGCGACCCCCTGGACTTCGTCCTCTGGAAGGCTGCCAAGCCGGGGGAGCCCGCCTGGGACTCCCCCTGGGGCGAGGGACGGCCCGGCTGGCATATCGAGTGCTCCGCCATGTCCACCTGCTGCCTGGGCAACCATTTCGACATCCACGGCGGCGGCGCCGACCTGCAGTTCCCTCACCATGAAAACGAAATCGCCCAGTCCGAGGGGGCCACCGGGGAGAAGTTCGTCAACTACTGGATGCACAACGGCTTCGTGCGCATCAACGAGGAGAAGATGTCCAAGTCCCTGGGCAACTTCTTCACCGTGCGGGAGATCCTGGAGCGCTATCGTCCGGAAGAGGTGCGTTATTTCATTCTCACAAGCCAGTACCGCAGCCCCCTCAACTATGACGATGAGCACCTGGACAATGCCCGCGCCGCCCTGACCCGCTTCTACACCGCCCTGCGCGGCCTGCCGGGGGCCGAACCCGCGGGTGGCGAGGCCTTCCGCGAACGCTTCCGCCAGGCCATGGATGACGATTTCAATACGCCGGAGGCCCTGGCGGTGCTGTTTGATCTGGCCCGCGAGATCAACCGGGTGCGGGATGAGGATGAAGCCAGGGCCGCCGGTCTGGGGGCACAACTGCGCCGCCTGGGCGGGGTGCTCGGCATCCTGCAGGATGACCCGGAGCAATACCTGCGCGGCGGTGCCGGTGAGGCCGCCGGCCTCACCGATGAGCAGATCGAGAGGCTGCTGCAAAAGCGCATCCAGGCCCGCAAGGCGAAGGACTGGGCCGAGGCGGACCGCATCCGCGACGAGCTGCAGGCCGCCGGCATCATACTGGAGGACGGCCCCGGCACCACCACCTGGCGGCGCGGCTGAATCTTCCGCCGCTCCTACGGGTTGCGGTTTGAGGCCCGCCGGGTCAGGCGGTATGATCGTGGCCTTCCTTCAGCCGGTGCGCGCCCATGAAAAGAATAACGAGCTGCATGGCCTTGGTCGTCCTCGTGGCGATTCTCATTACCCCCTCCCTCCATGCCGCCGGGCAGGGGCCGCTCTCCGTCGAGCCTTCGGTGGTCCATGCGGGGCAGCAGCGGGGGATCCTGGTGCGGGGACCGGCTGTCGGCAACGGCGCCCGGGTGGCCATCGCCCCCGGCGGACCTTATATCAAACGGGGGTTGCCGGCGGGCGGGAACATCCAGGCCGTCGCCCTGGGGCCGGATCATGTGTTCGCCGCCGTCGACGGGCTGGGGATTGTGTCACTGGACGGTTCGTCCGGCGGCCCGCCGGCGGTCGTGGGCCGGTACCGCCTCAGTGCGTCCATCACCGGGATCCTTGCCGAGGGGGATCGTCTGTTCGCATCGGACCGCTCCGGCAATCTGTGGATCTTCGATGCGAGCCAGCCCGAGTCCCTGCTGTGGCTCAAGACCATCCGCGCCGGTGGCGGCATCAGCGGCTTCGATGTGCAAGGGGACCGGCTGTTCCTCGCCCTGGGTTCCCGGGTGAGGGTTCTCGATATCGCCGATCTGGCCCACCCGCTCGCCATGGGCGATTATGCGTTCGATTCCCCCGTGACCGCCCTGCTGGCCCGGGGCGATCTCTGTTTCGCCGGGCTTGGGGAGGACGGCGTCCGGGTGCTGGATCTGGGCGGCCCCGCCCCCCTGGCCATGGCGGGGGGCTACAACACCTCGGGCTTTGTCAAGGATCTCGCCCTGCTGGAGGGATATCTTTATGTGGCGGACGGCGGAACCGGCCTGACGGTGCTGGATGTCAGGGATGTGTCCGATATCCGCTGGGCCGGCAGCCACAATGGACTGGGGGACCTGCGTTTCATAGCGGTCCGGGGTGACCGGGCGCTTGGGGTGAATGAGGAGTCCAGGCTGCACCTGCTGGATATCGGCAGGCGGGCGAGGCCGAAAATCGTCTCCGCCTACCGCATGCCGGACGGCGCGGCCGGTATCGGCTTCCGGCCGGGAGAGGCCCTGGTGGCGGCCGGGGACCGTCTCCACTGGATCGATTTCTCCCAGGAGGCCATCCCCCGGATCGCCAGCAACGAGGTGAACCTCGGCGGCAGCCGCAAGGTCTTCCTGCGGGACAATCTGGCCTATGTGGCGAACTGGTTCTCCGGCCTGCAGATCTGGGATGTCAGCATGCCCCGCCGCCCCCTTCTGATGTCCACCTTTCTCACCCCCGGCTCCCCCAAGGGCATCCTGGTGCGGGGCGACTATGCCTATATGGGAGACGACGACTGGGGGCTTCAGATCATGGATATCAGCGATCCCCTGAACGTAAAGGCGGTGGGCGGCCTCAAGCTGCCGGGGCTCGCCTACACCCTGGAGCTGGAGGGCGATCTGCTCTACCTGGCCGACCACGGCCGCGGCTTCCGCATCATCGACGTGAGCGATGTGACCAACCCCAGGCTCATCGGCGGTGTGGATACGCCGGGCAATACCTGGGGCATCGACCTGGTGGATAACAAGGTCTATCTGGCCGATGATGAAGCCGGCCTGCTGATATTCGACGTCACCGATCCGTTGCATCCCAGGCAGACCGGGCAATTCAAGCCGGGCGGGGCGGCTGAGGATGTGGTGGTCCGGGGCGATAAGGCCTATGTCGCCTTTTTCGATGACGGGCTCCATATCCTCGACCTGAGCCAGCCCGGCGACCCCAAACCGCTGGCCCATTTCCCCACCCCCGGACATTGCCGCAGCCTGGAGATCCAGGGCAGATACCTCTATCTCTCCAATTGGAAATCAGGCATGCAGATCCTGGACGTGGAGAACCCCGCCAGGCCGGTGCTGGTTGGGCAATATGACACCCAGGGGGCGGTATGGGACGTGCGGGTCAGGGACGATATCGCCTATGTGATGGACTGGTGGGGCGGTTTTACCCTGATGGATATCAGCGACCGGGCCAGCCCGCGCGCCATCGGAACCTACCAGGGCCGCGAGCGGCTGGAGCGGATGCTGATCAAGGGCGACTATGGCTTCGCCGCGGCCGGACCGGGGGGCATGCAGGTGTTCGATTTCAAGAACCCGCTCTATCCCGTGTGGATCGCGGCGGTGGAACTCACGGGCTTCGCCGGGGATATCGACCTCCAGGGGGATCTCGCCTTCGTCGCCTCGGGCACCAGCGGCCTGCACATCATGGATATCCGGGAACCCTACGAGTCCCGCCCGATCGGACGGCTGGAGACGCCGGGGTCGGCCCGCAGGGTGCGGGTCTCGGGCGCCATCGCCGTGGTGGAGGACGATGCGGCGGGGCTGGTCATCGCCGATATCCGGGACCCGGCCCATCCCCGGCTGCTGGGGGTCCACCGGGAGCGGGTCAACGACTACCTGGTCGAAGGAGACCGGCTCTTTCTGGCGGGAAAGAACGCATCGGTGGACGTGGTGGATATCAGTGATCCCCGTTCCCCAAGAAGGATAAAACGGCTCCCGGTGGAGGATGAGCCCGTCATCATCCGGGGCGACCGCCGACGGCTGTTCGTCGCCGGGAAGAGGGGGACGGTCCGGATTTTCAATGCCGCCCCGGGGGATCTCAAAGAGGTCTCGGCCATTGCCCTGCGCGAAGCCGTCAATGACCTGGCGATAAGGGACGGGGTCCTGTATGCAACCTCAGCCGGATCCGGACTGTTCGAGGTGGACATATCCCGGCCACGGGAGCCGGTGATCAAAAATTTCTACCCAGGTTCCCGGCGGCTGACCGGGGTCGATGTAAACGGCCTCCACGCATTCCTGGCGGGCGAAGGGGTTCCCCGTGTCATCAAGCTGCTGCCCCGCATGGCGTGGAAGCGAACAGAGGGACCGGCCATGGCGGCGACCCTCCCGCCGGATATGCCGGTGGGGGTCTATGACGTGATACTGATCGGCGCCGACGGAAGCCGGGAGAGATTGCCCAACGGCCTGACGGTGCGCCCGCCGCCGCCGGCGAAGAAAAAATTCACCATGGCGGATTTCCAGAAAATCCTGAAGGCGAAGCAGGAGCGGGTGCGGTCCCGGAGCTCGGACACCGGGGGAAGCAGCGCCCCGCGGTGAATGGGCGGCCGCGGCTCAGGCGTCGATGCGTTTGTATTTGATGCGGTGGGGCTGATCCGCATCCACGCCCAGACGGCGTTTACGGTCAGCCTCGTAGTCCGCATGGTTGCCCTCGAACCAGGTCACCTTGCTGTCGCCCTCGAAGGCCAGGATGTGGGTGGCGATGCGGTCCAGGAACCAGCGGTCATGGGAGATCACCAGGACGCAGCCGGGGAAGTCCAGGATGGCCTCTTCCAGGGCGCGCAGGGTCTCCACGTCCAGGTCGTTGGTGGGCTCGTCCAGCAGCAGCAGGTTGCAGCCGCTCTTCAGCAGCTTGGCCAGGTGCACCCGGTTGCGCTCGCCGCCGGAGAGGTCGCCGATGCGCTTCTGCTGGTCGGGGCCCTTGAAGTTGAAGCGGCCGACATAGGCGCGCGAGGGCATCTCGAAGCGCCCCACGGTGATAATGTCGGAGCCGCCGGAGATCTCTTCCCACACGGTCTTGGTGTCGTCCAGGGCGTCGCGGGACTGGTCCACGCAGGCGATCTGCACGGTGTCGCCGATGCGCAGTTCCCCGGCATCCGGTTTTTCCGCGCCGGTGAGCATGCGGAACAGGGTGGTCTTGCCGGCGCCGTTGGGGCCGATGATGCCCACGATGCCCCCCTTGGGCAGGTTGAAGCTGAGATCGTCTATCAGCAGCCGGTCGCCGAAGGCCTTGCGCAGGCCCCTGGCCTCGATGACCAGGTCCCCCAGGCGCTCCCCCGGCGGGATGTAGATCTCGTTGGTCTCGCTGCGCTTCTGAAACTCCTGGGTCTGCAGCTCGTCGAAGCGGGCCAGCCGGGCCTTGCTCTTGGCGTGGCGCCCCTTGGGGTTGCTCCGCACCCACTCCAGCTCGTGCTTCATGGCCTTGATGCGGGCCTGTTCGGCGCGCTCTTCCTGTTCCAGCCGGGCCTCCTTCTGCTCCAGCCAGGAGCTGTAGTTGCCTTCCCAGGGGATGCCGTGGCCCCGGTCCAGCTCCAGGATCCAGCCCGCCACGTTATCGAGAAAATAGCGATCGTGGGTGACCGCCACCACGGTGCCGGGGTAGTCGTGCAGGAACCGCTCCAGCCAGGCCACGGACTCGGCGTCCAGGTGGTTGGTGGGCTCATCCAGCAGCAGCATGTCCGGCTTGGAGAGCAGCAGGCGGCACAGGGCCACGCGGCGGCGCTCGCCGCCGGAGAGCTTGGTCACGTCCGCATCCCAGGGGGGCAGGCGTAGGGCGTCGGCGGCCACCTCCAGGGTGCGCTCCAGGTTGTGACCGTCTTGGGTCTGGATGATGTCCTCCAGCCTGGCCTGCTCCTTGGCCAGGGCGTCGAAGTCGGCATCCGGTTCGGCGTAGGCGGCGTAGACCTCATCCAGGCGCTTGAGGGCGTGGGTCACCTCGGCCAGGGCCTCTTCCACATTGCCGCGCACATCCTTGTCCGGATCGAGCTGGGGCTCCTGGGGCAGGTAACCCACATGGATGCCGGGCTGGGGCCGGGCCTCCCCTTCGATCTCGGTGTCCACCCCGGCCATGATGCGCAGCAGGGTGGACTTGCCCGCGCCGTTGAGGCCCAGCACGCCGATCTTGGCGCCGGGGAAGAAGGACAGTGAGATGTCACGCAGGATCTGCCGCTTGGGCGGGACCACCTTGCCCACGCGGTTCATGGTGTAGATGAATTGGGCCATGCTTTGAAGTTGTCAGTTGTCAGTTGTCAGTTGTCAGTTGTCAGTTATCAGTTGTCAGTTGTCAGTTATCAGTTATCAGTTATCAGTTATCAGTTGTCAGTTGTCAGGGTTGAGGGCATTAGGGTGCAAAGCTGTTCGTCCGCGCTGAAAAGATGTGCTCCTTTCTGCCGGGCCAGTTCGAGAAACAGCGCGTCGTAGACAGTCAGCTTGTGTTGCCCGGCCAGCCGTAGCGCGCCGCCCATCAGCTCTTCGTGGCCAACCAGGCGGATCGGCATGGATTGAACCAGATCAAGGAGGGTAAGCGCCTCTTTGTCGCTCAGCTCTCCACGGAGACGTTTTTTATGTAAAACATTCCCGGCTTCCGCGAGCATCAGCTGCGGAGCGATGGCGATATTCTCCCCCGTTTCCGCTCCCCGTAGAAATGCCTCAAGGCCTTCTGGCATCGGGCCGTCCGGCACGAAAACCCGAATCAGGGCCGAGGTGTCGATGACACCGATCATCTCCGGCGGTCTTCCCGCACATCGTTCACGGTGTCCGCCAGGTTCCGGCTGGCGAGCCGCGCGCGCCACTCCCCGGCGGCGGAAAGCGGCGAATTGGCGGCCAGCCTGACCTCCTGTTCCAGCAGATGGCGAATCTGTTCCTGCATGCTGCGATGGTTGGCCTCCGCCATGCGCTTTATACCCTCATAAACGCTGTCGGGCAGGTTTCTTACGCTAAGTGACCGCATATTTCAATTCCGGATTGAATGCAAATTGATATCGCTATTCGTACTTCATCAATTTTATAAATTAAGATTGGTAAAAGATAAATATTAACCGCAGAGGACGCAGAGGTGCGCAGAGAAATGAAATGCCAGCCAGCTTATTGATAATAAATAAAAACCTCTGCGAATCTCTGCGTCCTCTGCGGTTAAATGTTTTTGTATCCTAAATTATCAGGTAGTTGCTGTCCGGTAATCGAGTTGTGGTCTCGTCTGTCAAGTAACGATGATGGAATACTGGCTTGCCGAAGGCCTGGTTCCCGCAGCCGCTTTTCCTGTTAACTGCCAACTGTCAACTGCTTACTGATTTTTAGCCATGAACAGCCAGGTCTCGATGACGGTGTCCGGGTTCAGGGAGACGCTGGAGATGCCCTGCTCCAGCAGCCAGCGGGCGAGGTCCGGGTGGTCGGACGGCCCCTGGCCGCAGATGCCGACGTACTTGCCCGCGTCCCGGCAGGCCTTGATGGCCATGCTGAGCATTTTCATGACGGCGGGGTCGCGTTCGTCGAAGCTGGCGGCCACCAGGCCGGAGTCGCGGTCCAGCCCCAGGGTGAGCTGGGTCATGTCGTTGGAGCCGATGGAGAAGCCGTCGAAGTATTGCAGGAATTCCTCCGCCAGCACGGCGTTGGAGGGCAGCTCGCACATCATGATCAGGCGCAGGCCGTTGTCGCCCCGCTTGAGGCCGTTGGCGGCCAGGGCTGCGGTGACGGCCTTGGCCTCCCCCAGGGTGCGCACGAAGGGGATCATCACCTCCACGTTGGTGAAGCCCATGTCGTTGCGCACCCGCTTGAGGGCCTCGCATTCCATCTCGAAGCAGTCGCGGAAGCTCTCGGAGACGTAGCGGGAGGCGCCGCGGAAGCCGAGCATGGGGTTCTCTTCCTCCGGCTCGTAGCGGGGGCCGGCGATGAGGTTGGCGTATTCGTTGGACTTGAAGTCCGACATGCGCACGATCACCGGATGGGGCGAGAAGGCCGCCGCCAGGGTGGAGATGCCCTCGGTCAGCTTGGCGATGAAAAATTCCCTGGGGTTGCCGTAGGCGGCGATGCGGGGGTGTATTTCGTCTTTCAGTTCCTGCGGCAGGCTGTCGTACTCCAGCAGCGCCTTGGGGTGGATGCCGATCATGTTGTTGATGATGAATTCCAGCCGCGCCAGGCCGATGCCCGAGTGGGGGATGCCGGCAAAGTCGAAGGCCCGGTCCGGGTTGCCCACGTTCATCATGATCTTGGTGGGGATCTCCGGCATGCGGTCCAGCTCGATGACGGAGTGCTCGAATTCCAGCAGCCCCTTGTAGACGATGCCGGTGTCGCCCTCGGCGCAGGAGACGGTGACCTCCATGCCGTCGGTGATGCGGTCGGTGGCATCGTTGCAGCCCACCACCGCCGGCACCCCCAGCTCGCGGGCGATGATGGCGGCGTGGCAGGTGCGCCCGCCCCGGTTGGTGACGATGGCGGAGGCCCGCTTCATGATGGGCTCCCAGTCGGGGTCGGTCATGTCGGTGACCAGCACGTCGCCGGGCCGGATGTGATCCATGTCGTCGATGTCCATGATGATCCTGGCGGTGCCCTGGCCGATGCGCCCGCCGATGCTGCGGCCCTCCACGATCTTCTCGCCCTTCTCTTTCAGGTCGTAGCGCTCGATCACCTGGCCGCTGCGGCTTTGCACCGTCTCCGGCCTGGCCTGGACAATGTAGATCCTGCCGTCGTTGCCGTCCTTGGCCCATTCCACGTCCATGGGGCGGCCGTAGTGCTGTTCGATGACGACCGCCTGGCGGGAGAGCTCTTCCACCTCTTCGTCGGAGAGGCAGAGCAGGGAACGCTTCTCTTCCGGCACGTCGACGGTCTTGACCGGGTTGCCGTGGTGGTTGCCGCTGGCGTAGATCATCTGGATCGCCTTGTCCCCCACGTTGCGGCGGACGATGGCGGGACGGCCGGCGGCCAGGGTGGGCTTGTGGACGTAGAACTCGTCCGGGTTGACCGCCCCCTGCACCACCATTTCACCCAGGCCGTAGGATGCGGTGACGAAGACCACGTCGCGGAAGCCGGACTCGGTGTCCAGGGTGAAGGCCACGCCGCTGGCGCCGATGTCGCTGCGCACCATGCGCTGGATGCCGGCGGAAAGGGCCACGTGGCGGTGCTCGAAGCCCTGGTGCACCCGGTAGGAGATGGCCCGGTCGTTGAACAGGGAGGCGAACACCTCCCGGATGGCGTGTTTGATGTTGCCCAGGCCCTTGACGTTGAGGAAGGTCTCCTGCTGGCCGGCGAAGGAGGCGTCCGGCAGATCCTCGGCGGTGGCGGATGAGCGCACCGCCCAGGAGATGTCTTCGCCCTGCTGCTCCACCAGGGTCTGGTAGGCCTCGTTGATGGCCTGGTCCAGCCCGGGCTGGAATTCGGTCTCCATGATCCAATGGCGGATCCTGGCTCCGGTTTCGGCCAGGGTGTTGACGTCGTCCACGTCCAGGGCGTCCAGTTCCGCCTGGATGCGGTCTCCCATGTTGTCCTGGGCCAGGAATTCGCGGTAGGCATGCGCGGTGGTGGCGAAGCCGCCGGGCACCCGGACGCCGAGGTCGGTCAGGTTCTGGATCATCTCGCCCAGAGAGGCATTCTTGCCGCCGACGGTATCGACGTCGTTCATACCTATTTCATTTAGCCACAGGACATAGTTGGACATGGAAGCTGTTTCCTCAATTCCGGTTGTTGTGCAGATTCGGGATGGATGGCCGTACCGGTCCACCGGTACGGAGATGTGGTCTGCTTCAGCGTCCGGGTTTGGGTCTCCATCCGGTTCAGACGCCGGTTTCACAGGTGCGTAGACTACTATAATCGGGCGCCGCTGAACATATATCCGCATGGCTTCAAGGGATTATTTGGACTAGAATGGCGGCTCTGGACAGACCCTGGGCTCCCCCCATGAACCGCACGGCCTTTTATATTTCGGACCGCACCGGCATAACGGTGGAAACCCTTGCGCGAAGCCTCCTGACCCAGTTTGAAGAGGTGGAGTTCGACCAGGTGATCATCCCCTATGTGGATACCGTGGACAAGGTGCGCAAGGTGGTGGAGCGCATCAATGCGGCGGCCGACGAGAGCGGTGAGCCGCCCCTGGTGTTCTCCTCCATGGTGGACGTGCGGTGCCGCAATGTGCTGGAGGCCAGCAAGGGCGTGGTGCTGGATTTCTTCGGCACCTTCATCGGCCCCCTGGAGAAGGCGCTGGGGGTGAAGTCCTCCCACTCCATAGGCCGGGTGCACAGCATGGGCAGCGGAGAGGGCTACGGGAAATGGATCGACGCGGTCAACTTCGCATTGAATTACGATGACGGCCAGCGGCTGAAGAACCTGGATACGGCCGACCTGATTCTGATCGGCGTGTCGCGTTCGGGCAAGACGCCCACATCCCTGTATCTCGCCATGCAGTTCGGCATCCGCGCGGCCAATTATCCCCTGACCGATGACGACTTTGAAACGCCCGGGCTGCCCGGGGTGCTGCGCCCCTACAAGAAGATCCTGTTCGGCCTGACCATCTCTCCCCAGCGCCTGAGCAGCATCCGCCAGGAGCGTCGGCCGGACAGCCGTTACGCCTCCCTGGAGCAGTGCCGCTTCGAGGTGCAGAAGGCGGAGCGGATGTTCCAGCAGGAGAAGATTCCATATCTCAACACCACCGCCATGTCCATCGAGGAGCTGGCCTCCGGCATCCTGGTGGAGACCGGGCTGAAGCGCCGGGCGGCGGTGGTCAGGTGATGACGCTGGGCCTGTCCCGCCCTGTGCGTTGTTCGATCTGGGCCAGCCCGCCGGCGATTTCCGCCAGGGGGGCCATGACCTTCGCGGTCTCCCGGTTCTGCTTCGCCGGATCGGGCTCGCAGGCCTCCAGATAGACCCGCAGGGTGGCCCCTTCGGTGCCGGTGCCGGAGAGGCGGTAGACAATGCGGGAGCCGTCCCGGAAGCCGATGCGGATGCCCTGGTTTTCGCAGCGGCTGCCGTCCACCGGATCGGTGTAGGCGAAGTCATCCGCGAAATCCACTTCATGGTCCCCGAAGCGCTGTCCCGGCAGGGCGGCGAGGCCCTCGCGCAGATGTTGCATCAGGCCGGCGGCGGCCTCTGTGTCGATGGCCTCGTAGTCGTGACGGCTGTAGTAGTTGCGGCCGAATCTGCGCCAGTGCTCCCGCAGGATGGAGGCCACGGGTTGTTGCTTCACGGCCAGCAGGTCGAGCCAGAACAGTACCGCCCAGAGGCCGTCCTTTTCCCGCACGTGGTTGGAGCCGGTGCCGAAGCTCTCTTCGCCGCACAGGGTGATCCTGCCCGCATCCAGCAGGTTGCCGAAGAATTTCCAGCCGGTGGGGGTCTCGAAACACTCGATGCCGAGGGCGTCCGCCACCCGGTCCACCGCCCGGCTGGTGGGCATGGAGCGCGCCACGCCGGCAAGTCCCCTGCGGTAGCCGGGCGCCAGATGGGCGTTGGCGGCCAGGATGGCCAGGCTGTCGCTGGGGGTGACGAAGCAGTCCCGGCCCAGGATCATGTTGCGGTCGCCGTCGCCGTCGGAGGCGGCGGCGAAGTCCACGCCGCCGCTGCCCCGGGTCAGGGCCACCAGCTCGCGGGCGTGGACCAGGTTGGGGTCCGGGTGGCCGCCGCCGAAATCGGGCAGGGGCTCGCCGTTCATGACGGTGCCCGGCGTGGCCCCCAGCATCCGCTCCAGGATGCACACGGCGTAGGGACCGGTGACGGCGTGCATGGCGTCGAAGCGCATGTGGAACAGGCCGGAGTTGAACAACTGGTGGATGCGGTCGAAATCGAACAGGGTCTGCATCAGTTCGGCGTAATCCGCCACCGGGTCGATGATCTCCACCTCCATCCCGCCCAGCCGGGTCTTGCCGATGCGCTCCAGGTCGATGTCCGCCGCCTCCAGGATCCGGTAGCGGCTGATTTCGCCGGTGCGCCGGTGGATGGCCCCGGTAACCCCCTCCGGGGCCGGCCCGCCGTTGGGGACGTTGAATTTGATGCCGAAATCCTCCTCCGGCCCGCCGGGGTTGTGGCTGGCGGAGAGCACGATGCCGCCCCGGGCCTGGTGCTTGCGTATCAGGCAGGAGACCGCCGGGGTGGAGAGCAGCCCCCCCTGGCCCACCAGGACGCGGGCGATGCCGTTGGCGGCGGCCATGCGCAGGATGATCTGGGTCGCCTCCCGGTTGTAGTAGCGGCCGTCGCCGCCGACGACGAGGGTGCCGCCGGCGAGGTCCGCCTGGGTGTCGAAAATGGACTGGACGAAGTTTTCCAGATAATGGGGTTGCCGGAAGACCCGGACCTTTTTGCGCAGGCCGGAGGTTCCGGGGCGCTGGCCCTCGTAGGGCCGGGTTTCAATGGTTTTTATCCGCATGGTGGTTGCCGTTCCGTAGGGTTCCCGAGTGTTATTTCAACACAGGCGGGGGGCCGGGGGCGAGGGCTCCCGGGTCCTGGCGTCCGGCCATGATTTTTCGCCGGGTCATTGAAAAACCGTCGCCCGGCCCCATGTATAGCGTTTTGCTGTTTTTTCAACCCTTTTTCATCAACCGGGTTTATCCGGAACAACCGGGAGGATTGGCAAGGTCATGACAGTCGAGGCACATAAGGAAACCCTGGATTTTCAGGCGGAGGTGAGTCAGGTGCTGAACCTGATGATCCGCTCCCTGTACAGCAACAAGGAGATCTTTCTGCGTGAGTTGATTTCCAATGCGTCGGATGCGGCGGAGAAACTGCGCTTCGAGGCGCTGACGGACGAGGCCCTGTTCGAGGACGATCCCAATCTCAGGATCCGGGTCGATTTCGACAAGGAGCGGCGGACCGTCACCATTTCCGACAATGGCATCGGCATGAGCCGCCAGGAGGTCAGCGAGACCATCGGCACCATCGCCAGCTCCGGCACCCGCCAGTTCGTGGAGGCCCTGACCGGCGACCAGGCCAAAGACAGCCAGCTCATCGGCCAGTTCGGGGTGGGTTTCTATTCTTCTTTCATCGTCGCTGACAAGGTCACCCTCGTCACCCGCCGGGCGGGTCTGGGTCCGGAGCACGGGGTGCGCTGGGAGTCCACGGGGGAGGGCAGCTACACCCTGGAGACGGTGGAGAAGCAGGGGCGCGGCACCGATGTCATCCTGCATCTGCGGGAGGATGAGAGCGAGTTCCTGGAGGGCTACCGGCTGCGCTCCATCATCAGCAAGTTTTCCGATCACATCGCCATTCCCATCGAGATGCGCAAGGAGAGCCACGGGGAGGAAGAGGAGAAGGACGAGCCGGAGTATGAAGCGGTCAACAAGGGCTCGGCCCTGTGGATGCGCCCCAAGTCCGAGATCTCCGACGAGGAGTATGCGGAGTTCTACAAGCACGTCTCCCATGATTTCGAGGAGCCCCTGGCCCATGTCCACACCAGGGTGGAGGGCACCAACGAGTACACCGCCCTGCTCTACATCCCCAAGCGCGCCCCCTTCGACCTGTGGGACCGGGATCAGAAACACGGCATCAAGCTCTATGTGCGCCGGGTCTTCATCATGGACGAGGCGGACAAGCTGCTGCCCCATTATCTGCGGTTCGTGAAGGGCATTGTGGATTCCGACGATCTGCCCCTGAACGTCTCCCGCGAGATCCTGCAGCACAACCGCAAGATCGACACCATCCGGTCGGCCAACGTCAAGCGCATCCTGGGGCTGCTGGAGAAAATGGCCAAGAATGAGCCGGAGAAATATGCGGAGTTCTGGAAGCAGTTCGGCAAGGTCATGAAAGAGGGCCCGGCGGAAGACTACGCCAACCGGGAGCGCATCGCCGGCCTGCTGCGCTTTGCCAGCACGGCGGGGGAGGGGGACGAGCAGAACGTCTCCCTCGACGACTATATCGGGCGCATGAAGGAGGGTCAGGAGAAGATCTATTACATCACCGCAGACAGCATGCCCGCTGCCCGTCACAGCCCCCACCTGGAGGTCTTCCGCAAGAAGGATGTCGAGGTGCTGTTGCTGGCGGACCGGGTGGACGAGTGGCTGCTGTCGCACCTGACGGAGTACAAGGAGAAACCCCTCCAGTCCGTGGCCAAGGGGGAACTGGACCTGGGTGAGCTGGAGGACAAGGAGGAGAAGAAGGAGCATGAAGAGGCCGCCAAGGAGCATAAGGATCTGGTGGAGCGGCTGAAGAAGGTCCTGGGCGAGGATGCCGTCAAGGATGTGCGGGTCAGCTTCCGCCTGACGGATTCGCCGGCCTGCCTGGTGGTGGAGGATTATGACATGAGCGCCAACCTGGCGCGGTTGCTCAAGTCCGCCGGGCAGGAGGCGCCGAGTCCGAAGCCGATCATGGAAATCAATACCGGCCATCCGCTGGTGGAGCGCCTGGAGGCGGAGACCGATGAGGAGCGTTTCACGGATCTGGCCAAGGTGCTGTTCGATCAGGCCCTGCTGGCGGAGGGGGGGCAGCTGGAGGATCCGGCGAGCTTTGTCCGGCGGCTGAACGACCTGATGCTGAAGCTGGCGGAGAAGTAGTTTCGACTGATGAGCAGCGGGTTTCCGGGAACCGCAAGCCCGCTGCCGGCTTTTGAATCAGGGGTCGCCCATGCCCGTCGTTGAACTGACCAAAGACAATTTTGAACAAACCGTAACCGGGCATGATTTCATCATCGTGGATTACTGGGCCCCCTGGTGTGGCCCCTGTCGCTCTTTCATGCCGGTATTCGAGAAGGTTGCGCAGGACCATCCGGAAATCCTCTTCGCCAAGGTGAACACGGAGGAAGAACAGGAAATCGCCAGCCAGTTCAATATAGGCTCCGTTCCCACGCTGATGATCCTGCGGGAGCGGATCATCGTTTATAACAAGGCCGGTGCCCTGCCGGAGCCGGCCTTGCGGGAGCTGATCGCCAGGGCCGCGGCCCTGGACATGGAAGAGGCGCGCAAACAGGTCGGAGACGCGGCGGGCGGATAAAGTTTGCGCATCCGGCGTCGCTCCCCTTGTTTATGAGAATGCCATGGTATCCCTGGAGCTTGCGGCACCTGCTCGACGGCCGTCCCACCGTCGGTGGGTTGATGGACCTGTGTGACGAGAACTATCGTTATTTCATGAAGCTGGCGCCGGGATTGCGCCTGCTGCGGGGCCGCTGCCTGTCGCGGGCGGGGGATTCCGTCGGCCTCTACCTGGAAATACTGGAGCAGACCCCTTATACCACCCTGGTCCGTCTCACTTATTATTTCGATCATGCCGGGGAGCGGCGGCCGGACCCGGACGCCAGGCTGCGTATCTATCACGATGCCCGGCAGGTGGAGGTGCTGGACCTGAGGCAGCGTTCCCTCCCCCTGGATAAAGACATCCATTCTCTCAGCCTGAAGCAGAAGTGGGACGCCAATCTTTTCCTGTCCAAATGGCTCGCCTATTGCGTCCGGCAGGGCCATCTCTTCAGCGGCGCCCCGGGGAATGCACAAGGGCGCCTGATGCCGGCCGAGGTTTAACCCGCATTTCTCACCAGGATTTGGATTTTTGGGGCAAGCTGGCGAAGCAGGTTGAACGATCGGCCGCCGAAGCATAGCCGTAGCTATGGTTCAAGGCTGATCGTTCAAGATGCGAAGCCAGATTGTTCCAAAAACCAAATAGGACAGAGTATAAATTAACCGCCATCACCTTATGAGGCTAAGTACATTGAATTTCATAA
>DRKS01000047.1 GCA_011051655.1 Sedimenticola sp.
GAGGCAGATGCCCTGCTCGATGACGTGAAGGCTATTTCCTCCCAGACCAACCTGCTGGCCTTGAACGCGGCCATCGAAGCGGCCCGGGCCGGAGAATCGGGCCGTGGTTTTGCAGTGGTGGCGGATGAGGTGCGTAAACTGTCCCAACGGTCCGAGCGTTTCAATGAAGAGATCCGCTCCGTGCTGGGCTCGGTGCGGGCCGATGTTAAGAATGCCCGTGAAACCATTGGTTCCCTGGCTTCCAAGGACATGAATTTCGCTATCAAGTCCAAGGCCAGGGTGGATGAGATGATGCGGCATATTGGAGAACTGAATCTTAAGACACAGGACCGTTTGAACGAGGTGGCCACCGTCACCAGTTGTATCGAGGGCATGGTGGCGGACGCCGTTCGCTCATTGCAATTTGAAGACATCGTGACCCAGCTTGCCTCGCATACCGGCCGGCACCTGCAGCGGGTGGAGCAGATGATTCAGAATATTGATGCGGGCATCCGGGAACTGCAGCTCAACAGAGAGGGCGGCATCAGCGCCTATGTGCAGGGGCTGGAGGCATTGTGCGAACATGTTGCGGCGCTGGATGCCGCAACCCAGGAGGGCCTGCATAATCCTGTTGCGCAGGAAAGCATGGATGAAGGTGAGGTGGAGCTCTTTTAGCCGGCGCTTGTCTGGCCGGGCAAACAGATGGGGAGCGAAATGAAGGTTACTTCGAATATTTCAGCCGACGGAAAAACCATAACCATCAACATAGGTGAGCGTTTCGATTTTTCCTGTCACGGGGAGTTTCGTGACGCCTACAGCGCCGTCGACCCGGCCCAGACGAAATTTATCATTAATTTCAGCCGGACCGACTACCTGGATAGCGCGGCCCTGGGGATGCTGTTGGTTCTCAGGGAGCGGGCCGGGGGGGATAAAGCGGACATCACATTGGAAGGATGCAATGCCTCCGTGCGGCAGATAATGGATGTCACCCGCTTCGAGCGATTATTCGAAATCAAGGCATGAGGAAGGAGATATGAGTATTACCACCACAGCCTCTTCTGACGGGAGTGAAATCACCATTCATGTGTCGGGGCGTTTTGATTTTTCCAAGCACCGGGAATTCGTCGATGCCTATAAGGAATACCCCAAGGGCGAGATGACCTATGTAGTGGACCTGGCCGGGGCGGACTATATGGACAGCTCCGCCATGGGGATGCTGCTGCAGTTGCGGGAATACGCAAAACCCAAACAGAATATAAAGATCGTCAATGGCAACGAGGGTATTCGTGAAATCCTGCGCATCGCCAATTTCGACAAGCTGTTTTCCATTTCCTGAAAGATCCTGGTTTTGAGCCGGTGCGGCCGTCTGATATTCTTCCATGCCGTATGCGGGTTTGGGATGATTCCAGCCCGAATTGAATATTTGACCAGGATCGACTGATGCCGCTTCAGCCTGTTGTGCTTTCCGGAGGCTCCGGAACCCGCCTTTGGCCCCTGTCCAGGGAGGCCTATCCCAAGCAGTTCCTGCCCCTCGCCACCGAGCATACCCTGTTCCAGGATACCCTGCGCCGGCTGGAGGGACTGGATGGCGTCGAGCTTGCCGATCCCCTCGTGGTCTGCAACGAGGCCCACCGCTTTTTGGTGGCCGAGCAACTCCGCCTGCTGGAACAGAATCCGGCCTCCATCATTCTGGAGCCGGTGGGCCGCAATACGGCCCCTGCGTTGACCGTCGCCGCCATGATGGCGGTGCGGGATGGCGCTGATCCGGTGCTTATCGTCATGCCGGCCGATCACTTCATCAGTGAGGAAAATGAATTTCAGGCCGCCGTCGCCCGGGGGCATGCCCTGGCGGCCGCCGGCGCCGTGGTCACCTTCGGCATAGTTCCGACCTCCCCGGAGACGGGATACGGCTACATCCTCAAAGGCGAGCCCCGCAGTGGAGGCGCCGGGGCCTGTGCATTGCGGGCCTTTGTCGAAAAACCGGATGAGAAGACGGCCCGGGGTTATCTGGACAACGGGAACTATCTTTGGAACAGCGGCATTTTTATGATGCGGGCCTCGGTATGGCTGGATCTGGTCCGCCGGTTCCGCCCCGATATCGCCGACGCCTGCCGGAACTCCTTCGGCAACGGCATGCAGGACGGGGATTTCTACCGGGTGGAGGCCGGGGGGTTCCGGGATTGCCCCTCCGATTCCATCGACTACGCAGTGATGGAGAGGCTTGCCGATGGCGCCGATGGCCCGGTGGAGGCGGTGGTCCTGCCGTTGTCGGCGGGCTGGTCCGATGTCGGCGCCTGGTCCGCCCTGTGGGGGCTGAAGGACAGTGACGGGGCGGGCAACGTCATCGAGGGCGATGTTGTCACCCAGGATGCCGGCGGCAACCTGCTTATCGCCCGGCACCGCCTGCTGGCCGCCGTGGGGGTGAATAACCTGGTGGTGGTGGAGACCCCGGACGCCGTGCTGGTGGCGGACAGGGACCGGGCCCAGGATGTGAAGGCCATGGCCGAGCGCCTGAAGGGGGAGCGGCGTCGTGAATGCCAGTTCCACCGCCGGGTGCATCGCCCCTGGGGGGACTATGAACCCGTCGACGAGGGGGACCGCTACCAGGTCAAGCGGCTGAGGGTGAAGCCCGGCGCCACTCTCTCGCTGCAGATGCACCATCACCGGGCGGAGCACTGGGTGGTGGTCCGGGGCACGGCCAAGGTGACCCGTGGAGACGAGGTGCTGCTGCTGAGTGAGAACGAGTCCGTCTACATCCCCCTCGGCTGCAGGCACCGGCTGGAGAATCCCGGTAGCATCCCGCTGGAGGTCATCGAGGTGCAGTCCGGCAGCTACCTGGGCGAGGACGATATCGTCCGTTTCGAGGATGACTACAATCGGACGTCGTCCGATTGACCGGTTTGTTGCTCCCGCAAAACCGCCACTTCCGCTATCCACGGCAGCAGAGTTACAGCTTCCAAGTCGAAAGGTATATAATGCGCGGCCTTTTCACTGCCTGGAACTTGTAACTTGTATCTTTCAACTTTGCCCGAGGGGCGATTCTGATGGGCTTTAAATGCGGCATCGTGGGCCTGCCCAACGTGGGCAAGTCTACGCTCTTCAATGCGCTGACGCAGGCCACTATCGCGGCCGAGAATTATCCTTTCTGCACCATCGACCCCAATGTGGGCGTCGTGCCGGTGGCCGATCCGCGCCAGGACCGGATTGCCGCAATCGTCAAACCCCAAAACGTCATCCCCACCACTATGCAGTTCGTGGATATCGCGGGACTGGTGGCCGGGGCCTCCAGGGGAGAGGGGCTGGGCAACAAGTTTCTGGCCAATATCCGCGAGACCGACGCCATCTGCCATGTGGTGCGCTGCTTCGAGAATGACGATGTGGTGCATGTGGCGGGCCGGGTTGATCCCCTGGGGGATATCGAGGTGATCAACACGGAGCTGGCGCTGGCCGATTTGGAGACGGTGGAAAAGGCCCTGGCCAGGGCCGCCCGCCAGGCCAAGACGGGAGACAAGAAGATCCTCGCCCGCAAGACCCTGCTGGAAGCCGTGCGCGATCATCTGGACCGGGGCGAGCCAGTGCGCGCCATGGAGCTGGACGACGACCAGAAGCTGGCCTTGCGCGATCTGCATCTGCTGACCATCAAGCCCACCTTATATATAGCCAACGTGGACGAAGAGGGGTTTGAGGACAACCCGGCCCTGGATGCCGTAAAGGCGCTGGCGGAGACCGAAGGCTCTGGAGTTGTGGCCGTATGCGCCGCCATCGAGGCGGAGATTGCGCAACTGGACGATGAGGACAAGAAGGACTTCCTGGCGGACATGGGTCAGGACGAGCCGGGCCTGAACCGGGTGGTGCGGGCGGGCTATCGCCTGCTGAATCTGGAGACCTACTTCACGGCGGGAGAGAAGGAGGTGCGGGCCTGGACCATCCCCGCCGGCGCCACCGCGCCCCAGGCGGCGGGGGTGATTCACACGGACTTCGAGCGGGGCTTCATCCGCGCCGAAGTGATCTCCTATGAAGATTTCATCGCCTGCAACGGCGAGCAGGGGGCCAGGGAGGCGGGCAAGCTGCGCCTGGAGGGCAAGGACTATATCGTCCGGGACGGCGATGTGATTCATTTCCGCTTCAATGTCTGACGTCTCGTGGGCCGGGGCCTGCCGTGCCTGTCGTGCTTGGCAAGTCCCTGCCCATGGGTTATATTTTCAGCAGGCCCACGGGTTAACCATTATGGATTCATTTCAGACGCCCAAACCTGCGCAGCACACCCAAAACAACCGCATCCCGCGCACGCGTTTTTCACATCTCCATCCCCTGTCCCTGCTCCGACTGCTGCCCTGAGGGGCGAAATAATCCACACGCCCTGGCGAGGGCCCGCATGACGCACCAATACGAACCTGAACAGCATTGCCGGAGACAACCCCTGGATCCGGTGGATAACGGAGCAGCACAGTGAGCAATCCAGACAAACTCATTATTTTCGACACCACCTTGCGCGACGGTGAGCAGAGCCCCGGCGCCTCCATGACCCGGGATGAAAAGGTCCGTATCGCCAAGGCCCTGGAGAAGATGCGGGTGGATGTCATCGAGGCCGGTTTCCCGATTGCCAGCCCGGGCGATTTCGAGGCCGTGCAGGCGGTGGCCCGGGCCATCAGGGAGAGCACGGTCTGCGGCCTGGCCCGCACCCTGGACAAAGACATCGACCGGGCCGCGGAGGCGCTGAGGGAGGCCAGCGCTTTTCGCATTCACACCTTTATCGCCACCTCCCCCATCCATATGCGGGAGAAGCTGCGCATGCGGCCGGAGGAGGTGATCGAACGGGCGGTGGCGGCGGTCAAGCGCGCCCGGCGCTATACGGATGATGTGGAATTCTCCCCCGAGGATGCGGGGCGTTCGGAGCCGGATTTCCTCTGCCGCATCCTGGAGGCGGTGATCGACGCCGGCGCGGGCACCCTCAACATCCCGGATACCGTGGGCTATGCCGTGCCCGATCAGTTTGGGGCCTTGATCCGCGATCTCATCGAACGCATTCCCAATTCGGACAAGGCGGTATTTTCCGTGCACTGTCACAACGACCTCGGACTGGCCTCGGCCAATGCCCTCGCCGCGGTAATGAACGGCGCCCGGCAGGTGGAGTGCACCATCAACGGCCTCGGGGAGCGGGCCGGCAACTCCGCCCTGGAAGAGGTGGTGATGGCCGTGCGCACCCGCCGTGATCTCTTTCCATGCGATACCTGCCTGGACACCACCCAGATCATGAACTGCTCCCGGCTGGTGGCGGGCATCACCGGTTTTCCCGTGCAGCCGAACAAGGCCATCGTCGGGGCCAATGCCTTTGCCCACGAGTCCGGCATTCACCAGGACGGGGTACTCAAGAGCCGTGAGACCTACGAGATCATGCGCGCCCAGGACGTGGGCTGGTCGGCGAACCGCATGGTGCTGGGCAAGCATTCCGGCCGCAACGCCTTTCGGGCGCGCCTGAAGGAGCTTGGCATCGCCTTTGAATCGGAGGAGGAACTGAATGCCGCCTTTGCGCGCTTCAAGGAACTGGCGGACAAGAAGCACGAAATCTTCGACGAGGACCTCCAGGCCCTGGTGACGGAAACCAACCTGGCCGCCGAGTACGAGCGGGTGAAGCTGGTCTCTCTCCGGGTCTGCTCCGAAACGGGGGAGACGCCCCAGGCCCGGGTGGTCCTGTCCGTGGATGGTGAAGAGCGCTCCGGCAGCGCCGCCGGCAGCGGGCCGGTGGACGCCACCTATCGCGCCATCGAGGCCATTGTCGACAGCGGCGCTGAACTCCAGCTCTATTCAGTGAACAACATCACCAGTGGCACCGACGCCCAGGGCGAGGTTACCGTGCGCCTGGCGAAGGGTGGGCGCATGGTCAATGGGCAGGGCGCGGATACGGATATCGTGATAGCCTCCGCCAAGGCCTACATCAACGGCTATAACAAGATCGTGCAGGTCAGTGGAAAGGCGCACCCTCAGCAGGGGGAGGTTTGAAAATCAGTGCCGAGTGCCGAGTGCCAAGTGCCAAGTGCCGGGAAATAGTGATGGATGAGCAGTTGCGCAGACAATACCTGGAGGCCATGGGGATCACCTCGTGGCTGTTCAGGCAGCCGGATGAAACTGAAAAATTGGTGCCGCCGCCTGTTGAGGCGTGGTGTCAGGAAAAGGCTCCCGCGGCGGAAGAAGCGGATAGTCCCAGGCTCGACAATGTCGCCGGCCTGGACTGGGCGGCGTTGCGGGAACGGGTGGCTGCCTGTAAGGCCTGTGATTTGCACCGTAGCCGGACCCAGACGGTGTTCGGCGTCGGCGATCAAAATGCGGATATCCTGATTATCGGTGAGGCACCCGGCGCTGATGAGGACCGCCAGGGTGAGCCTTTTGTCGGCAGGGCCGGAAAGCTGCTCAATGCCATGCTGAAGGCCATCGGCCTCGACCGGGAACAGGTGTTTATCGCCAATATTCTCAAATGCCGCCCGCCGGGCAACCGTGACCCCAGGCCGGAAGAGGTGCTGCGTTGCAAACCCTTTCTTCTGCGCCAGGTGGAACTGGTCGCCCCCAGGGTCATCCTGGCGGTGGGCCGGATAGCGGCCCAGAACCTCTTGCAATCCACTGATCCCGTGGGGCGGCTGCGCGGCCGGGTCCATGGCTTTGGCGAGAGCGCCATCCCATTGGTGGTCACCTATCACCCCGCCTATCTGCTGCGCAGCCCCGAGCAGAAGGCCAAGGCCTGGCAGGATCTGCAGCAGGTAACGAAGTTCCTGGCCGGGAAAGAGAGCCCAAAGCCGACCGGATAAGCGCTGCACGGGCCTCTCCCATGAGTGCTATTCTCAGGTCTCCACTCCTGCGGTTGCGCCCCATGCGGGAGGCCGACCTCGGTGAAGTCATGGCGATAGAGGCGCAGGCCTACGAGTTTCCTTGGACGCCCGGCATCATGCGGGACTGCCTGCGGGCGGGATACTGCTGTTGGGTCTGCGTCTTGGGTGAACGCATTGTCGGCTATGCCATCATGTCCCTGGCGGCGGGGGAGGCCAACATCCTCAATTTGTGCATACATCCGGAGCTGCAGGGGCGGGGGCTTGGGCGAAAACTGCTGAACCGGATGCTCATGCTGGCCCGGCGGCATGACGCGGATACCGCCTTTCTTGAAGTGCGTGTTTCAAATGAGGCCGCTTTTGCCCTTTATGACGCCGCAGGTTTTAATGAAATCGGCGTACGCCGAAATTACTACCCCGCGAAGGAGGGCAAGGAAGATGCGCTGGTGCTGGCCAAGACCCTTTGAAGCACCTGCCGCCTGAGTCTATGCCGTACCACTTTATGCGGCTACGGAGGTACCCCTTTGGTCTAGTCGAATGGTTCCCGGGTTAAGGCCTTCATATCACACAATATTTTTCCCTGCGTCCGGGCTCGACAGCGCGCTGATATCGCCGGCAAAGCGGCCGGCTATCCACCGGAAATAAAGGGGGAGGCTTTGCCGGTATTCACTTGATATAGGTCAAAGATGCGGGTGTTTGGCTATATTACCGTACCCCCTGGAATTTAGCGGTGCCGCGTAATTTTGCATTATGGCTACCGGTTCCAAGACTAAAAATAATGGCCGAATCTTTGGCAAAGTCGTAAGCGTTATATTTGCCACAGGTTTGAATTTTGTGCTCCATTCAATGCGGCTTAGTTAATGGCGCCATCCAGATCGCCACCTAATATATATCTAAGGGGTAATGACGAATGAAGAAGCAGCTAGGTATTTTATTGACGCCTATCGCCGCCGGCTTGATGCTGGCGGGTACGGCAACGGGTGCAGAACTGCAGCCTGTGCCCAAGCTAACCGAAAAGCAGATGAAAGAAGCGGCATACATCTACTTTGACCGTTGTTCCGGCTGCCACGGCGCGCTGAGGCAGGGCGCCACCGGACCCAACATCACGCCCGCCAAGACCCGCAAGAAATCACTGGCCAAGCTGGAGAAGATCCTGTGGGAAGGCACCGACGGCGGCATGCCGGGCTGGGGCAAGGACGGCAAGCTGACCAAGGCTGAGACCCAGTTGCTGGCCAAGTTCGTGCAGAACGAGCCTCCCCAGCCTCCGCCCTGGGGCCTGAAGGAGATGATGAACTCCTGGAAGGTGCACGTGCCGGTGGACAAGCGTCCCACCAAGCCGCCCGCGCGCAACTGGCAGAACTTCTTCGGCGTGGTCCAGCGTGACGCCGGCAAGGTCTCCATCGTCGACGGCGACACCAAGGAGATCATCTCCACCATGGACTCCGGCTTTGCGGTGCACATCCTGCGTTCCTCCGCCTCCGGCCGCTACATGTACGCCATCGGGCGTGACGGCAAGGCCACCATGATGGACCTGTGGGCGACCCCGCCCAACATTGTCGCCGAGGTCAAGATCGGCATCGACGCCCGCTCCATCGACAGCAGCAAGTACAAGGGCTTCGAGGACAAGTACGTGATCGCCGGCGGTTACTGGCCGCCCCACTACGTGATCATGAACGGCGACGACCTCAAGCCGCTGCAGATCGTGAGCACCGTGGGCTACACCTACGACACCAAGGAGTTCCATCCGGAGCCGCGTGTGGCCGCCATCGTCTCCTCCCACGTGAAGCCCGAATGGCTGCTGAACGTGAAAGAGACCGGTCACGTCCTGCTGGTGGACTACAGCAAGATGGACGAAGGCACCGTCACCGAGACCCGCATCGAGGCCGAGCGCTTCCTGCATGACGGCGGCTGGGACATCACCAAGCGTTACTTCCTGTCCGCGGCCAACGCCCGTGACACCATCTCCGTTATTGACACGGTGGAGCGCAAGCTGGTTGCGAACATCGTCACCGGCACCAAGCCGCACCCCGGCCGTGGCGCCAACTGGACCGATCCCGAGTTCGGACCTGTGTGGGCGACGGTACACCTGGGCGAGGGCCTGGTCTCCATCATCAGCACAGACCCGAAGAGCCCCAAGGCCTGGACCGTGGTGAGAGAGTGGGAACTGGCGGGCAACTCCCTGTTCATCAAGACCCACCCGAAGAGCAAGAACGTCTGGTGTGACAACACCATCAACAAGACCAAGGCCAAGACCCTGACCATCTTCGATCAGACCAAGCCTAATGCTCCGCCGCAGGAGATGACGTTTGAGAAGACCGTCGTACACCTGGAGTACAACAAGGCCGGCGACGAGGTCTGGGTTTCCCTGTGGGACAAGGATGGTGAGCTTGTGATCATCGATGACAAGACCCGGAAGATCAAGAAACGGATCAAGGGTCTGGTGGCACCAACAGGCAAATTCAATGTCTA
>DRKS01000048.1 GCA_011051655.1 Sedimenticola sp.
GGAGAGCTTCACCCGCCGGAGGCTCCTGTGTCCGCCGACCCTGAATTCAAACCAGGTGCCATAGCTTATGGTTTTCAATTTTTCCATCATGGCGAATTCATCGGCGGTCAGCTCCAGGGAGCGGGAATCCTCCACCGGGATCTCCACGGGCCCGGCGGCGCCGGCCGGGGCCTCCCCCGCCGGTTGTGGTCCGGCCCCGGGCCTTTCTCCCGACAGCACCCTGAACAGGGCGCCGATGTCCGCATGATGATAATCCCCGAGGGAGGAAAGCCCCTCCTCCACGCTGCCGCGAAGGGACCCAAGCCGTTCCCTGAATTGCAAGGTCGATCTTTCCGCCGGATCCGCAGCGGCCATATCGAGCATATCGTCAATGACCCCGAGGGCCTCCGACCAGTCTTGTGACGCCTCGGCGTCGGGGCTGCGCAACGTCATCAGGATCAACTTGTCCGCCCATGCATGTTCAAGAAAGCCCCTGACGGCGGCCGGCAGCGGCTCCCGGCCCGCCATGCGTTCATTGATGATCCGGGTCACACGGTTTTTCGCGCTTTCGAATCTGTCCCGGCCGCGGACAGTCTCCTGGGTTCTCTTTTCGATAATCCGGGTCTTCTGCTCCAGCTTGAGGACCTGGCCCCGCAACTCGCCGAGAAGTTCCTCGAAGATCCCCAGGTCCTCCTTGAAGTTGGCAAGGACGCCATCCACGACCTCCCGCAACTGGGGATATATGCCCTGCTCCAGGTCGGATTCGTCGACCCACTGGCAACCGGCGTTGACCATGAGATTCAACAGCAGGCGGACGGGATGGTCAGCAGTGGAGAGGATGCGGTAGTCGATCACGGCGGCCTTCAGGCAGGGCGTATGCAGGCGGCAGATCAAGGCCTTGGCCGATGCGGGCAATACAGGGTCGTCCAGCACCTGCTCGAAAAGCATGCCCACCAATTCGATGGTATTCATGTCGGCGGTGGGGATCCTGCGCCTGTCGACCCCCTGGAACAGCTTGTTACGCTCTTCGGCCAGGGTCTTGCGCAGGTCCTCGATAAAATCCCGGTCGACCTGCAGGTCCGCCGCCTCACCGGCCGGTGAGGCGGCGGGCGCCGGGACCGGCACAGGCGCGCCGGCGGCGGGCTGTATTTCCTTTATCTGCCGGACCAGGTCGGCCTTGGTGGCCATTTCGACGGAGGCCGTCCCCGGGGACGATGCGCAGGCGGCATACTCGGGGTCCCGCTGCCTGCGGCTGGTCAGCAGCGAATTGATGGAATCGAACAGCTCCGCCCCAAGCGCCTCCGGCGACTGGGGGGACGGGGCCTGCCCCCCGGCGCCGGCGGCCGGCTCCTCCCGCCTCCTGGTTTCGGGTTCCGGAGCCGGGGCCGGGCCCGGGTTTTTGATGACGACCGGCTTGAGATTCGGGAAGACACCCGCATCGATCAGCAAGGTATTGCAGCCATCATAGACCCCTCCCAGGCTCCTCATGACATATTTATCGAACAGGGCGTACAGGATCAGCCTGGTCCGGCTCTCGATTTCGATCTCGCCGACGGCGGTTTTGAAGGCGTTCAGGATATGGATGGGGCTGGCCGGCAGGTTTTTGTCTTCAATCCTTTTACCCCCCTGAACCAGGGCCATTCTCTGGGAATAGGCGTAGATCTGCTTGTAGTAGAGATTCCTCGTTTTGTACGCAATCTTCTGGATCGCGACATCATCCTCGAACTCCGTTTTGTCAACGAGCGTCCACTCCTCGGCTTTGCCCGGCCCGGCCCCGCCGGCCTTATGGGCTATGGGGCGCCTGGCGGCATAGTCGGCAAAGCCCCTGGAGAGCTCTTTCTGAAACGCCTTCTCAACCGCCGGGCGTCTATCCCGCACCTTATGGATGGCCTCGTGGAACAGGGTTCTGATGGCGTTGCTTTCGGCCTTGTCGGCAAAATCCAGCAGGGCGGATTCGGTGTGATCGTACATCTGGACCAGAAGCGCGGAAAGCTCGACCAGCACCAGATCCCGGCACTTCCCGACGGCCTGCTGGAACCTGAGGCCCCGGGGGTGGAGGTTGGGAGATTTTTGACTGTCCATTGAATAAGATTTCGGCGCTGATCTGCACCAGCGTTCTATCATCCATCAGCACCGCCCGTTATGCAAGACACCGGCCCGGCACAACCCCGGACACAGCAGGGTATTCAGATCCACCGGGGCTTCGGGGCGCTGCAACCCTCACCGAATTAAAGTCCCGGCGCGCCCGGGACGCTAGTCCTTCTACACCCGTGGATTTCAGGGCCTGTTAACAGGCCCTAATTCGTATGAGCATGCAACGGACGATATTGTTTCTCAGGCAATGGCTGTCGGCATGCGCCGCTCTGGCGCTGCTGCTGAGCCCGGCCTCCTTCCCGCTGGCGAAGCCCATGGCCCCCCAAAAGGCCGATGTCAGGATAGTGATCGACATCTCCGGCAGCATGAAGAAGAACGACCCGCAGAATCTGCGGCGGCCCGCCCTGCGCCTGCTGGTGGGCTTGATGCCGGCGGGCAGCCGGGCCGGGGTCTGGACCTTCGGCCGCTACGTCAACATGCAGGTGCCCCTGGGACAGGTGACCGAATCCTGGAAAAAGAACGCCCGCGACAAGGCCGGGGAGATCCATTCCCGGGGGCTGTTCACCAATATCGAGGAGGCCCTGCAACGGGCCACCAGGGACTGGGAGCCGGGAGACAACCGCTACCGGAGGGATGTGGTTCTGCTCACCGACGGCATGGTCGATGTCTCCAAGGATCCGGCCGAGAGCGCCGCCTCACGCCAGCGCATCCTCTCCAAGGTCCTGCCCCGGCTGAAAAAGCTGGGCGCCAGGGTGCACACCATCGCCTTGTCCGGGCGGGCCGACCACGAGCTGATGAAGCAGCTGGCCGGAGAGACGGACGGCTGGTACGAGCAAGTCGATGACGCAGAGCGCCTGCAAAGGGTGTTCCTGCGCATTTTCGAAAAGGTGGGCAAACCGGATACCCTGCCGCTGGAAGACAACCGCTTCAAGGTGGACAAGAGCATCAAGGAGGTCACCCTGTTGATCTTCCGCGGCCGGGACAACACGGAGCCCACCCGGATCATCACGCCCGGCGGCAGGAAATTCAGCGCCAAAAACCCTCCCCCCTCCGTCAATTGGCACCAGGACGAGGGCTACGACCTGCTGACCATCACCAGGCCGGAGGCCGGTGAATGGCACATCCAGGCGCAGGTGGATCCGGACAACCGGGTAATGGTGGTCACGGATCTCAAAATGCACACCACCGACCTCCCCAACCGCATCGCCCTGGGCGAAC